>NZ_JADNNI010000029.1:0-15130 GCF_015556925.1 Enterococcus sp. 1001283B150225_161107_E12 | reverse complement strand
GCAGATAAATGTAAAGTCTATCATATTGAGTTAAGACTAGTCGATCGATTCTATCCTAGCTCGAAACGATGTCATGATTGTGGGCATAAGAAAGTGGATTTAAAGCTATCTGAGCGTACCTATCGCTGTGAGAACTGTGGATATGTAGCAGATAGGGATTATAACGCGAGTATGAATTTGAAAGATGTGAAGGAATACAAAGTAATTGCATAAGCACGCAACTTTGTATATGTACCGATGGCTTAGTCGGGAATCAACGACTGTAGAGAACGAGACAAACCGTAGTAGTGTGTAAGTGACGAGGCGGCGTTCGATGAAACAGTAATTCTACCTACGTGAGTGGTAGAGAAATCTCGATATAGATATTTTTGTCTATATTTTGAGTAGCAGCTGGCTTATGACAACACCTTATAAATACAAACTGTTACCAATGGAAAAAGTCTTTAGAGATCCGGTGCATAACTACATCCACGTGCAACATCAAGTGATTTTAGACTTGATCAATTCGAAAGAAGTCCAGCGATTACGGCGGATCAAACAACTCGGTACTTCGTCATTTACTTTCCATGGCGCAGAACATAGCCGTTTCACTCATTCACTCGGTGTATACGAAATCTCCCGACGCATCTGTGATATTTTTTCAAGAAATTTCTCCATTGAAAAAATCGGCCCTTCTGGTTGGGATGATCGGGAACGTCTCGTGACTTTATGTGCCGCCTTACTCCATGATATTGGCCATGGGCCTTATTCACATACCTTTGAACATATTTTCCAAACCAATCATGAAGCAATCACTGTAGAGATCATTACTTCGCCAGAAACGGAAGTCTATCAGATTTTGAATCGCGTGGAAGAAGGTTTTCCTGAGAAAGTGGCTAGTGTGATCAAAAAAACGTATCCAAATTCACAAGTCGTCCAAATGATCTCTAGCCAAATCGATGCTGATCGCATGGATTACCTTTTACGTGATGCCTACTTTACAGGTACAGAATATGGTACGTTCGATTTGACAAGGATTTTACGTGTGATTCGTCCCTATCAAGGTGGGATCGCCTTTTCCATGAATGGGATGCACGCAGTAGAGGATTATATCGTCAGTCGCTATCAGATGTATGTCCAAGTCTACTTTCATCCAGTTTCTCGTGGAATGGAAGTCGTCTTGGAGCATCTGCTGCATCGTGCCCATGAACTTTATCACCAAGATGATGATAGTTTTGCACGTCATTCACAGTTACTGTTGCCATTTTTAGATGGCACATTTAGTTTAGATGAGTACTTAAAGCTGGATGATGGCGTCTTGAATACGTGTTTCAGTCAATGGACGGATTCATCTGATCCAATCCTTAGTGACTTAGCCAAACGCTTCTTAAATCGTAAACCATTGAAATCAGCGATGTTTTCTGGTGATCGTCAGTCACCACTGATTGCTGAATTGACCTCTTTGGTCGAAAAAGTTGGCTACAATCCAAACTATTATACAGCCATCAATTCAAGCTACGACCTGCCTTATGATTTTTACCGTCCAGAAGAAGGCAGACATCGCACACAAATCGAAATCTTGCGAAATGACGGAACTTTGGTAGAATTATCAGAGGTCAGTCAATTAGTTGCTGCACTCGCAGGGCAAGAACAAGGAGATGAACGCTTCTTCTTTCCGAAAGAAATGGTCGATCCTACCTTGCGTAATCACTATGATCTTTTTGATGAAACCTACCAAGAATTTGCGCGTCATATCCATAATGGCGCATTGATTGAAGAAATAAACTAACTAAGGAGAATTTTATGTCTATCAAATTAGTCGCTATCGATATCGATGGCACCCTTTTAAACGAAAAAAGAGAAATCACACAAGAAGTAAAAGAAGCAATTGCAAGCGCTGTGGAAAAAAACGTGGCAATCGTACTATGTACAGGTCGTCCGCTTCCAGGAGTCAAAAACCAATTGAATGAATTGGGATTATACCAAGATAACGATTATGTGATCACTTATAACGGTGCGTTAGTCCAGCAAACAAAATCCGGCAAGATCATTGCTCGTCATGGCTTGACTTATGAAGATTTCTTGGAGATCGAAGTCATGGCCAGACGTGTGGGGAGTCATTTGCATTCGATCGATGATCAAACGATCTATACAACGAATCGTGATATCAGTCCCTATACTGTCCATGAAGCTTTTTTAGTCAATATGCCATTGAAATATCGGACAGCTGATGAAATGACACCTGATATGAGTATCGTGAAGATGATGATGATCGATGAACCAGCGATCCTAGATGCGGCCATCGCTCGTTTACCACAAACTTTCCGCGACAAATATACGACTGTCAAGAGTTCACCTTTCTACTTTGAAATCTTGAACAAAGAAGCAAGTAAAGGCGCTGCTGTTGCTAACTTAGCCCAACATCTTGGAATCAAACAAGAGGAGATCATGGCAATCGGTGACAACGAAAATGATTTGTCGATGATCGAATACGCTGGATTAGGCGTGGCGATGGGAAATGCCGTTCCGTTGATAAAAGAAGCGGCTAATGTAGTCACTGCAACCAACGATGAACACGGTGTGGCCGAAGCAATCAAAAAATTTGTTTTATAAAAAGCAATGAACAAAAAAACAGCTCATTTCGAAGACCGAAGTATCGGCTCTTTCTTATGAGCTGTTTTTTTGTTCAATTTTCTTTCATCGCTAGCCATTTTTCCACTGCCCAACGATGACTTCCTCGTTTTAATTTTTCTAAGGCAGTTTCAGGAGTGACCCACCAGATCGATTGGTCTTTTTCGGTGGGTTCCCCTACCTTTTGCCAACTCTTTGCTACATAAAAATAGCCAGGATTGTGGAAGTAAGTTTTTCGATGGTTTGAGTAAAAATATTCCGCTGCTTCCCCTAGATAACAAGCAATCTCTGCACTGATCCCCATTTCCTCCAGTAATTCACGAGAAATCGCTTCTTCATTTGTTTCCTGTCCCTCTTTTTCACCACCTGGCAAAAAAAAGGCACCATTTGGCGCTTCGATCATTGCGATTTTCCCATGTGTTTCGACAATGATATACGCTGCGTAACGGTCTTGGTAATTTGCAGACTCGTCTTTTTCGCCAAACATTGGGGTTTTCATAGGCATTGTCCCTTCATCTTTTTCTTTCTATTCTACATGAGAGTTTTCTCATAAACAAGCACAAACCCATAGCGTACTTGAAATTTTTGATATGATAATGTGGAAAAGGTAAAATAGAAAGGAAGATATACTTATGAAAATGGCTCACACTTGCGTCCGTGTTAAAGATCTTGACGCTTCTTTAAAATTCTATCAAACAGCATTCGGCTTTGAAGAAAGTCGTCGTCGCGATTTTCCAGAAAACAAGTTCACGCTAGTTTACTTGACTTTACCAGGAGATGACTACGAATTAGAGTTGACTTACAACTATGATCATGAAGGCTATGATTTAGGAAACGGCTACGGTCATATCGCTATTTCAGTTGAAGACTTAGAAGCACTTCATGAAAAACATCAAGCAGCAGGCTTCAACGTGACTGACTTGAAAGGACTGCCAGGAACAGCTCCGTCTTATTACTTCGTTGTCGATCCTGATGGTTACAAAATCGAAGTCATTCGTACAAAATAAATAGAGCAATACTAAAAAACAGAGGATGTGAACACCGCGTGTCAACTTCCTCTGTTTTTTTCTGTTCTTAAAACCACTTACTGTTAACCGATCAATACGCTCTCTTCTGGATATTTGTACTTCGTCCCTACTTGATTTCCTTTTACAAGAATAGAGAAAAAGACGGTTAAAATCCCTACACGTCCGATATACATCAATGACATGATGATCAGTTTCCCGACTTCTGTCAGATCTGGCGTCAACCCCATTGTCAACCCAACTGTTCCAAAAGCTGAGAACACTTCAAAAGCAATATATTCGATGCCTGAAGTTTCTGGGATCGTCTCAGTCACAGACAAGACCATGATCGCTAACATACATAAAGACAATGTAACGAAAAACAATGTCAGTGCGCGAAGTACTGCTGCTGGGCGAATAGTTCGTCCGAAAGCTTCAGCTCTGGTTTTCCCGTTAAATGTCGCATGCATTTGAATCAATAGGATGCCCAAAGTAGTGGTCTTTAACCCACCTGCTGTTGAACCGGATGTTCCACCGATATACATCAAGATCATTGTCAACATCAAGCCGGCATGACTCATTTGTAAATAGTCGATGGAGTAGTAACCAGCTGTTCTTGGTGTGACACTCATGAAGAACGTATTTGCTAAACGTTCAAGATAAGTTCCTTCAACTAGATGGATCGCATTTTGTTCGGTAAAGAAAAAGACGATAAAACCGCCCACCAATAAGCCACCAGTGACAATCAATGCAATTTTTGAGTGGAGAGTGATTTTCTTTACTTTATGATAACTAAGTAGATCCCGCCAAACAATGAAACCTAACCCACCAGCAATGATCAGCGCAGAGACCACCATTAAGAGATAGATGTTTGGCTGATCATTTGCTAAGCTATCTCCTAACAAATCAAACCCAGCATTACAAAAACTTGATACGGCATGGAAGATACTGTACCAAATCCCTTTTGTCCATCCGTAAGTCGGCACAAATGTAAAACTCAAGGCAAGTGCTCCCAGCCCTTGGATGACCATTGCGAATTTCAAGATATAGAGCATCAAACTCATAACTCCTGACATGATTTCAAGATTCAATGCTTCTTTTAGTAAGATCCGCATACTAAAGCTGACTTTTTTCTTCGCTACTGCAAAGAAAATAATGGGGATCATCATAAAGCCTAAACCACCGATCTCGATCAAAACCATGATCAGAAACTGACCGGCTTCATTCCAATGCGCCGCAGTGTTCAATGTAGTCAAACCAGTGACACAGACGGCTGAAGTTGCAGTAAATAATGCATCAATATAATTCGTCGGTTCGCCGCTTTTACTAAAGAAAGGCAAAGTAAGTAAACTGCCACCAACTAAGATCAAAAGAAAAAAGCCAACAGCAATCAATTGAACTGGTGACAGTTGTTTTGTTATCCTCTGTTTCATTCGAATCACTCCTCTAAGACCGTTAGCTACCTTCGCAACGAACAAATGAAGTAGCTATTGCTCTCACGGATGTAAAAGTAAGTCCGCCAAACGCTCGCTCTCTTTTCATCCCTTATCTTACCCTCTTTTTCTTCTTCCAGCAAAGAATTTGAGTCTTTTTCCTCCCTTATACCTGTTCGTTTGATACACATGCTTTCGAACAAACAATAGGCATGCTCAAATGAGTTCTACAAAAAGAAAAAACTCCTGATAATAAGCCATAAACGTCCGAAATTAGTTAAAGATATTTTCCGACATTTACGGCCTATTCTTCGGAGCTTAGAACTGTAGCTCGGATGAACGAACAACGTTACTAATTTGCACGGATGACTTAGCTAATCAGCGTTCCCCATATTTTTCACTTTGATCAAGCGAGTAACTTCCGCACGCTCATTTTCTTCTAACTTCATCTTGATATAATAGATCGTTTCTTCTAGTTGTGGAATCGTCATGTACTCTAACGCATTCACTCTACGCCGTGTTTTTTCGATCTCACCGGCCATGAGTTGACAGGTTTTCTCGATTTCTGTCAACTCAAGGAGCTTAGGAAGAAATGAGGTAAAACGATCGATCGAACGGTCTAATTCTGCATTGGAATTCAAATAGCCATAATCCACCGGCGCTTCGCCTAGCTGTTCGTCATATTCAAAATTCATGATCGGTACTTTGACGCTCATGATGTTTTTTTCGATAACAGCTAACTCGACATTTTCAGCCGGTAGTACAAACAATTCATCAATGAAGGCTTCAGGTAATGAAGCTTTCGCAAGGACAAAATCGCTCATAGCTGCTGTCATTTCTTTTTCTACTACTTGGCGCAGTTCATTGTTCTTACGGATCAGTAGGATGAATTGACGCATCAATTCATCCTGCTTATCCTTCAACAATTTGTGTCCTCTTGTTGCAGTCGTCAATTGTTTTTTGAGTCGTGTCAATTCCATTCGTGTCGGATTAACATTTAATCGAACCATCAGACACTCACTCCCCTTCTGGCAGGTACTGGTCAAGCAGATCGTCTTTGATCCGTTTTAATTCTGTTCGTGGAAGCATGGCTAAAAGTTCCCATCCTAGATCCAGCGTTTCAGTGATCGAGCGGTTGGTATAAAAACCTTGATTGACATATTCTTTTTCAAAACGTTCCGCAAACTTAGCATAGATTTTGTCCACATCTGACAACGCCGATTCCCCTAAGACAACAGCTAATTCTTTGGCTTGCTTTCCTTGAGCATACGCCGCAAACAATTGGTTCATCGTTGCTGCATGATCTTTTCTAGTTTTCCCTTCACCTGTCCCTTTATCTTTCAAACGTGAAAGTGAAGGCAAGACATCGATCGGTGGTTGGATGCCGCTCTTATACAATTCCCTTGTCAAAATGATTTGTCCTTCTGTGATATAGCCGGTCAAATCAGGGATCGGATGTGTCTTATCATCTTCTGGCATGGTCAAGATCGGGATCTGTGTCACAGAACCCTTCAACCCACGGATTCGACCAGCACGTTCATATAAAGTCGCTAAATTCGTATAAAGATACCCTGGATAGCCGCGACGACCTGGTACTTCACGACGGGCAGCAGAGATTTCTCGTAATGCTTCGGCATAGTTGGTCATATCTGTCATGATGACTAACACGTGCATCCCTTTTTCATAGGCGAGATATTCAGCCGCAGTCAATGCCATACGAGGCGTTGCGATCCGTTCGATGGCTGGATCATTTGCTAAGTTCATGAACATCACCGAACGATCAATCGCTCCCGTCTGGCGGAAGTCTTCCATAAAGAATTCTGCTTCTTCAAAGGTGATTCCAATGGCAGCAAAAACAACTGCAAAATCATCAGAAGAGTCTAATACCGTCGCTTGTCTCGCAATTTGAGCAGCTAATTCTTTGTGTGGCAAACCAGAGCCGGAAAATACCGGCAATTTTTGTCCTCTGACTAGAGTGTTCAGGTGATCGATTGCTGAGATACCTGTTTGGATAAACTCATCAGGATAATCGCGAGCCACCGGGTTGATGACTTCTCCATTGATGTCCAAGTATTTTTCTGGTAGGATTTCTGGCCCATTGTCTTTTGGTCGACCTAACCCGTCAAATACACGACCGATCATATCCTCAGAAACACCTAACTCTAATGGGTGTCCTAAAAAGCGGACCGTTGAATCTCTAAGATTGATCCCACTAGTTCCTTCAAAGATTTGGACCATCGCTTTGTCTTCTTGTACTTCAAGTACTTGTCCACGACGAATCTCGCCATTTTGCATACGAACTTCGATCAATTCTTCATATTTCACCCCAGCGACTTTCTCGACCGCCATCAAAGGACCGACCACTTCACCAATTGTTCGATATTCTTTAATCATCGGTCATTCCTCCTTCTGAAACGATTGCTTGGATCGTTGGTTTGATATTCGCTTGGATTTCATCTAATTTCTCTAATTCTGTTTCTGGCACGAATTTACTACGACCGATTCGTTCTCTCAATCCCACAGTTCCTTTCATGATCTCACTGAGATAAGCACCTAATGAAATCGCCTGACGTGCTTCTTCACCAAAAGATAGGATCAATTTCAACATCTTGAATTGTTTTTCTCTAGAAGTAAATGTATCCACCTCATCAAACGCATTTTGTTGTAAGTAATCTTCACGAATGGATTTTGCTACTTCAAGCGTCAAGCGATCATTATCTGAAAGTGAGTCGACACCAACAAGACGTACGATTTCATTCAATTGCTCTTCTTGTTGCAAGATACGCATTCCTTCTGCCACCATCTCTGCCCAATTCTCTTGTAGGATCTGATCCATATAACGTCCCACTTCTGACGAATAAAGAGAATAGCTTTGGATCCAATTGATAGATGGAAAATGACGCTTCTGTGCCAAACTGGAATCTAATCCCCAGAAAACTTTCACGACACGCAACGTATTTTGAGTCACTGGTTCAGAAACATCTCCACCAGATGGTGAAACCGCGCTGATCGCTGTAATACTTCCTTCACGTTCTTCATTACCTAAAGCAATGACACGTCCTGAACGCTCATAGTATTCTGCTAAACGAGAACCTAAATAAGCAGGATAGCCTTCATCACCAGGCATTTCTTCTAAACGTCCACTCATTTCTCGCAATGCCTCTGCCCAACGAGAGGTCGAATCTGCCATGATCGCCACATCATAGCCCATATCACGGAAATATTCCGCAATGGTGATCCCTGTATAGATCGATGCTTCCCGTGCGGCTACTGGCATATTCGATGTATTGGCAATCAATACGGTACGTTCCATCAATGATTCACCTGTATTAGGATCGATCAATTCCGGAAACTCATTCAGTACGTCCGTCATCTCATTACCACGTTCACCACAACCAACGTAAACGACCATATCGACATCCGCCCATTTAGCAATTTGATGCTGAACAACTGTTTTACCGGCACCAAAAGGGCCAGGTACAGCGGCAGCTCCGCCTTTTGTCACTGGGAAAAAGGTATCGATAACACGTTGCCCAGTGATCATTGGCGCGTCCGGATTCAATTTTGCTTTGATCGGACGACTACGTCTAACAGGCCATTTTTGTAACATCGTCAATTCTCGCAAACCATCTTCTGTTTCGATGATACAAACCACTTCATCGATCGTAAATGATCCGGCTTCGATTTTTTTGATTTTTCCTTTGACACCATGAGGTACCATGATTTTGTGTTGAATGATCTTTGTTTCATCCACCACGCCTAGAACATCTCCGGTACTGACTTCTTGCCCGACTTCAGCAGTTGCTTCAAACCACCATTTTTTCTCGTGATCTAATGCGGGTAATTGGACACCACGACTTAAAAAGTTGCTTTGCGTGATCTCCATGAACGTATCCAATGGCCGTTGGATCCCATCAAACATTTGTGAAATGATCCCAGGCGCTAACTCGACAGATAACGCTTCACCTGTTGAACGAACGGGTTCACCAGGGCCGATCCCCGAAGTTTCTTCGTATACTTGTATTGATGCGACATCTCCGCGCATCTCAATGATTTCGCCGATAACTCCTAACTCTCCCACTAAGCACATATCTTGGATACTTGCATCTGACATATTTTTTGCCATCACGAGAGGGCCGGAGACTTTTATGATTTTTCCAATTTGCAAGGCACTATCTCCTTTACATTCTATAAGATATTTTGTCCAACTGCTTTTTCCACACTCTTTTGGATCTCTGTCACGCCGATCCCCATCGTTCCTTGATGGCTAGGGATAAGGACGATTGCTGGTGTCATCGATTCTTTATAGCGTTCAATCGTTTCAGGCGTCATTGCCGCCGATTGTTCTGTGACATAGATCACTCCATAGGCGCTTTTTGCCATTTGTTCGATTGCGCGTCTCACTTCTTGTGGCTCTGTCGCATAGTGCACATCAAACCCAAATAATTTAAATGGTAAAACAGAATCTTTGTCGCCAACGACACCGATTTTATGCGTCATAGACTTGTCTCACCCTTTCTCTGATCGTTTCATTATCAAAGTGATTTTTCTTACCGATCACTAATAACCGAAGATTTTTACTCTCAATTTCTTTTGCATTCATGAAAGCAAGTAAAGGCAACGGGCCAAAAGCCTGCGTTTGTGCGGCTTCATACAGCGAAGATAAGTAATCGTCTTTGATTTGTTCTAATCGAACAAAATCTAGTTCTCCTTCATGGATTGCAGGTTCGATCAATTGACGATAATCTGTTGTTTGCAGAAAGTTCAAATAGGTATCCAACTCGCTTTTGACGAAACTCAAAAACGTTTCTTTCGGGATACTGCCAGAACTTG
This sequence comes from Enterococcus sp. 1001283B150225_161107_E12, assembly GCF_015556925.1. NCBI lineage: Bacteria > Bacillati > Bacillota > Bacilli > Lactobacillales > Enterococcaceae > Enterococcus > Enterococcus sp. 1001283B150225_161107_E12. The sequence continues at coordinate 5,250 of NZ_JADNNI010000029.1, read as the reverse complement.
AAAGTACTGCGGTCATAAATCCGCTGGATCGTTGTTGCAAGATACCGCGTGCCATCGTCGTGATATTAGTCAAATCAATAAACGCAATGATTTCTTCCAGTAATTCCGGATACCCAAGTTTCTCTCCAAGACGGCGTTGCTCTGTCAAGAAATAGCGATCATAGATAACATCGATTCCTTGTAACACAGAGGATTCTTCGCAATATTCATGGACTTCACGAATACTATCCATCAACTGCGAAGGTAATTCTGTAGAGGCTTGTGTATGGATTGCTTGCTTTAACGCTTCGCATGAATAAAACCCATCGTTCCGGTACAGGTGATCCAGATTTTTGCCCGTCATCTCAGCTTTTGTCAATACTTTTAAATTATGGAACGTATAACGCATCGTATAGACCCAAACGACTTCGGGTTCTGGTGCTGATTCTTTCAACCAGGTAAACAGTTTGCCCGATTCAGCCAACAGATTTTCCTCAAAGTCCCGTTCAAAACCTTCGTAGATATAAGGATGATAAATCGTTGTTTTTAACATTTCGCCTAATGCGTCCAATGATTTCGTCTGGATCATGCGGTCAAAGTCTTCTTTTGATAAAAGTTCTAATTCTCTTCCACGAATCAAGGGATTTAATTCATGATACTCCATTCACCGATCCCTCCTTACTCGAATAGTTGCTTCGCAATTTCAAAGCGCATCTGTTCTTGCACTTCTTGTACTAGATCACGATAGACAAAGTTGTATTGTACGCCTTGGTCATCAATCAAAAATCCTGCTTCTTTGGCAATCCTTCGATCACTGAGATGCAAGGTAAAAGGCAGCTGTTGATTCCACTTTGTCACTACTTCATTAGTTAAAATGGCAGCAGATTTTTCTCCGGCTAATAAAGTAACATCACCAGATAAGGATAAATTCTGCACCATATTGAACATGAAGGCAAGTTGATCTTCTGCTGGCCGACTTTCTAATTCTTGACGTGCTTCAGCAAACAAACGATGTAAAAATTCTTGTTTTTCATTGAGTGTTGCTTGACGCACTTCCACCTGTTGGCGATTTCTTAATTGACGGTAACTCTTTTCGATTTCTTCAAGTTCTTTAGATTTTTGCTTTTCATCGTCTGCTTCTAAACGCGCACGCTCGATTTTGAACTGCTGATCGATTTTTTCACGTTCTGCTTTTTCAAACGCCGCTCGTTCTGCTTCAGCTGTTTCATTCATTTGACGAATGATATTATCAATGGCGTTCATTGTTTTTCCTCCTTGTTTAAGCATTCAATACTAATAAGAAAGAAATAACGAAGCCTAAGATTGCGTAAGTTTCAACCATTGCGGCAAAGATAATTCCTTTAGTTGCGTGTTCTGGTTTTTTCGCTAAGATTTGGATACCTGCAGCAGATACTTTCCCCTGAGCAATCCCAGAAAACAATCCAGTAAAGGCAATCGGTAAAGATGCGCCTAAAAAATTCAGCCCTTGGACAACCGACATATCTGCATTTAAATTGATAAAGATCAAGAAGGCGATTACGAAGCCATAAAGTCCCTGTGTTCCGGGAAGTAATTGTAAAATCAACGCTTGTCCGAATTTTTCTGGTTGACTTGTTGTCAATGCAGCTGCGGCTTCACCGGTCATCCCCACGCCTTTCGCTGATCCAATCCCTGAAAAGATCGTGGCTGTTGCCATCGCTAATACCGCAAACACCATTCCACCATTTTGAGCAATTAAGTAATCCATCATTTTTTAAAATTCCTCCAATTATTTTACTTTTTTTTATGATTGATATTGACATATTTTTCCGCTGTTTTCAGTGGATCGAAGGCCCGTCCGCCTCCGGTATAAAACTTGCCGAAAAATTCGACATATTGCAATCTTGCGCCATGCACGTAGGCACTAAGCAAGGTCAAGAACATATTCAACGCATGTAAAGCGATGATCAATAAGATCCCGACACTAAAACGTGCGGCTGGCGGCATGAAAGCAACCAACATATTGAAGGCAGCCCCGATACTCCCGCCAGAGATCCCCAAAGCCATCAATCGTGTATAACTCACTAGATCACCGATATAACCAGTCAAACCATACAAATTATAGGCTCCTTTTGCAGCACCTTTGGCTTTAGATGAAGATTGGAAAATCGGAATGACCAAAATACATAGCGCTGATAAAATCGCTAATCCTGCACCTAGATAAACAAAAATCGGATTCTTGACGATCATACTACCAAGCAATAAAAGGACGACTCCCACTAAAATCCCTTGCCAAGCAAATCCATCATTGATCGCATCCACGTAATCTTTGCGCTTGATATGCTCTTTTGCTGCAAGAAACAACCCGACTAAGATTTGGATAAGCCCAAATATGACAGACAAGACTAAAATCGTATTGACATCATCTGTTGTAGACAACAATGGGAAGGGTAAGTGGATACCTAACACTTCTGTCGGTAACGCTTGGCCAAAGAAGGAACTGTAAATAAATCCCCAGATGATCGACGGAATCGCTAAGATTTCGAAAAACTTAGCAAATCGCTGTATCCCTCGAGGCAATACCAACAATTTTTGTGCAATGATTGCGCCTATAAGCATGAGTAAACCATAACCAATATCAGCCACCATCATCCCGAAAAAGACAAGATAAAATGGCGTCATCCATGGTGTCGGATCAATTTCATGATACTTAGGTAAACTATACATTTCCGTCAGCATTTCAAAAGGTGCCACTATTGGATGGTTCTTCAATTTCGTTGGTACTTCTTGATCGATCTCTTCTTCGGTGGGCGCTTCAAAGCTAAGAAAGACTTCATCAGCAGACAACGTATTTTCTACCTGCTGGATCAATTCTTGCTTTTCGTCCTCGCCGACCCAGCCTTGGACAACGATCAGGTAAGGCGCCATGACAAATCGATCCTTCACTGCTTCTCGTTCTGCCATTGCCAAGAGGATTTCTTCTGCCCATTCCAATTCTTGGATGTAACTGCTACAACGACCGATTTTGATCGCTAATTGTTTTTGTGCTTCGTAACAAGCTTGCAACTCTTGCTTGATTTCCTGTAGCTGTTCTTTTGGCGTCTGCTCATAAGGATATGCTTCTTTGACAAAACCATAACGAGTAACAATCTCATCGACAATAGATGCTGAAGTTTTGAGCACCACGTAAGTCAAGTAAACGAAGTGGTCTGTTTCGCTAACTTCTTCCACGTAGACCTCTGGTACTTTTGCTAATGCTTCTCGAAATTCTATCGCATTAGCAACACTGATCGTTCCCATCTCAACTGTTGTTTGGTGACTACGAAAGCTTTGCGGTATAACATCCAGATTTGCCCAATGTGTCAACCAGTCTTCCTGCTCTGACAGTTGTTCTCGTTGTTCTGCCAATGTTTCCCATTGTTTCTTTAACCCTAATATTTCAGTTAAACGCTTCGTAAAATCTTCTTCCGAATAATTTGCTTCTAGTTCCTGCAAGGTCACTTCTCTTCGTTTGAGGTGTTGTTTCTTTTGTTGCTTGTCCCCGTGATGATCAATGAATTGAACAGCTTCTCTTGTTTGCATGATCCGACTAGTAAGCGCATTGACGATCGGTTCTTTTTCGAAAATCGCTGCTTTAGGAAAATAAGTATCCACCCATTGATTATTTGTCGTTTCTTGAAAAAGATCGCGAATCTCTACATTTTGGATACCTTGGATTGCTTGTAATAAGGCATCCTGATTTTGTTTATCGGAAATGAGAGTCACTTTTTCCATCTTAGTGACGGCCATAGGTTTCTTTCACCCTTTCAATGATCGCGTCAACCGCTTGCTGACGTTGCTTCTCATATTGTTCTTGTACGATAGATTGCAATCGTCTAGCGTCTTCGTTCAATTTATTTTTTTCAGCAATCGCTTTTTGCTGTTCCGCTCGTTTTTTTTCTTCAAACAACTGTTCCAAATGTTGTTTTTGACTTGCACGAAGTTGATCCAATTCGACATCTTTTGCTTCTTTATAATCTTTTAACTCTTGCTGAAGCTTTTTCATCGCTTGTTCATTTTCTTTTTCAGCTTGTTTGATTTTTTCTAAGGCTTCTAACACATTCCCCACTTCCTTTCTCTAAAAAAAAGAGGGACATCCTTTCTTTTTTCATTGAAAGTATGTCCCTCTAAAAATAACTTCAGATAATTTAGGCACTTTCAAAAAAATGTTCTTCTCACCCCTTGAAGAACTAGATCCTTGAAGCTTGCGCCCAACCATTTATATATTTCTTACTTACAAGTATAACAAATTCAGGTAAAATTTCAACTAACAGATCCCTTTTTCCTTTCAGAAAGTTCACAACTGACAGTAAATGAGCAACTTTAGATAAACATTCTACCTATTATATAATTACGTACGTTTTCCAAAACAAATATTTTAATTTTTTTTAAACTATTGCTAAAATAGAAGTAGTTAATGAATGGAGGAAATCGTATGCATCAAAAAATTGGTATCGCGGCCAATCAATTACTGCGGGCTACAGAAACATTTCAAGGAAATCAAGTCACTTACACCCCGCAAGGTTTTGTTAATGCGGTACAGCAAGCAGGGGGCTTGCCTTTGCTTTTCCCTATTTCTTCCACAGAAAGCGCTCGTGACTACATTCAGCTCGTCGATAAGCTACTCCTTGCTGGTGGTCAGGATGTCAGTCCTTCGCTCTACAACGAAGCGCCTCACCCTAAATTGACAGAAACAAACCTCGATCGAGATTTGTTTGAACAGGCGTTGATCCATGAAGCATTGAAGCAAAACAAACCGATCTTAGCTGTGTGTCGTGGGATGCAATTATTGAATGTAACGTTAGGTGGGAATCTCTACCAAGACCTTACGTTATATCCAAATTGGTCAGTCAAACATGAACAACAACCAACCCCACCGCAATTTGCTACGCATGAAATCACAGTCGAACCAGATAGTAGACTCCACGAAATATTACCTACTTCTTATTTTGTGAATTCTTATCATCACCAAGCAATCAGAGATCTTGCTCCCACACTAAAAGCGACAGCGTATTCTCCTGATGGATTGGTGGAAGCTGTTGAAAGTAGAGGATCCGACCAACGAATACTTGGTGTTCAATGGCATCCTGAGCTTATTCATCAAAAAAATCCACTCGATCAAAAATTATTTGATTATTTTGTACAATCGTTATGATCGTTACAAACGAAATGAAAAGAGAGTGGGACAATAGTCCTTTCTCAAAAATAGAAATGAGTCCAATTTTGATGTGTTTTGTCAAAATTGGACTCGTT
>NZ_JADNNI010000028.1:0-20151 GCF_015556925.1 Enterococcus sp. 1001283B150225_161107_E12 | reverse complement strand
AACGAGTCCAATTTTGACAAAACACATCAAAATTGGACTCATTTCTATTTTTGAGAAAGGACTATTGTCCCACTCTCTTTTTTGATGAAGTTGCAGTGGAGAAGAAATTGAGATAGAAATCATCAAAATTCTCTATCACACCATCTTTTCTTAGTTCTTGATTGGAGAATAACTGGCGATTTTTCCCAAATGGATCAATGGCTATGATCGTACCGATATTTGCACGCTTGGCTGCTAAAAGTCCAGAATAAGCATCTTCAATGACCAAGCAATCTTTTGGTTCAAGAGCTAATTTTTTTGCGGCTTTGATAAAGATATCAGGTTGTGGTTTACCTGGGAAAGTATTATCATCGTAAACGACTTGATCAAATTCAAACCATCTTGCTAAATCAAAAATCTCAAAATAAAATTCAACGTTATCTTTGACTGTAGCTGTAGCGATCGTGATCGGGATGTTTTCCTCTTTTAATATGTCCAAAGTACCGATCAATCCCTGCGTCAGCACTAAATCATCCGGTTTTTCTAAGCAAAGAGTGCGATAATATGCCTCTTTCTCGTTTGATAGTTTCTCGACTTCTTCTTTCGATAAAGTAGGGGAGATAAAATAATTCAATATCTCACTATTGGTACGTCCATGGATATTTTTAACAATGTCTTCATCAGAAAGCTCTTTTTTAGAATAATGATGGATCATTTGGACCCAAGCCGCTTCATGTAAATGGGAGTCTTGGAACATCGTCCCGTTAAAATCAAAAATAATTCCTTTCATACGTTCACTCCTAAAGTTCATTTTCTAGCGATTCCGCTAATTTTATTTGGACATATTGCGAATAATGATCTTTCACATGTGGTTTGATGTGTGGATCAGTAATCAGTAAATCAAAATCATGTAATTGATAAAAGATATAAAAGTCATCGCGATTAAATTTTTGGTGATCCACTAATAAGTATTTATTTTTCGAATGGTTCAAGGCAATTTGTTGAGCTTCACCTTCTTCGGTACTATAGGTTGAGATTGCTTCATTATGCACACCGTTAGCGCTGATAAATGATTTGGTGAACTTCAGTTTTCTGAGGTTATCGTTGGTGATGGGGCCGACAAATGCACCAGTGTTTTTTCGAAAGTCGCCACCGATCAACAAAATTTCGGGAACTTCTGCTTGGGCTAACACTTCAAAAACGGCATAATTATTCGTAATGATCCGCAGTTTTCTGTGGATCAAGTGAGAAGCTAATAACTCGATCGTTGTTCCTGGGCCCAAAAAGACTGTGTCGCCTTCATTGATCAACTGTGCAGCTGTTGCCGCAATCTGTTGCTTTTCTTTGATTTGCATGACTGATTTTTCTGTATGTGATAATTCTTGGTCGAGGGTATAGGTGAGACTTTGGGCCCCGCCATGGATACGCAATAATTTTCCTGACTTTTCTAGCTCATCCAAATCTCGACGAACGGTCATATCAGAGACATTCAATTGTTCGATGATCTCACTGACCGTTAAAATCCCTTTTTTATTCACCATCTCACTAATTGTTAGTAAGCGCTCTCTTTTTAACATCTAATCACTCCCAATTCACAAATAATCTACCATAGAATAGAATGTAGGTCAACAAAAACAAACACATGCAAACAAAAATAATCAACCTAAACAAACAATTCCCGCTTTTATTTCAAATAAATGCAATTTATTGATTGAATTTGTTTGTTTTTGTTGACAAATGTTTTGAATGCGATTACAATTCGTGTTGTTATATAAATTAGTAGACAAGAAGGTAGGGGAAGAGATGCTGAAATTACCAGAAGATTTTATTTTTGGCGGAGCAACAGCGGCATACCAAGTAGAAGGTGCAACAAAAGAAGGCGGAAAAGGTGAAGTTGCTTGGGACGAGTTTTTAGAGAAACAAGGAAGATTCAGTCCTGATCCGGCAAGTGATTTCTATCATCAATATGAAAAAGATATTGAATTATGTGAGAAGTTTGGTGTGAATGGGTTACGTTTATCCATTGCGTGGAGTCGTATTTTTCCTGATGGAACTGGGAAAGTGAATGAAGAGGGTGTGGCATTTTACCATAAGGTCTTTGCAGCTTGTGAGAAACATGGTGTACTTCCTTTTGTGACGCTCCATCATTTTGATACTCCAAAAGTTTTATTTGATCAGGGTGATTTTTTAAATAGAGACAATATAGAAGCGTTTGTTGCGTATGCAAAATTTTGCTTTGATGAATTTAAAGAAGTACGTTACTGGAGTACATTCAACGAGATTTATCCAGTGGCAACGAATCAATATTTATTAGGGATTTTCCCACCAGGAATCACCTATGATTTTACCAAAATCATTGCTTGTTTGCATAACATGATGTATGCGCACGCAAGGGTGGTGAACTTGTTCAAGGACGAGGGATATGCCGGTGAAATTGGTGTGGTTCATTCTTTAGAAACGAAATATCCTGCATCGGACGCTTTGGAAGATCAACATGCAGCATTCTTAGATGATGCGTTGTCGATCCGTTTTCTACTAGATGCCACTTACTTAGGATATTACTCTGATGAAACATTGTCAGCACTTGCTGAGATTTGTGAAGCGAACGACGCAAGTTATGAGTTTCCGGAAGAGGATCTGGCGGAGATGAAGCGTGCCTCGCACCGTAATGATTACTTGGGTATCAACCATTATCAATGTCACTTTGTCAAAGCGTATCATGGAGAGAATGCGATCCATCATAATGGAACAGGGGACAAAGGAACTTCTGTTTATAAAGTAAAAGGAATTGGAGAACGGATCTATAAAGAAGGAATTCCTCGAACGGATTGGGACTGGTTGATCTATCCAGAAGGGTTATATGATCTATTGTTACGTATCAAGGAAGATTATCCTCACTACAATAAAATCTACATCACTGAAAATGGGATGGGATTCAAAGATCAGTTCGATGATGGTGTAATCATGGACCAACCGCGGATCGAATATTTGAAAGTCTATTTAGAATCATTGAGCCAAGCTATATCTGCTGGAGTAAACGTGAAAGGCTATTTCCTATGGTCGTTAATGGATTTGTTCTCTTGGTCAAATGGTTACAACAAACGATACGGACTCTTCTATGTCGATTTCGAAACACAAAAACGTTACCCTAAAGAGTCCGCCTATTGGTACAAATTCGTCAGTGAAACAAAAACAATCATTTAAGTTGGAGGAATGGAAGATGAATAAAGAAGAATTGCAAATGTTAGGTTTTGAGATCGTGGCTTATTCAGGGGATGCACGTAGTACGTTACTCACATTATTAAGAGAAGTCCGTCAAGGAAAATTTGATCGTGTGGAAGAAGCCTTGAAGGATGCAGATGAGAATTTGACATTAGCCCATAATTCGCAAACAAAGATCTTAGCAGAAGAGGCTTCAGGAAAAGATATGGATATGGGATTTATTTTTATCCATGGACAAGATCACTTGATGACTACTTTATTGCTAAGAGATTTGATCCAAGATTTCATTGAGTTATATAAAAACAAATAATCACTAGGAGTGAAAAGCATGAATGGGATCATCAAGCAAATTGAAAAAGGCAAACCGATCTTTGAAAAAATCTCACGTAACATTTACTTAGGTGCGGTCAGAGATGGATTCTTGACGGCTATGCCAGCAATTTTATTTTCAAGTATCTTTATTTTGATTGCGGCAGTTCCTGAGATTTTTGGTTTTCAATGGCCAGAAGGAGTATCGACCTGGTTGTGGAAAATCTACAATTATTCGATGGGGGTCGTAGGCATATTAGTTTCTACAACTACTGCACGCTGTTTAGCTGAATCGATGAATCGGAGAATGCCGAAAAATAAAATCATCAATACTACATCGGTAATGCTTGCTTCTTTAGTTAGTTTCTTATTGTTGAGTGTTTCACCGATCGAAGGTGGTTTTTCAACAGAATATATGGGAACGAAAGGGTTGCTTGCTTCGTTCATCGCTGCATTTATTACTGTAAACATTTATAAGTTTTGTGTACGAAAAGATATTACGATCAAGATGCCAAAAGAAGTACCAGGAACAATTTCTCAAACGTTCCGCGATATTTTTCCATTTTCATTTTCTGTCTTTGCCGCCGTGTTGGTCGACTTAGCTGCACGTAGTCTTTTTGGCATCTCTTTTGCAGAAGCCATCATCACTTTATTGCAACCACTATTTACAGCAGCAGATGGCTATTTGGGGATAGCCGTGATCTGGGGTGCTATGGCATTTTTCTGGTTTGTTGGTGTCCATGGTCCATCGATCGTTGAACCAGCGATTGCAGCGATCATTTATGCGAATGTCGAAACCAATCTACAACTGTTTAATTCCGGGGAACAAGCTTCACATGTATTGACTGTTGGATTGGGGAATTTTGTCGGAACGATGGGTGGAACAGGTGCGACTTTAGTCGTTCCGTTTATCTTTTTGCTATTTGCAAAATCCAAACAGTTAAAAGCGGTTGGTAAAGCTTCAGTTATTCCAGTCAGCTTTGCAGTAAATGAGCCGTTGTTGTTTGCGGCACCGATGATTTTGAATCCGTATTTCTTTGTTCCATTTTTATTGACGCCGATTGTAAACGTTTGCTTGTTCAAGTTTTTTGTTGATGTGTTTGGAATGAATAGTTTCATGTATGTCTTACCTTGGGCAACGCCAGCTCCGATTGGTTTAGTCTTAGGAACTGGCATGGGGGTTTTGGCGTTTGTATTAGCCGCAGTTTTGATTCTCGTCGACTTTGCCATCTATTTCCCATTCTGTAAGGCGTATGATGCGACGCTAGTCGAGCAAGAAGCGCGACAAGCAGAACAAGTAGCCATGCAAGAAAACGAAACAAAAGTGACCGTGACGATTCCGGCGAATGAAGTATTAGCAACAGAAGCGAGTTCTTTGGCTGATTCAGGTAAAGAAATCAATGTATTAGTTTTATGCGCAGGCGCAGGTACAAGTGCTATGCTTGCAAATGCTTTGAAAGAAGGAGCAAAAGAATTTGATGCACCAATCAGTGCTTTAGCAGGTGCTTACGGTTCTCATTACGAGATGATGGAAGACTTTGATATGATCGTTTTGGCTCCGCAAGTCCAATCTTACTATGAGGACATCAAGGAAGACACAGATCGTTTAGGGATTAAATTGGTTGCCACAAAAGGTGCAGAATACATTGGTTTGACAAGAGATCCTGAGAAAGCTGTTCGGTTTGTTTTAGATCAATTTTAAATCAAAGGAGAGATCGTTAAATGAACAAAGTAAAAGGTTGGCGAGTGTTGGTTGTCGGATTATTTGTTTCATTAGTCAGTGTAGCATTAGGCACAAAGCAAGTGGAGGCAAAGGAATTGATACGTGGAGCAGATATCTCGATATTAGCGGATATGGAAAAATCTGGTGCAGGGTATTACGAAAATGGTGTGAAAAAAGATGCATTACAGATTCTAAAGAACAATGGCGTCAACTATGTTCGTTTGCGATTATGGCAAGATCCTTATGATGATCAAGGGAATTCATATGGTGCAGGCACGAATGATTTGAACACGACGATTGCTTTGGCGAAACGTGCGAAAAACCTAGGATTGAAAGTGTTACTTGATTTTCATTATAGTGATTTCTGGGTGGACCCTGGGAAACAAAACCTTCCGAAAGCATGGGAAAACTATAGCTTTGAGCAACTTGATGCAGCCCTATACGGTTATACGAAAAGTGTATTGACAGAAATGAAAAACAATGGTGTATATCCTGATATGGTCCAGATAGGCAATGAATTGAACAGCGGCATGCTTTGGCCTCATGGAAAATCATGGGGGGAAGGAGGTGGCGAGTTTGATCGATTAGCCACTTTCTTGAAGTCTGGGATTCGGGGAGTAAAAGAAACGCAACCAGTCGACACCCCAATCATGCTGCATTTAGCTGATGGTGGAGATACGGATGTCTTTACTTGGTGGTTTGATGAGATTACAAAACGTGGGGTAGATTACGATTTGATCGGCCTTTCCTATTATCCTTATTGGCATGGCTCGATGAATGCCTTGCAAACGACAATGAACACAATCAGTGCCAGATATGATAAAGAAGTCAATGTGGTAGAGACTGCATATGGACACACAACTGCCAATGCGGATAGTATGCCCAATGCTTTTGGACCAGAACAAGAGATTGCAGGAGGATATGCGGCAACACCAGCAGGGCAACGAGAATATTTAAATGATTTGGTGACTCGTATCCAAACCGTGCCAAATGAGAAAGGGAATGGCTTTTTCTATTGGGAACCTTTATGGTATAACGGTAATGTCTCTTGGGCAACAGCTGCTGGAATGAACTATTTAGGCGTACAATCCCAAACAGGAAATGAGTGGGATAACCAGGCAATGTTTGATTTCAATGGGCAAGCACTTCCTAGCTTAAAAGCGTTTCAAGAAGCAGGGAGACAGCAAAATATTCTGAAAAATCCTAGTTTTGAAAATGACGGTTTCACGAACACACCGGCAAATTGGTCTGTGTGGCGAGGCAATGGTGCAGCAATTGATACATTGAAAACTGAAACTGGTGGGTTTTCCGGAGCGTATAAAGCAACCTTTTGGGATGATCAAGCGTATCAAATGTCGATCTATCAAACTGTTGATGGATTAAGCAAGGGAACGTACACATTAACTGCTTATACCATGGCAGGTGGCGATTTGACCGCTAGTCAGATGTATGTCAAAAATCATGGTGGGAAAGAGCTGAAGGCTTCGATCGCTAAAAGTGGCGAGTGGACAAAAGTAACGATCAAAGATATACCGGTTACTTCCGGCACGAGTGAGATTGGCATTTATATTGATGCAAAAGCGCAAGGATGGGTATCGGTGGATCATGTAACATTCGTTAAAAATCAATAGTAAAGAGCCCCTAAGGACGCTTGGTTTTTCCAGACGTTCTTAGGGGCTTTCTTTAGTCGATCAGATATCTAATACTTTATCCAAGAAATCTTTCGTTCGCTCATTTTGCGGATCTTCAAAGATTTGTTGTGGTGTGCCATCTTCAAGGAAGTTGCCGCCATCTATAAACATGACACGGTTAGCGACTTCTTTAGCAAAGCCCATTTCGTGTGTCACGATGACCATAGTCATTCCTTGTTTCGCTAATTTTTTCATGACATTCAATACATCGCCGACCATTTCTGGGTCCAAGGCTGAAGTAGGTTCATCAAAGAGCATGATATCGGGATTCATTGCTAATGCACGAGCAATAGCAACCCGTTGTTTTTGTCCACCAGATAAGTTATCTGGGTACATATCTTTTTTGTCTTCTAAGCCAACTGTTTCTAACAATTTGATTGCTTTTTTCTCTGCTTCTTCACGAGAGAGTTTTTTTAGATCCATCGGTGCTAAAACGATGTTTTCCAACACAGAAAGATGTGGGAAAAGATTGAAATGCTGGAATACCATGCCTATATGTTGCCTTACTAAGTTGATATCTGTGTTTTTATCCATCAAATGAGCACCATCAATGATGATATCACCGGATGTTGGATCTTCTAAACGGTTCAAACAACGTAAAAAAGTACTTTTACCTGAACCAGAAGGTCCGATCACACAAACAACATCGCCTTCATTGATCGACACGTTGATGTCGTTCAAGACAGTGTTGTCTCCATATTTTTTTACAAGATGTTCGACTAAGATTTTTTCTGTCATCTTATTTCACCTTCTTTTCTAAAACTTTCGCTAATTTCGTCAATGCAGTGATCAAGATCAAGTACATTACTGCGATGATCAAGTAGACATACGTACTTTGAGTGGTACGAGCAACGATGATCCGTCCAGTTTGTAACAACTCGACCACACCGATCGCTGAAATGATCGTCGTATCTTTCAATGAGATCACGAATTGGTTGACGAACGATGGAATCATGATTTTAAATGCTTGTGGTAAAATGATTTTTTGCATCGTACGGTTATAAGACAGACCTAAACTTCGTGAAGCTTCCATTTGTCCTGTAGGAACAGCATTGATCCCGCCACGTACGATTTCGGCGATATAGGCACTCGCGTTCAAGGTCAATGTGATGATCCCTGCAATAAAGTCAGGAATCGTAAAGCCCACGATACTTGGTAGACCGAAAAAGATGAAGAAAGCAAGTACCATCATCGGAATTCCGCGAATGATATCTACATAGATGCTTGCAACTGTTCGTAAGGCGCGGATCGGTGCAACACTGAAAAGACCGAAGATTACGCCGACAACTAAAGCTAGTGCAAATGAAATCAAGGTTAATAGGATCGTTTGCCATAAGCCTTTCAATAGCGCTTTGTAATTGTTTTGGATCAAGCCAGTCAATGTCGATTCATCAACAGCTGGTGCTGCTGCACTTTCGTCTGTAGAGATGTATTGATTGATGATCTCGTCATATTGACCTGTTCGTTTTAATTCTTTTAAGCCTTCGTTGAACATTTCTAATAATTCAGGATTTTCTCCTTTTTTCACTGCGAAACCATAAGAGCCGCCAGTTTCTCGTTCGATTGGCGTTTCTAATTCCTGACCATTTTTGATCGCATAACCGATTACTGGATAGTCATCCATCATTGCGTCAATTGCTCCGACTCTCAAACTATCATATAGCTGATCTGCGGCATCGAAATATTTGATTTCGTAGCCGTATTTCTCTTGGTTAGCGACCAAGAAATCTGCACTTTCGGTACCAACTTTCGCACCGACTGTTTTTCCATCTAAGTCTTCATAAGACTTGATCGAAGTATTGCCTTTTTTGACTGCGATTTGGATACCACTTTGGAAATAAGGGTCTGAAAAATCAAACGTTTTTTTACGTTCATCTGTAATCGTCATCCCCGCGATCATTCCATCTGCTTGTCCGGATTCCAATGCCTGTAACGCAGCAGAGAAACCGCGGAAGTCCATGCGGATATTGAACCCATGCATTTCTGAGATAGCTTCCATTAAGCTGACATCGATCCCCACATATTCGCCATCCGCATTTTGGTACTCGAATGGAGCGAAGGCCGAATCACTTGCAATCACATAAACGTCTTTTTTAGGTTCTATTTTTTGCATCGTCTCGCTAGTTGCTGTAGTCGATTGCGTCTCGTCAGCTTGCACAGGCGTATGCAGAGCGAATGTAACAAGTCCTGTCATTATGAAAAGGAATGTCTGTAACATGTTTCTTTTTTTCATAAATAACCTCCTATATAAATTTCGATAATTTCCAATATTTAACTATTATAGGCGAAAAGATATTCCTAACACAAGATTCCAAGAAAAAATAATTTAAAAAAGTAGCGATTTATTACATGCTATGTAAGAAAACATGACATGCGATAAAAGAAGGAGATTACAGGTAAGATCCAAAACTTTCAATTGGCGAAAGTATGTTCGCCGTGATATAATAGAGGAACAAGGAATGCCTTTGCTTTCCTTTTCTTTTTTTGATGAAATGAGAGAAGGAATGAACGAAAAGGAGGACGAACAATGATTGAAAGAGATACCTCCCGTCATTTTGAGTTGGTGTCAAAATACCAACCAGCCGGCGATCAACCAGAAGCGATCAAGCAGTTGGTCGAAGGTGTAAATGAGGGTGAAAAAGCGCAGATTTTATTAGGTGCGACCGGAACAGGGAAAACCTATACGATATCTAATTTGATCGAAAAAGTAAATAAACCAACTTTGATCATTGCACATAATAAGACACTTGCTGGCCAATTATATGGGGAATTTAAAGAGTTCTTTCCGAACAATGCGGTCGAATATTTTGTTTCTTACTATGATTATTATCAACCAGAAGCCTATGTACCTTCGAGTGATACGTACATTGAAAAAGATTCAAGTGTCAACGATGAAATCGATAAATTGCGTCATTCCGCCACAAGTTCATTGTTAGAACGAAATGACGTGATCGTGATTGCTTCGGTTTCTTGTATTTTTGGGTTAGGTTCACCATTTGAATATCAAAAACAAGTCGTGTCGATCAGACAAGGTGCGGAGATGGACCGTAATCAATTGATCCGAGATCTAGTCAGCATCCAATTTGAGCGAAACGATATTGATTTTCAGCGCGGTCGTTTTCGAGTGCGTGGTGATGTCGTGGAGATCTTTCCAGCTTCACGTGATGAGCGAGCATTACGCGTTGAATTTTTTGGCGATGAAGTCGAAAGAATCCGTGAAGTGAATGCGTTGACAGGTGAAGTATTAGGCGAAACAGAACACGTCGCTATTTTCCCCGCTACTCACTTTGTCACTGATGACGATCATATGGAACATGCGGTCGCCAATATCAAAGCAGAACTGGAACAACGCTTGACTGTGTTGCGTAATGAGAACAAATTATTAGAGGCGCAACGCTTAGAACAACGGACGAACTATGACATCGAGATGATGTTAGAGATGGGCTATACTTCTGGGATCGAAAACTATTCACGTCATATGGATGGCCGTAAAGAAGGCGAACCGCCGTATACGTTATTAGATTTCTTCCCTGAGGATGCGCTGATGGTCATTGATGAATCTCATGTGACGATGCCACAGATCCGTGGAATGTATAACGGAGACCGTGCGAGAAAACAAATGCTAGTCGATTATGGCTTCCGCTTGCCATCTGCACTAGATAACCGTCCCTTACGTCTAGAAGAATTTGAGAAACATGTCAACCAGATCGTCTATGTTTCTGCTACTCCTGGACCTTATGAGTACGAACAAACAGATACAGTGGTCCAACAAATCATTCGACCAACAGGATTATTAGATCCAGTCATCGAGGTACGACCAATCATGGGTCAGATCGACGATTTGGTAGGTGAGATCAATGAGCGAGTTGAAAAAGACCAACGGGTATTTGTGACCACGTTGACGAAAAAGATGTCAGAAGACTTGACCGATTACTTCAAAGAGTTAGGGATCAAAGTAAAATACTTGCATAGCGATATCAAAACATTAGAACGGACAGAGATCATTCGTGATCTTCGTTTAGGCGAGTTTGACGTATTAGTTGGTATCAACTTACTACGTGAAGGATTAGATGTGCCTGAGGTATCGTTAGTCGCTATTTTAGATGCCGATAAAGAAGGGTTCTTACGAAGTGAACGTTCATTAGTCCAAACCATCGGACGTGCGGCACGTAACTCAGAAGGTAAAGTCATCATGTATGCGGACAGAGTCACTGATTCCATGCGTTTAGCCATGGATGAAACGTCAAGACGTCGTAGTATCCAGCAACAATACAATGAGGACCATGGCATCGTTCCGAAAACGATCATCAAAGAAATCCGAGACTTGATCTCGATTACGAAAGAATCAGAAGATGATGCAAAAGAAACGGTGCAAGTTTCTTATGAAGAGATGACAAGAGAAGAAAAAGCAACATTATTGATGAAACTAGAAAAAGAAATGAAAGATGCAGCGAAAGCATTGGATTTCGAGACTGCAGCCAATGTACGTGATATGATTCTTGAATTAAAAGCATCTGAGTAGGGGGTAAACATGGCTAACGATAAAATTATTATTCATGGCGCAAGAGCGCACAATTTAAAGAATATCGATGTGACGATCCCACGTGATAAATTCGTGGTCGTCACCGGATTATCCGGTTCAGGGAAAAGTTCACTTGCTTTTGACACATTATACGCAGAGGGACAACGCCGATATGTTGAAAGTTTATCTGCGTATGCCCGTCAATTTTTGGGACAAATGGATAAACCGGATGTTGATAGTATTGATGGACTTAGCCCAGCAATCTCGATCGATCAAAAAACAACCAGTAAAAACCCTCGGTCTACCGTAGGGACAGTGACAGAGATCAACGATTATTTACGTTTGTTATTTGCTAGGGTCGGTCATCCGATCTGTCCAAATGACCATATTGAGATCACTAGTCAATCCGTCGAACAAATGGTGGACAAAGTGCTAGAACTGCCTGATCGGACGAAGATCCAAATTTTAGCACCGATCGTGGTAAAGAAAAAAGGACAACACAAAAAAGTATTTGAACGTGTCCAAAAAGAAGGGTATGTTCGTGTCCGTGTAGACGGAGAAACCTATGACGTTAGTGAAGTACCTGAATTAGAGAAAAATAAAAAACACGATATTGCGATCGTGATTGACCGAATCGTGGTGAAAGAAGGCGTCCGCTCTCGTTTATTCGATTCGATCGAAGCAGCGCTTCGTTTAGCGGATGGCTATGTATTGATCGATGTGATTGGCGAAGAAGAGATGCTCTTTAGCGAACATTATGCGTGTCCGTACTGTGGGTTTACAGTAGGAGAATTAGAACCGCGCTTGTTTTCTTTCAATGCACCATTTGGCGCATGTCCGGATTGTGATGGTTTGGGAGTCAAATTAGAAGTCGATATCGATCTAGTGATCCCAGATAAAACAAAAACATTGAACGAAGGAGCAATCATCCCTTGGAATCCCATCAGTTCGCAATATTATCCACAAATGCTGGCACAAGCTTGCGAAAGTTATGGGATCGATATGGATACACCATTTGAAAACTTACCTATTGAACATCAAGAAATCGTGTTGAATGGTACCTCAGAGCCCTTCCATTTTCACTACGAAAATGATTTCGGTGGAGTGAGAGATGTTGAAACGTCATTTGAAGGCGTGATGACCAATATCAAACGCCGTTACCATGATACGAACAGCGATTTTACGAGAGAACAAATGCGTCTTTACATGACAGAATTGACGTGTAAGACTTGTGACGGTTATCGATTGAATCCACAAGCTTTATCCGTACAGATCAATGGGACGAATATTGGTCAGACGAATGAGTTGTCGATCCAACATGCCGTTGAATTTTTTGAAAATCTAACTTTATCAGAGCAAGAAAAAGTCATCGCTCGTCCGATTCTAAAAGAAGTCAATGACCGTTTGTCATTCTTAGAAAATGTCGGTCTTGATTATTTGACACTTAGTCGTGCTTCGGGCACTTTATCAGGTGGCGAAGCGCAACGGATTCGTTTAGCCACACAAATCGGTTCAAATCTATCGGGAGTTCTTTATATCTTAGATGAGCCTTCCATTGGCTTACATCAACGGGACAATGATCGCTTGATCGGTTCATTGAAGAAAATGCGAGATCTTGGCAATACCTTAGTGGTTGTGGAACATGATGAAGATACGATGCGTGCAGCCGATTATTTGATCGATGTTGGTCCTGGTGCAGGACATCAAGGTGGCGAGATCGTTTCTGCTGGGACACCCGCTCAAGTTGCTAAGGATAAACATTCATTGACCGGACAATATCTGTCTGGCAAAAAATCGATCCCTGTTCCTGAAACAAGACGAAAAGGTACAGGTAAAGCGATCAAGATCACAGGTGCGACAGAAAACAACTTGAAAAATGTGTCCGTTGAGTTTCCTTTGGGTGAATTCGTGGCGGTCACTGGCGTCTCTGGTTCAGGAAAAAGTACGCTTGTGAACAGTATCTTGAAGAAGGCATTAGCACAAAAAATCAATCGGAACTCAGCCAAACCAGGAAAGTTCAAAACGATAACTGGTTATGAAGGAATCGAAAAAATCATTGATATCGATCAAAGCCCGATCGGTCGGACACCAAGAAGTAATCCGGCGACTTATACGAGTGTCTTTGATGATATCCGTGATCTGTTTGCTCAAACCAATGAAGCGAAGATGCGTGGTTACAAAAAAGGCCGTTTCAGTTTCAACGTGAAAGGTGGTCGCTGTGAAGCTTGTCGCGGTGATGGGATCATCAAGATCGAAATGCATTTCTTACCAGATGTGTATGTCCCATGCGAAGTCTGTCATGGGAAACGTTATAACTCAGAAACACTAGAAGTTCATTACAAAGGAAAAAGTATTGCGGATATCTTAGAGATGACGGTTGAAGATGCCGTTGAGTTTTTCCAACCGATCCCTAAGATCCATCGCAAACTACAAACGATCGTTGATGTTGGCTTAGGCTACGTCACAATGGGACAACCAGCGACGACATTGTCCGGCGGAGAAGCACAACGAATGAAACTTGCGAGTGAACTGCACAAGATTTCTAATGGGAAGAATTTTTATATTTTAGATGAGCCGACTACAGGGCTTCACACTGATGACATTGCTCGATTATTGCATGTTTTGCAACGATTGGTTGATGCAGGAAATACTGTGTTAGTCATTGAACACAATTTAGACGTCATCAAAACAGCGGATCATTTGATCGATCTAGGACCTGAAGGTGGCGAAGGTGGCGGTACGATCCTAGCGACTGGTACACCAGAGGAATTAGTGAAAGTCAAAGAAAGCTATACAGGACATTATTTGAAAAAAATCATGGAAAAATAATAAAAGTGATGATGATAGTTAAAAAAATATTAAAAGAATACAATATGTATTGTTTTCTTTTCATGAGTATTCTAGAATATTTTATATGGTAGTTCTTTCTACACTTATTGGTATAGATAAAAACTTCCTATAAGTTCAATCCGTTCAAAAAAGAATTGAGCAATCGGAGGAGATTCCTTTGATTGCTTTTTTCTTTATGGTATGATATTCCTTGTGTAATTGTAAAAGAAAAAACAAGAGATTATTAAGTTAGTGAGAGATAATGATGAACAGTAATGAAAAAAATGAATTTATCCCTATTTTATTAGGTAGCGATATGAACGTTTATGGTATGGCCCGTTCATTTCACGAGGCATATGGCACAGTTTGTCAATCCTATGCGTCGAATCAATTAGCGCCTACCCGCTATAGCAAAATCGTAAACGTTGAAGTGATTCCAGGATTTGATCAAGATCCGGTCTTTATAGAGACGATGAGACGTTTAGCAAAAGAAAAATATACGGATAAAAATAAAAAATATTTACTGATAGCTTGTGGCGACGGATATGCTGAGTTGATTTCTCAGCATAAAGAGGAGCTGTCTGAAACTTTTATATGTCCTTATATCGATTATTCACTTTTCGAGCGATTAGTGAATAAAGTGAGTTTTTATGAGATATGTGAAGAATATCAGTTACCTTATCCCAAAACATTGATCATTCGAAAAGAAATGTTGAACAATGGCCGCTTAGAACAAGAGTTACCTTTCAATTTTCCTGTAGCACTAAAACCGGCAAATAGTGTGGAATATTTATCTGTCCAATTTGAGGGACGAAAAAAAGCGTTTATTATTGATAATCGCGAGGAATTTGATTTGATGCTAGGTCGGATCTATGAAGCGGGCTATACGAGCGAAATGATCGCACAAGACTTTATTCCTGGGGATGACAGCAATATGCGGGTCTTGAATGCCTACGTTGATGACCAGCATCAAGTACGAATGATGTGTCTAGGACATCCATTACTTGAAGACCCAACACCAGCGTCTATCGGAAACTATGTCGTGATCATGCCTGACTATAACGAGAAGATCTACCAAACGATCAAAGCATTTCTAGAAAAAATCGAGTACACTGGCTTTGCAAACTTTGACATGAAGTATGACCCACGAGATGGCGAATATAAATTATTTGAGATCAATCTTCGTCAAGGAAGAAGTAGTTTCTTTGTTACGCTCAATGGCCTGAATTTAGCACGTTTTCTAACAGAAGACCGTGTCTTTGGTGTGCCGTTCGTGGAAACGACCTACGGAACGAACCAATCAGACCAAGCGAAGCTATGGCTGGGCGTGCCTAAAAAAGTCTTTTTGACTTATGCCAAAGAGAACGAACAAAAACAACGTGCCTTGCAGTTGATCAAAGAAAAACGCTATGGAACGACTGTGTTTTATGAGAAAGATCACTCACTTAAACGCTGGGTATTGATGACTTATATGTTCCGAAACTATATTCCAAGATTTAAAAAATACTTTCATTCGAAAGAAGGCTAGTTCATGGAGAATTTTTTCAGTATCTTAGGTGGGATGGGAACGATGGCAACGGAAAGCTTTGTCCGCTTGATCAATCATCGTGTCAAAGCTGCCAAAGATCAGGATTACTTGAACTATGTATTATTCAATCATGCGACAGTTCCTGATCGAACGGCCTACATTTTGGATCAAACGAAAGAAAATCCTGTCCCTTATTTAGTAGAGGACGTCAAAAAACAAAATTTACTACAACCGAATTTCATTGTTTTGACTTGTAATACAGCTCATTACTTTTTTGATGACTTACAAGCAGAGACGACGATTCCGATTTTGCATATGCCACGAGAAGCGGCAAAAGAGCTTCTCCGTCAAAAAACAACGGGTAAAGTAGCTGTTTTAGCAACTCAAGGAAGTATTCTTGCCGGTGTTTACGAAAAAGAGATCAAAGCATTAGGTTTTGACGTGGTGATTCCTGACCAAGAACTACAAGAAAAAGTGAACTACTTGATTTATCATGAAATCAAAGAAGCGGATCGGTTGAACAAAGAACTTTATTTTGAGATTCTAGAAGAAGTTGTTCAACGCTTGGCGTGTGAAAAGATCATCTTAGGCTGTACAGAATTGTCTTTGATGCAAGAAGTTGCTTCCGATAATCCTTATCCTGTGATCGATGCGCAGTCGATACTAGCTGATCGAACAATCGAGATGGCACTATCTGCTCGAAAGTAAGATACGTTTTTAGTGTAATAATAGTTGTGGGCTGAGTTTGATCCACAGGGGTTCAGCTCCTATAAATTAGCGCGAAAAGAGTTAGAGACAGAAATGTTTCCCCTCGAGAAATAAGACGCCATCCACGAAAATTGTTTTTCAAATTTTTGTGGATGGCGCCTTATTTCCGAAGAGGTTACTTTTGTTTCCATCGTTTATTCAGTGTTAGAATCTGCGAGAGGACTAATGTGCCCCTCACTTTTCGCGCTTATTTTGAAGTCGTTTGATTTTGCTTTACAGCCTTTGAATAAAAACCAAAGAAATCGAATTCGAACTAGCAATGATACGCCCGGGATGATATAATTTTATAGGAGAACGAGAGAGGAGGCCATACGGATGGCTGATAATTTAGAACTAGTAATCATTACAGGAATGAGCGGGGCAGGTAAAACTGTTGCCATTCAAAGTTTTGAAGATATGGGGTACTTTTGTATCGATAATATGCCCCCAACACTGATCCCAAAATTCTGGGAACTGATCAAGGAATCAGGGAAAGTCACAAAAATGGCACTTGGTGTGGATCTACGTTCACGCTCTTTCTTTGAAGAGATCCAAAGTATGTTGATCGAGATCGAAAATACAAATTTTATTGATACCTCTGTCTTATTTTTAGATGCCTCTGACGAAGAGTTGGTTGCTCGTTACAAAGAAACCCGAAGAACACATCCGATGGCTATGGATGGACTAGTAACGGAAGGCATCCGTAAAGAACGGGCGATTTTAAATGACATCAAAGCACAAGCTTCTGTCATTATTGATACGACGACTTTAACCCCACGACAACTACGTGAGAAAATCAATCAAACATTTAAAACAAAAGATGATCAAGGATTTCGCATTGAGTTTGTTTCGTTTGGTTTCAAATACGGGTTACCGATCGATTCAGATATTGTGATGGATGTTCGTTTTTTACCGAACCCTCATTATATCGCTGATTTAAGACCATTGACTGGGAAAGATAAACCAGTCTATGATTACGTCATGTCCTTTGACGAAACAGAATTATTTTATTTGAAATTCCTTGATTTATTAAAAACAGTCATGCCAGGATACATCAAAGAAGGAAAAAGCAGTTTGACTGTAGCGATTGGCTGTACGGGTGGACAACACCGTTCAGTTGCTTTAACAGAAAGGTTATCTCAAGCGCTTAGTGAAACATATAAAGTCAATGTAACTCATCGTGACAAAGATAAGCGCAAAGAGACGGTGAACCGCTCATGAAAATGAAAACTTACCGAATTCGAAAACCCAAAATCGTTGTAGTCGGAGGCGGTACAGGCTTACCTGTTATTTTGAAAAGTCTACGTAATCAAGGAGCCGATATCACGGCAATCGTAACCGTCGCAGATGATGGCGGTAGTAGCGGTGAGATCCGACAGTCGATCGCGATGGCTCCTCCAGGCGATTTAAGAAATGTGTTAGTTTCGCTATCTGATATGCCTCAATTTTACGAAGATATCTTTCAGTACCGTTTCAAAAAAGAAGACCAATTTTTAGCCAATCATACCATTGGTAACTTGATCATTGCGGCAGTTGCTGAAATGAGAGGGAGTACTTATGAAGCAGTACAACTATTGTCTCGAATGATGCACGTGGATGGACACATCTATCCCTCTTCTGAAACGCCGTTGACCTTACATGCGGTATTCAAAGATGGAACGACAGCAATCGGAGAATCTAAAATCGCTGTTGACCGCAAAACGATCGATCGGGTATTCGTACGTAATACAGAAGACGAAAGTGAAGCCAAAGCAGGCCGCAAAGTTGTTTCTGCGATCATGGAAGCAGATATGGTCGTCTTAGGGCCGGGAAGCTTGTTCACGAGTATTCTTCCTAACTTAGTCATACCAGAAGTTGGTGAAGCCATGCTTCAAACGAAAGCAGAGGTCGTATACATCTGTAATATCATGACACAAAAAGGGGAAACAGAACATTTTTCAGATGCAGATCATATTCGTGTGTTGCATCAACATTTAGACCAACCCTTTATTGATACTGTCTTAGTCAATACAGAAAAAGTACCAAAAGATTACATGGACCCGGAAATCTACGATGAATACCTTGTCCAAGTAGCACATGATTTTAATGGCTTAAGAGAAGAAAATTGTCGGGTCATCTCGACTGACTTTTTAGAGTTGAAAAATGGTGGGGTCTTCCATGATGGTGAAAAGGTAGTCGAAGAACTATTCCGCATCGTCTTTGGCTCAAAGTAATTAAAGGAAAAATTTTGTGAAAAGGAGGTGGATAACGTGTCATTTGCAGCTGAAGTCAAGAAGGAATTGACTGGTTTGGAAGTCCATCGAGAACATGCAAAAGCGGAATTAGCCGCATTATTACGAATGAATGGCTCACTTGGAATCGTCAACCAGCAATTCATCTTGAATGTACAGACAGAAAACGCCGCAATTGCTCGACGGATCTACTCACTTTTAAAAGATCATTATCAAGTACGAAGCGAACTGCTCGTACGTAAGAAAATGAAATTAAAGAAGAATAATGTCTACATCGTTCGCTTGAAACAAGGAACGAAAAATGTATTGATGGATCTGGATATCATGGATGGGATGATGTTCAATGGGCATGTTTCCGATGAAATCATGGGAAATGCGCAAAAGATGCGTTCGTATTTACGTGGCGCATTTATGGCGTCGGGTTCAGTCAATAACCCGGAAACAAGTCGCTATCACTTAGAGATTTATTCGATCTACGAACAACATAACCAAGATATTTGTAATATGTTGAATTACTATGGTTTACACGCACGTACACTAGAAAGACGTAATGGCTATATCTCTTATTTAAAAGGGGCCGAAAAAATTGCTGATTTCTTGACTCTGATTGGGGCAACAAATTCGATGTTGCGCTTTGAAGATGTGCGGATCGTGCGTGATATGAGAAATTCAGTGAACCGGTTAGTCAATTGTGAGACGGCTAACCTGAACAAAACCATTGATGCAGCATCAAAACAGATTGAAAATATTGAATTGATCGAAGCACGAGTGGGTTTACAAGCACTTCCGGAAAAGTTACAAGAGATTGCTGAATTACGCTTGCAACATCCTGAAGTCAGTTTAAAAGAACTAGGAGAAATGATCCCATCCGGAGCAATCTCGAAATCAGGGATCAATCATCGGATTCGAAAAATCAACGAATTTGCTGAAAAATTAAAGGAACAAGCATCCTAAAGAGTAATGGGGTTTATTTTAATACGGATGATCGACAAGAAGCAGTCTATGTGGTTTGAATGATTTGTATCGGTTTCGATGTCTTCATATTTCATCGAAACGGGGAACAAATATCAGACCACTTTTTTTCTTTTCTTCAAACATGAGCATAACTTAGGCTAAATGGAGAGAAGGCAGAGGGAGTTACAAGAAAATGCTGCCAATATTTGTCAAATCACTTCCCACACATATTTAACAAATCATCCTAACATCAAACGAGTCCTGCAAGAAAAAACGCATCAGTTTCGTTCAAGCGAAAATACTTCTTTCTTCCAACGAAAAAATAGACCGAAAAAGCCATGATATGCTCCCTATAAAGTAGACAAGGAAAAAAACAAAATTCCAAATCTACTTTATAAGGAGTTTTTTGTATGTCT
>NZ_JADNNI010000027.1:0-27276 GCF_015556925.1 Enterococcus sp. 1001283B150225_161107_E12 | reverse complement strand
ATCAGTGGCATTTCTTCTTTTGGATCGATCTTAACTTTATAAGGAAACTTAGATAAATTAGGATTCTCTTCTTTTTGATCCTTTTGTTTTTCATCTCCAGTTAAGTTTGACACCTGTACAATATTTCCTTGCCAAGTCCTCTCTTGATCTTTACGATCCTTGATTTCTACTCGTTGATCAACAGCGACTTTTTCACGATCAAACTCGGTAACTTGACCATCCACATACAAGTTCGAATCATCAAGGATCTCTATAAAATTTTCTTCTTTTTGACGCTCTTTTGATTGATTGATCAAATCGCGATTCAATGATTTGATTCTTCCTGAGTTATCGGCTTTCACTGTGTCTTCATTCAGCCGTTCTTTTTCGTTTTCGTGAAGTAGTTGGGCTTTTCGCAAATCTGTTTCTATATTCTTCACTTCATTGTCACCAGCAATAGCGTCTGCATGTAGACCTCTGACTACTCCTTCTAATTCTTTGATCGTACTTTGTAACTCTTCGGATTTTTCTTTCGCATAATCCTGTCTTGCTTTTCCAAGCTCTGCTACTTTTTGGTTATGTGCTGTCCATTTTTGGTTTGCAGTCACTCGTGCATGTTCTACTGCTCTCACTTTGATTTCTACGTCCATTTCAGCTTCCACAACTTTTCTCTGTTGATCCGTTTGGTATGTAAACAAAGGTTGCCCTTTTTCTACGACATCTCCTTCATTTACCAGAATATCTTTCACTGTTCCTCGTTCTGGATCAATTTTGATTTTGTTGCTATTATTTGGCATAACTTTTCCTGCTAAAATCAAATTCGCCGCTTTCACCTCATCAATGAGGGATTTGACAGACCGGGCTTCAATATTTGTTTCTGAATTTCCTTCTTTTGTTTTCCCACTAGAAGCAACTATACTGATTGCACCAACCACTAGTAAAACGGTGACGACTGCTACTGGAAAATACCATTTTCGGTTGAATTTTTTTCTTTTTTTAGGCTTCATGTACCTACTCCTTCATTCAGATCAGTCATAAAGAGCGCTTACTACATTCTATCCAATACTTACTCTTCTTCTTTTTCCGACACTTCTTCCTCAAACTCTTGAACAACCGTTCCATTATCAAAAACTTTTTCTGTTCCTTCTTTCCCATCCACGGTTACTTTTCGTTCACTTTTTACTTTTGGCATCTCTGATTCACTTGTATCTTTGGTCTCTGAACTGCATGCTGCTAAAAGACCAATAGAACATACTAATACCAGATAACCTTTATACTTTGTTCCTTTTTTCATCATAAAAAACCATCCTCTTCTATTTGTTTTAGTTATGTTTCTCTTGTTATATTTACTATCATACATGACAGACCTATTCTCTTTCTAAAGCTAATCTGTTTTTTGTGTAATTTTTTTGAACAAAAAGATAGCGCTTAAATTTCACATACAAAAAAACAACCCAAGTGATCGTTGGATTGTTCAGACTACAAAAAAAAATACCCAATTGAGGAGGTTATCTACAGCCTTAAGCATCGTGATTAAATTTACAATGCTTAAAATATATACTGGATAATCTGATCAATTTTAGCCATATCTTGTAAAGGTAAATTTTCTACCTTTTTGAGTTTTCTTTTCTTGAAATCAAGTGATTTTAATTGAGAAATAAGTACTTGCCCATTTGTATCTAAATCTGCAGGAAGAGAATAGCGCGTCGGTAAATTCTTTATAGTAGAAGTAATTGGACAGATTACCGCAAACATTGTCTTCCGATTAAACTCATATCGAGAAACAACTAATCCTGGACGTCTCTTTTGAATTTCGTTTCCTGTCGAAGGATCAAAATCAATCCAAACAATATCTCCTTTTTTAGGAATGTAATTTTTATCTTCTGACACTATAAAATTTCTCTCCCTTCAGGAGTTAAATCTTCCCATTCATCTTTTTCATAATACTCAGATTCTTCTCCTCCACTAAATGGATCATCGATTTTAGGAACTAACGTAATTGTTCCATCATCAGAATATACAACAATATATTCTTGGTTATCTGAAGGTTTTTTACCATTATCCGACGGAAGAGTAATTACTACAGAACTTCCTTGTAATCTAGATTTTGTAATAAGCATAGATATCACTCCTTTTATTTCATGATAATATACAACACTGAGTAACGCAATGGTTTTGAAATATTTATTTAAGCATTCAGTGTACATAAAATCGTCCGTTTCTGGACACTTTGTTTTATTAGCTTAAATTTAAGTTTTTTTATATTTTTAGTGTTCACAAACCCATAAATTAATCTATGTTCAATTAATCTATATGGATAAAGTTATGTTACAATAGACTTTAGTTGGGAGTGATTTTTTTTTGAAAATAGGATACGCCCGGGTGTCAACCGGATTACAAAATTTAGATTTGCAAGAAGATAGTTTAAATAAATTTGGTTGTGAGAAAATTTTTACCGATCATATGAGTGGAGCAAAAAGTAATCGACCAGGATTAGAAATGGCCATCGATTTTGTGCGTTCTGGAGATACACTTGTCGTTTGGCGTTTAGATCGATTAGGAAGGAATATGGAAGATCTGATTTCGATCGTCAATCGTTTGAATGAACGTGGTGTGAGTTTTCATAGTCTTCAAGAAAATATTACAATGGACAAATCTAGCTCTACGGGACAACTTATGTTTCATTTGTTTGCGGCGTTTGCCGAATTTGAGCGCAATTTGATTTTGGAACGCTCGGCTGCTGGAAGAGAAGCTGCACGTGCAAGAGGAAGGTTTGGTGGTCGTCCTGAGAAGTTAACTTCTCAGGATTTGGAACTACTGAAGACTCTAGTAGATAACGGTACGCCTATTAAAACGATTGCCGAACGATGGAACGTTTCTCGAACAACCATTTATCGTTATCTTGATAAGATCGATAAAACAAAAACAACAACTTCCAGTTAACTCCTGAGAAGTTGTTGTTTTATTAGGTAAAAAATATTACACCATCATCCTATCACTAAATTCTTTCCAATAATTTATTTCCATATCTCTTTTAACACTTTTATACTTGCTTTTAATTGGTCAATAGTGATCTTTTGCAGAATAAATAAATATTGTCTCATTTTCAACTTTATATATCAGTCTATGTTCATCTGTAATCCTTCTTGACCATTTCCCAGATAAATCATGCTTTAATGGTTCGGGTTTACCTAATCCAGCAAAAGGAGAACGATCAATGTCTTTTATTAACTTGTTAATCTTTTTTATATTGCTTTTACTTCCTTGCTCATGCCAATAAAGATAGTCATCCCAAGCATCATCAGACCAGGCCTTAATCATCGGTTTCAACCTCAATTAAGTCATGTGTCTTAAATGCACCTTTAGAAAATTGCTCATCGCCTCGACGAATTTTTTCCATGACGTAATTATTGGAAAGTGTTCTCAACGTTTCTTGCATAGAATCATAATCTCTTTTTGATAATACTACAACTGTATCTTCTACATTTTTACTTGTTACAATAAGCGTTTCAGCATCTTCATTAACTTGTCTCATATAACTACGTAAATTTTGGCGGAAATTTGAATAAGCTACTGCTTCCATTACGTTCACCCCTTTTTTATTCCTACAAATTAATTGTACGTTATATTGTACGACTAATCAAGCGATTAAACTCACTAGAGATTCTATTCCACTTTTAATATTGCTCAACTTATCAGTCCGCAGCAGACGTAAATATATTTGTGTGTTCTATTATTTTCTTTTTTTGGGCTACAATTTTTCGCAGTATTTATCAACATCATCAAAGAGTCAGAAATCTCGAAGTTTCTGACTCTTTGGAAGATTTGGTCATACCTTAACAAATTATATTTGAATTGAACAATGATTCATTGACGAAGATCATGAACACAAAACACAATGAGTCACCCAAATTAACCGTAGAAAAAAGAGTGCCCAGATAATAATTTTCTGAACACTCTTTTTACAATGACCTAATACTAGGCTCACTCTATACGACATGAAATACTAGTGAGTGATTGGTCTCCGTACTTAACTCATTGCCGCAAAGTTCTTTAAGGTACGTGCGATAATCTGTTTCAACAAGTCGCAGAATCTCTTGCATCGAAAAATCGTCATACCGAATCAGTTCTGCAATGAGTGTTAGTTTTGCATCGATACCCAGGACTTCAGGAAGTGTCTCCCAAAAGTTGTCTGGCGAGACCTCACTCGTCAATTGATTCAGTCGTTCGAATTGTTGAGACAGATACTCCTTCAGTTCCCTGGTCTCTCTTTTAGCTTGTGTCACGGTGTCTTGAAACTGACGCACATATTCGTCCTTCGTTAGAGGTGTTTCCATCCTAACCACTCCTTTCTCTTCTTCATTGGTTCTGAATGTAAAAAGATGGAAAAATCTTGCACTCTGTTCCTCTTTTTAATTGCCAGGAACGGCGCTCAGTTCCCACGTCAAGGTCGTTTCATAGCGAACGGCTTCAGGATTGGCGCCTTTTGGCACATCTAAAGCCACACTTTTATTAGCCGTTTCTTGATCGCCAAACCGATAGATCCAGGTACCGGTTCCTTCCGTTCCTTGGGCCATTAACAGAATCCGGCGGTTTCCTGGAACCAGTGCTAATGGATTAGTTTGTTGGAATTCCGGTGCACTGCCACCTTGGGCGGTCTCCAGTTGCTGGTTGGTCAGTCGCAAACGTGCCCCGTTTAATTCTCGATTATTGGTTGCGAGAAATGGATAATTTTGTGTCACAGCAAGCTGCCAGCCATTGCGATCATTTTCTGGTCGCCGATCGCTGATTTGAACATAGTTTGGCCGTTCTTCTGTCTCATTGACCGTCCCATCCGCATTTAATAATCGCTGCGGTTGTGCATAATAAGTTTGATCATTGGCTGTGATAGGCTGCGAGCCAAAGTTAAAGGACGAAACAAAATCAACACTTAGTTGTCCTTGATTTTCTGGAAGTTCTGGTTGATTTTCTGGATCGACTTCTTTCTCTGGATCTAATGGATCCACGGGAAAAACTTGTCCGACATCCCCAACGGTTAAAATTGTAGCTGGCTCAAACGTAACATCACGGAAGGTAAATTCAGCTGAAGGATTAATATTCCCTCGATTATTGTTTGTTTCTGGAGGGTTGATTACCCCGGCTGTTTCCGCTAATCCTGCAGAGTCTCTTAAAAAGACTTGTATTTTATCATCTTCCTCTAAGGAGATATCATTCAGATT
Organism: Enterococcus sp. 1001283B150225_161107_E12; assembly: GCF_015556925.1. Lineage (NCBI taxonomy): Bacteria > Bacillati > Bacillota > Bacilli > Lactobacillales > Enterococcaceae > Enterococcus > Enterococcus sp. 1001283B150225_161107_E12. Next base: position 22,078 of record NZ_JADNNI010000027.1, on the reverse strand, counting down.
CAATATGAACGTTCCATCTTTATTAACAACAACGTTTTCAGTAGTTAATTGTTTTCCGTTGTGCATTGCAGTTACTTCTGCCTCTTTATTTTCTGAATATCCCTGAATACTTCTACTACCTTTACCAATAATTGATGAAGAAAATTTTGCAGGAGTAGGGGGTATGATTGGAAAAACTTCCATGGTATCGGTTAAAATTTGATGATCAAAACCTTCAGTCAGTTCTCCACTTGTTAGTTCTACATTAATGATCCGGATTTTGGCACCGGCTTCCAATGGTTCCTCTAAGTCGATTTCAAATAGACCTCCGCGTGGCTCTTCGCCATAAATACTAATTCCTGGCGTATCATTCGAGTGTCCCACAGTTTTAGCAGTATGTTCTGTTTTCGTTCCATTTGCACGTTTAACTTCTACAATGACTGTTGCTTCATTCTCCCATGCTGATCGGCTGTCATCTAGTCCAACAGGAATACTGATATGCCCATGAATTTTTTTGTCTGCATTTGTTGAGACCCTGAGTTCATCCGCGATTGCCCATCGGGCATTATTTGAACTTAATCTAGAATATGACGTCAAGCCAGTGTTCCCAAAAGTATCTGTATTTAATATTTCTGGTTGGTTCGTTGTTCCTAACGTATTGAAATTGGTGCCAGTAAAAGAATAATCTAATGTAGGAAAGTTAAGATCTGGATCGCTATCTAGGTTTGATCCCTTACGCCACACTGCTAAGTCACTATTAGTTGCTTTCAAAGATGAACCTGTTGGAACTGTAAAAATATTACCTTGTAGCCTATTGTTTCTTAAATCAAGAAATAGTGGATTATCAAATTCTATATCAATTTCTCTCCTTGATTGTATAATCCCAGCTGATGCTGTTCTTGGATTACCAACTATTTCTATCTGAGACCCAGAAATAACATCAAATCGACCAAATGATCCATCAAAATCTAGCGAAGGTCCTTGCAGTGAAATTAACTGAAGAACGCTCCCTTCAGAAACTACAAATTCATTTAACCGTGTTTTGTGGGCTGTCAAATCTTCAGGAAACTGGATTGCTTGTTGTCCGCTTCCAGTTGAACCACCAGTACCAGCTGTACCGTCAGTAGAATTATTAGTATGAACATTCTGTGCATTTATTTTACTATTATCTTCGAGAATAAATTTGTTATTTTGTCTATCTACACGTATCGCGGCAGCCGTCCCTCTTTGTACAACATTCATTTCAGACGAATTTAAAGTAATATTGGCATTCCCATGTTCAATTAACCTAACTGCCCCATTAATACCATTAGATTCTGTTGAGATGTTAAGCCTAGCATCATTCGCTAAATTTAATTTAGAACTATTACTGTACAAGCCTAATCCTGTACCTATATTTCCAGTAAGATTAATTTCTGAATTGTCTATCTTCACATGCGCATTCTCTACTAATTTAACTCTGTGACTTTGTCCGAGAAATATCATGGCTTCCATGCTATTGTTATCTTGTACTGTCCCCGTACTTATGGCTTGAATAGAAGATTCTCCATTAACCAATAAACTTGCGGAATCACCGTATATTGCCAGATTGTTTCCATTACCTCCTTTTAAATCAAGATCAGATTTGTCACTGACAATTATCGCTGAGTTATCTCCGTTTATTCTTAAATTGTCTCCATTATTGGTGTGATTTTTCATGCCACTATTTCTAAATACTGCTTCCCCATTATTTCCACTCAGTAAAACCCCACGTCTTACTCCTGAAGTAATTTGGATTTCTATTTCTGATTCATCAATAACTGATAACTTAGGTTCTGGTCCTCTTAGATTAATGGCATTATTAAATGTATCCGTTGGCACGTTATTACTACTTGTTGTTATAACAGCTAACTTAGAACCACTTGAAACCGAAAGCTCAGGACGCACATTATTATTTCCAATCTGGATGTTATCACTTGTTGTGGTACCTACACCATTTACGGTAACCTCACTTTTGTTACTTAAAGAGAGTAATGCATCAGTGCCTTGCAAAGTAACCCCGTTACCAGTAACTGTCGTTACATTAAACTGACTACCGTCAACCACCAACTCTGCATTGCTACCATTTAAGTGCACTCCTCGTCGTGCATTAGAGGTTATTAGAACTTCCAGTTCTGATCCCCCGGTGACTGTTGCTTTCGGATCAGCTCCCCATAAATTAATGGCATTATTCCCCACAGCAGTTGCTCCGTTGGTATGACCTCCTGTCGAAACGAATAACTTAGAGCCACCTGAAACTGAAAGTTTAGGACGCGCGTTATTGTTTCCAATTTGGATGTTATCAGTCATTACATTATTTACACCTTTTACGGTAACTTCACTTTTATTGCTCAAAGAAAGTAATGCATCGGTACCTTGAAGAATCATCCCTGAAGAACCATTACCCGTATTTATGATGACTAGCTGACTACCATCTAAAATCACTTGTGGTGTTGTACCTTGTAAATAAATCCCTCGCGCTGTGGAAGAAGTCATTGTCATCTCTGTATTAGTGAGTGACAAAACCGGATTATCTCCTACTAAGTTTACTCGCGGACCATTTCCTGAAACAAGTTGAACAATACTATTTTCTGTAGAAAACAAAGGACTATCTCCGATAATATTTAGTGGTTCATATGCCACAGAAGTAACGGATAATTCAGAATCATTGACTATAAGTTGTGCATTATTTCCTACTAAGTGGAGACCTCTTCTAGCCAAAGTAGCATTAGCTATCAAACGACTTTCTGAATTCACCATAATTTTCGGTGTACTTCCTGTAAGTGAAATTACATTATTTGCCCTATCTGAAGGTCCAGTATTAACTCCTGTAGCATTGACAACTAACTGTGACTTTGTTCGTATATCTATTTCGGGGTTTTCTCCTCCAAAATCAATCGTATTGGCCGCCCCAGCAGTTGTTATCGTAACTTTTGCCCCCTGTTCTACAGTGAGCTTCGGATCTGCTACAGTGGCAGAAGAAAAAAAGACCGTCGCATTCCCTCGACTAATAGTGATTTCTGCTTGGTTTGTTACTACGACTTCTTTTGCTTCGATGAAGGTTTGTGCAGAAGCTGTACGTGTAAAGTTTGATACGCCACCTGTAAAATGAATGTTTCCTTCAGGAAGAGAAGCTAATCGCATGTTATTCGCATTCGCCTCGGTAATATCTTCTAATTCAACCGTCCAATTTTTACTATTTTCTACCGTTGCGTTGATTAATGGTGTACCACCAACTTTTGTCAGTGTCACATTTTCAATTCGAAAGGCGCTCTTTTCTATCACTTCTGCTAATTGGAAGTAAAAACCATTGTTATCAAAAGTCAATGTATGACCATTTCCTTGGATCAATAATGGACGATCCACAGCTAGGATATTTGCCGCAGAATCTGTCAGATTAGCTTGAACCGAAATGATTCCAATATCAGGATTGGCAACGGCTGCTCTGAATTGCGCCATCGTAGTGACTTCTTCTTTCTCCCCATCAAAGACGGTCGGCTCCTCTATCGCTTCATCGGTCTCTTCCGCATCGATTTGTTGCTCCTGCGGCACTTCTGACACAGGCTCACGTACGTCTTCTGCCGGTTGTTCATTCTCTTGATCTTCTTCTATTCCATTTTCTTCTTTTAAATCCTCTTGTCCTACTGAATCCTCATCGGACGATTCTGTTTCTTCGACCGGGACTTCCTCACTAGTCTCTTCTGGTTCTTGCACCTCAATAGTCGCTGTCGCATCTTCCACATCGACCTCATAGTTTCCTGCCGAGTCAAATACTACTGGAAGGACAAAGGTATTTCGTACACGTTCGGTCTGGATTATCCATTCATGAGAGTGCGTTCCTTGTTTTGCAGTAAGACCCGCTGGCAACTGCTCTTTTAGTAGTTTTGCTTCGTTAGGTAAGGTGACTCGTGCTTCTGACACTTCTTGGTCAGAAAAGAAAGTCACCTTGATTGGTTCTTCGATCATTCCTTGCATACGCGATTGTGTAAAGAAAAAGCGTGGTTCACTTGTTTCTCCTTCTTCTAAATAATTTTTTATGCTCGGAAGTTCCAATGGTTCCAGATCTTCTTCTGTCTCATGTATAGGTGCCTCAATCGTTTCTGCATAAATCATGCCTACTGGCAGGCAGAGTACTTGCAGAACTACTAAAGTCGCACTTAGCAGTACCTTCGTTCTTCTCCAGGTCATCGTCATCAAACGCACTCCTTTCTACTTCTCTGATTCATTTTCACGCGCCTTCTTCTGAACCATCAGATAAATCACTAAGGCCAGTAAAAGCAGAATTAGAATCATCGTCCCAATCATCCACCAGTTGATACTCGTATCAATCGTGACGTCTTCTCGGTTGAAGCTGCGGGCTTCGTCGGCTTCAATCGTAAACGCCCGTTCCCACGACCATTCTTCTTCTCCTGAAGTGGCTTTAAGTTTTAACACATAGTCGCCTGCTTGGAAACGATCCCCTTCTAATGAGATTGGAAAATTGAAGTTTGAGTTTGGCGCCATCTGCATCATTTCTTCATTCGCTGTGTAGAGCACCTCGTCTTCTCCTGCACGTTGAACCGTCGCTTCGACAGCCAGTTGATTCACAAAGGCAGGTGTGAAGTTTTGTAGGTTTGCACTGATCACATTACGGTAGTTCAATTGATCCGCAAACACATCGTTCAACTCTAAATCTGGCTGAACCGAATTGCGCATATTACTGACCACGACGCCTACGACGTAGGCAAACTCATTTTGGATTGCCACACCCTCTTCTTCACTTGCCGGTTCTTCTTCTGCTTCTCTGATTTCCTTAATGCGTAATCCGCCGGCTAGAAATCCCTCAAAAGAAGCCTCCGGCATACGTAAAGCGACCTCGACCGTTTTCGTTTCATTACCAGCTAAGTCAATCACTTCAGAAGCCTCAATTAACCCATCCACTGAATAAGGTAACGTTGGATCAGGTTCCTCCGCATCTTTTCCGTATTCCACTACCCCATGAACATTCGTATAGGCGGTGTGGGGAGTAATTTGCACTTGGATGGGTTCACTACTGGCGTTTTGTAGTTTTAATGACAACCTTTCGGTTTCCCCAGCAGCCAGATTCAAATCAAAGTAACTACTCGAACCCTCCACCTGGCTCTCTGGAAATTCTGGCGTCACATAAAAATTTAAGGTCCCCTCCTCGGCATGTCCGATCACGGGAACGAAAAGCATAACTAGTGCAAAGAGCATCAATAGCCAGCGAATCCCGTTGTTCAATGGTCTCAATCGTATTTGTTTATTCATTACATGATTCCTTCCTTTTAAAAAAAACAGCGCTACAAATAGCTGCAACGCTGTCGAGAGTCAATTCATCTAGTCAGAAGGCTTATACACCTGCTGGTTGTTCAGTATCACCTGGTTTTTCCTCTTCTTTATCATCATCCCCGGCAGGTGGTTGATTTCCTGGAGTAGTAGTCAATTCCCATGTCAGAGTTGACTTATAGGTTGTCGCATCTTTGGCAGTTGAGCCCGGGATCGATAAGCGAATCGCGTTGTTTTCGACTACCTCTTTTTGAGGATCCGCAAATTGAGCATTCAATTCCGCTTGATTTCCCCATACAACGGAAGAAGCACCCGCACCTTTATTTTTTTCAGCGGTCATCACAGATTGTGCCGCACCGTTAGGAATCAGTTTCAATCCGGCCGCATGTGCCGTTGGCGCATTAGCGGCAGTTGACCCTTCGTATTGGATGCGTGAACCCACCAATTCGATTTCCGCTCCGGTCAATGTTTTATTGAGTGTTTCAGATTCAAACGCACTTAAACTTAATTTTAGGTCCCAGCCATCATTGCTTCCTCGTAAATCTTGAACTTGGGCAAAACTGGTATAAGGGACATGTGTCGGCCCATCTGCGACTGGATTTGCTAGTTTCTGCATTTCAGCCACCATGTTGTATGTTTGGTCTTGGTTCGAGATAATTTGTGTGCCGAAGTTCATGGTCGCAGCTTTCATAATAGACAATGGCCCCGTCGTTCCTGGTACTTCAGGAGCGATCTCGACATCCGGTGCTCCTGGACCGGTTTCAGGCGGAATCACTTCTAGCGGTCCATCCTCTTCTCCAGCCGGTCGAAATTCGATTTTTCCATCGGTCGTCACTTTCCGTGCTTCATCGGCAAAGACAGCCGAAGAGCCTCCTATTAATAGAGTGGTTGATAGTGCAGTAATTGTAGCTAAACGGATTAATTTCATTGAATAAGTCCTACTTTCATCTATTAGTTTCTATGTGTGCTTGTTTCTTTTGTTTCCAGATAAAGAAAACCAAACTAAGCATTAGGAGCCCTAGCCCGATCAGCCAGTAATTGGTGATCGTATTAGTCTTGGGCAATGCGCCTTCTGGTTTGGCCATTTCAGTGATTGGTGCTTCTTTGATGCTTTCAGGTGGTGTGGGATCTGGGGCCCCGATTGGCACGTAAGTGCCCGTAAAACGAATTGATCCTTCGGTTTCTACTTGTTGAACTTCTTTCGCACTCACTGAAGGCAGTGAAAAGAAAAAGAAGAACAGCAGTACGCCCGTCAAAATGAGTTGTTTCTTCCTAATCATGTCCCTCCCCCTTGATTTTTCCCAAAACTCTTCGTTTTCAGGGAGACGACAAAAAAAGGCATCCGTTATGATTAGATGTCTTGAAAAAGTTGTTAGATTTGGTTTTCTAGAAATGGGGTACATAGATAATCATTACTCTAAAAAACGAAGGTTTTTGATAAAACATTTCTATAAGTATTCATGCATGTTTTCCTTACAAGAATCATCATACTTGGAGAAGGCAAGAAACCCAAATCGTTCTTTTCATCGACGCCTGAAAAAAGCGAACAATGCCTACAGCGGCTTGGTATGGGCTTGATCGGTTATTTCAATTTCTTGCGATAAGGATCGATCGTTTGTTCTAATCGGTACCAATCTTGGTCATCTGGTACTTCTTTTAACAAGAGGTACGCTGTTTCAATGACAAAGTCCAGCACGTAGCGAGAATAATTAGTTACGATCAAATCAATCCCATCTTGTTGTAAGCTTTCGCTTGTTAGAGACTGTAATGGCAGAAAGGTTAGCCTATGTTTCGATCCAAATTGTTGGATCGCGCGGGTTCGAATATACTGACAGATGAAATGATCGCCCTCTAAAAGGAAGTAAATGGTTTTCTTTGGTGAGTACAAGTCCAAAATTAACCCGCTATACAGTGTTAAGCTAACACAAATATCTTCTAAATATTTAGATAGACCAAAGGCAATAAGTCCCTGTTCCTTTAAAAAATGGAGATTCTTCTGGTATGTTTCACGATCAGAATAAATAACTGCCTCTTTAATATCTGTCATTTCCTTATTCAATGCAGGTGCAATCAAATATTTGAGTTTTATCGATAAGAAAAAGGATCGCATAAATGTAGCAACTGTTTGGCGGTTGGTTTGCGGCAGTTCATGCATTTGTAAGAACGCCTCGGTCAACTGAGCGCTCTCTTGTTCTTGATGGAAATGATCATAAAAGAGTTGTTCCTGATCTTCACAATCTAGTGTACGCTCGATGATCGTCATTAAATAAATCCAGGCAAACTCTTCTTTGGGAATTTCGTTTCCATATAGCTGCTCAAGGCTTTCTTTCAAAGAATACATCAGAGAAAAATCAGCTCCGGTATAAGCCAGGTTTATCAATTCTTCAGGCAAGTTTATGCTATACCCTAAACTGGCTCGTTTTAAAGCAATAAAATACGTATAGTAATGAGCTGCTGGCGTCGTCCCTGACCCAATCCTATAATTACCGAGTTTTCCATTTAACTGTGTCAAAATCAGATCTTGGAAAGCAGGGTCTGGCAGCACGGTGTAGTCTGTTTCGATTCCTTCGTAATAAAAATCTTTGAAAAATTTGCGCAGACTAGCTTCATCTCCTTGAATCGTCAGTGGGTTTGACACCCACTGCAGCCCGTAGCTTTTTAGTGCCGAATTGCTTTGAGTGAGCATCCGACGAAACGAACTCTCTGAAAAGTGATAGTAATCCGCCAATTCATCGACTCGATACAACTTGCCATAAAAAATATTACCAATGATTTCAAACAAGCATTCATTTTCCAATAGATGTTGTTTTCGCTCGTTATAAATCGACGGTCTTGTTTCTTCAAATACAAAACCACTGTTTCCAGACATCAATGTGATACTTTCCCCAAAATAATCTCGCATATATTTTAGATCATTAGCGATCGTCCGTTCCGTCACTTGAATTTTTTCTGCCAGTTCACCGATCGTAAAGAGACGATTACGCTCGATGATACTTAATAGTTTAAATAATCGACTTGTCACGCGATTACTAATAAAAGCCAATTGTAGATCCCTCATGTTTTCCCCTCATTTCCAATTGAATGCTTACTAATACTATTACATACATAGCATAATCGTTGAAAATGATAAACCTTATTTTTCATCTAAATTGATAAATAAGTAAAAAAAAACAGTAAAAGGGCGCTTACAATCGGAAATTGATCACTAAGGAGCCAACTAATAAGTTCAAACAAGCTTTTAATCTACTCACTCAAATAATAAAAGCACATAACCGTGCTAGACCCCAAATAGTACAGCTTTTGATCTTTCTTTATGGATCCGAATGCGCACAGATTTACACTAAATATCCGTTTGAGAGTACGTGTGTTAAGTTAATTATTGGAACTATTAACACTTCTCCTTCATCTCTTCTGTGTTTCTCCTATAGTAAAAAATGATGTCAAAAAATTTTCAAGTTTCTGACACAAGCTTACCCTAAATAGACACTAGTTAGTCATTGAAAAACCTGGTTCCCTATTGTATGATTAGGGTGTCTTTTAAATAGTTCGAGAAAGTAGGTAAAAATTTTGAAAATTGCTTATATTCGAGTGTCCTCGATTGATCAAAATGAACAACGTCAAATTGAAGAAATGAAAAAGTTCGGTGCAGAAAAAATTTTCATTGAGAAACAATCTGGAGCAACAATTACTCATCGACCGATTTTCCAGGAAGCTTTAGATTTTGTACGAGAACAAGATATTTTTATTGTCGAAGCCATCGATCGATTAGGCAGAAATTATGACGAAATCATTGACTCAGTCAATTACCTCAAAAAGAAAAATGTGCAACTAATCATCACTAGTTTACCAATCATGGCTGAAGCAATCGGAAATCCGCTCCTGGATAAATTCATCAAAGACTTAATCATTCAGATATTGGCCATGATTGCCGAACAGGAACGTACAGAATCTAAACGACGCCAGGCACAAGGAATTAAGATTGCAAAAGCGAATGGTGTTTACAAAGGACGTCCTAAGTTATATAGCGCAGATACAAAAGATCCCCAACGTCGCCTTGTTTATAAAAGCATCGTTGAGGATCTTGAGAATGGCGTTGCTATTTCTAAGATTGCAAAAGACTACAATATTACTAGACAAACAGTTTATAGAATTAAAAATGAAATCAACAATAAGAATGCCTATATAAAGATAAATAATCATTGATCAATTAAAAAACTCTTACCAAAGTAAGAGCCTACGCATTTAAGTTATTTAAATCAGGAAGTGCTGTGGTGAATTTAATAGTACCTTTTTTAACGGGTAGCACTTAATTCAGATAGCTACTAAATTTTTGTAATTGATCACCGTTTTTTCTGAAGTAGCGGTTACTTTGTCCATGCTTAAAGTGACAACTGCCGAATTATTTAGCAGAGTTACGATGGTTCCGATGACTTGTTTCTTGTTATGTTTAAATGACACCTGTTGATTTTCTTTAAAAGCCAAGCCTTCGATAGATGATTCTATTGGTTTCCACTTTCCAAAACTCATAATAATCTCCCCTTTTTAAGTATTAAAAAAACCGTCTCAAGCAATTGAGACGGTTGAACAAATCATTTATGCTGTGCAAATGTTAACGGCTTGCATGCCACGTTGACCTTCTTCAGTATCAAAGGTGACTGCTTGCCCTTCATCAAGAGACTTAAATCCGTCCGCTTGAATCGCAGAAAAATGAGCGAAGACCTCTTGGCCATTCTCACCTGTTATAAAACCAAAACCTTTGTCTCATTAAACCATTTTCCTGTACCATTATTCATACTATTTCCTCCTTGTGCATCACTACGTATGCGTTTTGTTGCAATAATTATTTGATAAGCAAAAGGAGAGTATAAAAGGAAGCATAGCACTCTTAATACGTTTCAAAGTATATCACTATATTCAGTATACCATACAACGGGGTGGTATACTAATTTTATAAACATTTGGTCATTTTCTGTACGCTCTGGAAATTAAAAATTAATAGGCTCTTTAAAAAATATCTTGTAAATAAATATTTTCCTCGATAAATATTTTTATCCCATTTTTTAAGGTTCAACATTTTGTCTGATGAATTCATAAATACTTGGTTTAAAACGAACAGCCACATTTTCACCACTAACAGCACCAAAATGAATTCCGATCACTTCATTTTGAGTATTGAACACTGGTGAGCCTGAATTCCCTCCAAAAGTACTAGCATTATAATAAATTCGATTCGTCGTTTCAGTCGTAGATACGCCTTTGCTCTCCCACATGGTAGCCCATGGTTTATCTCCTGGATAACCAATAACTCTGATAGGTGTTCCAACTGTAGTAATTGGATCATTGACATGTTTAGCTGGAGTTACAACGTCACCTATACTCTGTCCTTCTGTATTAGTTTTTAAATAAACGATAGCTAAATCTTGTCCATCTGGACTATATTTTATTTCTTGTCCATAAAACGTTGTTTCTTTATATTCCGTACTAGAAACTCGAGCTGCATTCACTTTTATATTAGCTGGATCTCCATTATTTGCGGCAGCTGCAACATGTCTGTTAGTCAGGATAGCATTTTTCCCTACTACCACACCAGATCCTTGAGTAGCATTATTCACATAAATAAAACATACTGACTGATAAGGTTCCACTGAAGTATCTGTTATTTGGGTTCTATCATTATTAGGTAGTATCGCTTTTATATGCAAATTGGTTTCGTCTGCTCTTACAATAGGACTTAAACTGATAAAGTTTATAAAAAATAGGATTAACATAAGGTTCCACATTCTAAACTTTCTATTCTGCATAACTACTTTCTCCTTTAAAAATATTTTATAATTACTATCTTTTCCGATCAAATATACTAAGCAACTGTTTTAGTTTTTATCTCCCTTAAATAATATAGGCTTCAACTTTTAACTAATAATATCCTCCTATATTTTATATATAACACATTGTGAAATAAAGCACATAAAATAGAGTAATATTTCGTCTATTTTTTTGTGTAAGGATTTCGTATAGTTTTCGATAATCAATATAGCCATTGAGAATGCTTTATATTTTTCAACAAAAGGAAAATATTAGGTACTGATATTACAAAATTAAAAAAATTTGAAAAACGAGTCTTGAAGAAACAACCATTCACTTCACCCTCATCTAAGTCAGCTTTTCCAGTTCTTGAATATAATCCATAAGCAATCAATCCATCATACCACATTGAAAATCATGGAATGTTTCGGGTCCATACTGCGTTTGTACCCACATAGTTCTTTGAAGTAGATGAGATAGTCACTTTCGACGATTCGAAGGATTTCCACATCTGAACAGTGATCAAAGTCGATCAGATCTGCTACTAGACTCATCCTGGCATCGATTCCTAAGATCTCCGGCAATAGTTCCCAAAAATTCTCCTGACAGATCTGACTTACTAAGGTCTCCAATCGTTGGATCTGGGTGTTTAAATAGACCTTTAGGTCTTCACTTGCTCGTTTTGCTGCCTCTTCAAAAGTACTTTGAAAGCCCTCCAAATACGCTTCTTTTGTAAAAAATGTAGGCATTGTTTTTTCCTTCCTTCTTTTAAAATGTTTCATGTTCGATCAGTGGATTCAACTGATGCTTGACTCTTGCCCAATCTTGCGCCGTAGGGATACTGCCCATAAGAACACAATCCGTGTCAAGAGCGTAATCCAAAAGGTACGGTCGATAGTTCGTTACAATCAAATCAACGTGTGCATCATTTAAATGTTCCGGCGTCAATTCCTGAAGCGGCATAAACAACAGCTTATGATATTCCCCTAATAGTACACGTGCCTGCATTCGGATGGATTGAACCACTAAATAGTCACCTTCTAATAAAAATAAAACTTTTTTGACCGGTTGGTAATAGTGGAACAATAAGTTCATATATGCCGTAAAACTCACCACGATATCTTCAAAATATTGGGCAGAAAAACTGAGTACTTGGGCATGTTTTAAGAGAAATTGTTTATGGGCTTCATAAATCTGTTTATCGCTTTTCTTTACCATCCAATGGATTTCTTCTAGCTCTTTGTTCAACACTGGACTCACTGCTTCATTCATCAAGCGCGAAATGAAAAAAGAGGTCATAAACGGTTCTAAAGTATCCGTATCCCATTGTTCAAAGAAAGGATCAGAAAGATAATCTGACACGATGAACTGAAGATCCTTCCAGCGGTTGAATCGTTGGTTAAAAGTTTGTTCTTGGTCCACACGATGGATCGTCCGTTTGGAAATAATCGATAAATGGATCCAAGCGAATTCTTCCTTTGATAGATAGATCTCGTATTCATCTTTGATTCTTTCTTGTAAAGAATAAAGCAACTGAAAATCTTTTTCCTGATAAATGCTTACTTTTACCCATTCAGGTAAGGACATAAAATGGTTTTGATGAACTCGGACCATTGCGATATAAAGCTGGTAATAAAAGGCTGAAATCGTGATCCCCGTACCCAATTCATACTTTCCCAATTTGCCAGACAGTTCGTTCAAGACCAACGTATGTAAGTCTTCTGGCGGACGGATTGTATACGGAGTTTGTTCACTGCTATAATAAAAATCAAAAAAGAACTTTCGGATATTGGCTTCTTCCCCTAAAAAATTGACTGGGTTAAAAGCCAACGTTAACTCATAATCAGCTAATACCGGTCGGATTCTTAATAAAAACCTTCGTAAAGTACTCTCTGCATAACTGTGCTGGTGAGCCAAGTCAGCCACTGTAAAATCTTTTCCCCAAAAAACATTTCCCACGATTTCAAATAACACTTCGTTTTCCAACAGTTGTTCTTTTTTCTCTTGGTAGTCCCTACGATTTCGTTCTTCAAAATAATACCCACTATAATTCGAACGTAATTCGATGCTTGTGCCAAAATAGTTTTTGAATGCTTGAATATCTTTTATCAAGGTACGTTGTGAAATAGCCAGTCGTTCACTCAGCTCTCCAATCGTAAAACGCCGTTCTTGTTCCATCACACTTAACACCTGCATCCATCGCTTGACCTCTGCGCTTGTAATAAACGCCATCTGAAACTCACGCAATTTTTTCCCCCTCACTTTTTCAAATATTTCCCTCTCATGCTCGTTCACTCATCTTGACTCAGAAAATGCAGAGAGCACTTCAATGATGTTTTCCTTGCTAGGTACATAGGGAAGTTCAATCGTTTCACGAGCGTTTCTAGCTTGTGGTTGATTCACGATTTGTACATGACGTACTAGTCCCAGTGGATTCATTTGGGCAGCTTCCACCACCTGTAGGCCAGATTTTTTTAAAATCGTTTCAACTTCCTGTTTGATCCATCGTGTCAAAGCACGTGGTCCTACTAGCTGATAGGAAACATAAATCGTCTGGCTATATTTTTTCTTTTCGGCTAAAAAACGTTCCATGAGTACGTCTAAAGGAGACGGTTCCTCACTGTTTGCATACGGCACTTGTTCTGGTGCTTCAAGTGTAGGCAGCTGGAAGAAGACCTCCATTAAAAAGAGGAGGATTTCGAAAAAATCATAAGTCAGACCTTCGGTCTCACCCATCGGTAACTCATACTCACTCGCAGGTGAAAACGTGCGGATAAATACTTGTTGTGTCATAGGGTTCAGAAACTGGCGTTCATCTAATGAGAGGAGGAACAACGCGGCTTTTTCTGATCCTGGAAGAGCCACACTTACCTGTTGATCCAAAGCCTGGGTTAGAGTCGTTTGAACTTGTTTATATGCCACTTGTTCATGTAAGCAATGACCCTGGTCAACCCGTTGCTTGGCTAGTCTCAGCCATTGATTAAACAAAGTTTGGTCTAGGTGCCAAGGCCCGTCTTGAATCGCCACTTTCTCCTGATGCAGGTCCTGAATATGTTCTGAAAGAAACCTGGGATACAATGGTAAGGTGAAATAAAAATCATAAAGGAATTGGCGAATACCCGCTTCTTCGCCCCACAATTGATTGTTTTTAGATTCAATTTGTATCCCATAATAGGTCTTTAATAACGTTTGAAGCTGCCGTTTCATCCGTTGAAACCGCGTACTCGAAACATCAAGATACGCCATCCACTGTTGATTGTCTAAACACGTTCCCGCAGCCAACTGATCCACCAAGAGAAAAAGTTTCTCTTTATCTAGTAACGCTTGTTTCTTCTCATAATACACTTTAGGGTTAAGAAAAGAAAAGTGGTAGCCCTTCTCATCGCCGATCAAATGGATTCTCTCACCAAAGTAGTCCTTGATCGCCTTCATGTCCTCAATAATCGTCCGTCGCCCAAATCCAGTCTGCTCAACTAAGGTGTGGGCGATAACGTGTTCCTCTTCTTCTAACGTTGCCAACAAGACCAGCCATCGTTTAGTCTTATCCGCCATGACTAAATGATCAAATAAAATGTGCATATCTTTTCTCTCCTTTCTATGAAGAAAAAGAAAAGAGCCGTAGCTCTTCTCTTTCTTGTGACTAATTGTCGGGAACTACACTTAGTTCCCAGGTGAGTGTTGTTTCGTATGTGCTTGCTCTTGGATTCGCGGTTGGAGGGACTTCAAGTGCCACGCTTTCGCTTGCACTTTCACCGTCACCAAACCGATAGATCCAGGTACCTGCTCCTTGGCCATCGAGCGCAGTCAAAAGTTTAGTCTTTTCTCCTGGAATTAAGGTGACACCGTCTTGAATATACAACATTGGTTCGTCGCTTCCATGAACAGACGCCAATTGTTGGTTCGCTAAAGACAAACGCGCCCCTCTTAGTTCATTTTCCTGTAGATCCGTAAATTGATTGTTTTGCGTAACTGCTAATTGCCAGCCGTGACGTTCCTCTTCTGGCCGTCGATCACTGATCTGGATATAGTTTGGTCGCTCTTCAGCCTCATTGACGGTTCCATCAGGATTTAACAAGCGTTGCGGTTGCGCATAATACCGCTTCGTTCGCGTAGAGATTGCTTGTTCGCCAAATGTGAATTGAGAAGCAAAATCAATACTTAATAAGCCTTGTTCTTCTTCGAGCTCAGGTTTATTCTCTGGATCGACTTCAATTTCTGGATTCATCGGATCTACCGGTGAAACAGGACCAAGATTCCCAACCGTTAAAATCGTCGCTGGTTCAAATGTCACATCATGAAACAGTAACTCGGTTGCCGGATTGATATTACCTCGATCATTATTTGTTTCAGGTGGAGCAACGACCTCTGCGGCCTTTGCGGATCCTGCATTATCCCGTAAAAAGATTTGAATTTCATCATCTTCTTTTAGTGAGAGTTTACTTAGATCAAGCGTAAATCTGCCATCATCGTTAACAGTGACCTCCGACGTATCAAAGGATTGCCCATTATGCGTTGCGGTCACTTCAACCTCTTTATTTTCTGAAATCCCTTGGATGGTTTTACTATTTTCACCAATGATAGAAGATGAGAATTTCGCAGGTGCCGGAGGGACGATTGGAAAGACTTCCACAGTATCTGTTAAGATCTGGTGGTCAAAATCTTCGGTCAGTTCGCCACTGGTTAATTCTACGTGACTGATTCGAACTTTTGATCCTGCTTCAAGGGGTTCAGGTAAGGTGATTTCAAAAAGCCCACCACGTGGGTCTTCTCCGTAGATACTGATCCCTGGTGATTCGTCTGAATGACCGACGGTCTTGGCTGTATACTCTTGTGTGCGTCCTGATGGAGATTCTACTTCGACTGTCACAATCGCTTCATCATCCCACGCTGGACGACTATCATCTAGTCCTACAGGAAGACTCACGCGCCCATAGATTTTCTTATCAGCATTGGTTGGTACTCTCAGCTCATCTGCGATAGCCCAGCGCCCATTATTACTACTTAATCGACTATAAGCAGTTAAACCTGTGTTTCCAAACACGTCCGTATTTAGTTGTGTGGGGTCACTTGTCTCTCTTAACGTATTAAAATTTGTTCCAGTAAACGTATAATCAATACTTCGGAAGTCTAAATTAGGATCGCCATTCAAGTCAGCGCCTTTTCTCCAAACAGATAAATCACTATTTATTGCGTTTAATGTCGATCCACTACTAGCATTAAATATATTCCCACCACCGACGCGAGTATTTCTAAAGTCCATAAATAACGGATTATCAAAATCAACAGTTAAATTTCCAGCATTGAAAATTCCTGCCGCATCTGTAGCTGTCCGTCCTTGGGCAACGAAAGTGGCGCCGTCTCGTGCTTCAATTTGCCCCCCTTGACTTTCCATATCGATCGCTGCACCATTATCCGCAATAATTTGAACTTTAGAACCAACACCATCAACTACAAAAGAATTACCCCCGGTCCTAGGATAATGTACCCCTTGATTGGCCAAACCAGAGGACGTATCTTGATCTATAGGTGTACCATTCCCAGGATTATAGATAAAAAATTGCCCTCCGTTCCTAACTAAAATATGATTATTACCACCATACATACGAATACCTGGTGTTCTTCCTCCAGATTTACTTATGTTCATTTTTGCATTGTCTATTGTAAACTGATAGCCTCCTGCGCGTATAAAACGTAAGACAGCGACAGCTCCATTCTGCGATTCATTGGTACTTCCTGCAGTTAAATTTAATTCGGACTGCTTTAACAGGTTAAATTGCCCATTTGAGCTAAGCAAACCTAACGCAGAGGCACGATTTGCATGGACGTTCATTTTTGCGCCTTCCGTCAATCTAACTTCAGCATTAGGATTTGCATCTCCTGAAGTAGTACTAGCGCTAGCAGCACCTAGATAAACCGCTGCATTGGTTTCACCGGCGCTGACATTACTAATTACTTCCATCTTTGATTCAGACCCACTCATTTGTAATAATGCACGTGCGCCATGTATGGTTATACTGTTCGCATTATCTGATGTTGCGTTTACTCGGGCACCATTTTCTATAGCAAGAACTGAATCTGCTCCTGCTAACCAAATATTCCTACCAGAGCTGGCTGCTTCAAAAACAGCATCAGAGTGATCAAGTAAGACTGTGCTATTGGCCCCAACCATATGAATATTGTGTCCAGAGCTTCCGTTCGCCTCCCACTGGCTCTTTGAGATGGCTAATTTATTAGTAGTTCCTGTTGCAGCATAACCTACACCACTCCCCCCTAGCTTCAAACTTATATCACTAGAATCAACAAGTGTAGTAGAATTATTCCCGGTCAGCGCTATGCCACGCCGATTACCAGAAGTAATATCAATGGCAATACTCGCTCCGTCTGTTATATTTAGTTCTGGTTCATTTCCTCTGAGATGAACGGCATTATTGGCTGTGGCAGACCCTGCACCAGGTCCACTGGTAGCGGTTATTGCTAATTTTGAGCCATCTTCTAAGTCTATCTTAGGTCTTGCATTATTATTCCCAACTTGAATATTTTCTAGTGTTCCTGTTCCACCTCCAGAAATGTTGAAAATACTATTCTTTTTTAAAGAAAGTAACGCATCCGTTCCTTCCAAAATCATACCTTGAGAAGCACCTGTATCTGTCATTTCAATACTACTATCATTTAGTAATACTTGTGGCGTTGTTCCTTCTAAATAAACTCCACGGCCGGTTGTAGCTGACATTGACAGTTGGGTCTGTTCCAATGATAATTGAGGGGTGGCGCCGTTCAAATGCAATCGTTGTCCGGTGGTACTTATTAAACTCCCTATAGACCCCACATGGTTGACTTTAGGCGATACACCTGTCAAGGCAAGTGTGGTCCCTGTTTCAGAACGAATATCAGTATGGCTATTCATTACAGAAAATATTGGCTCATCCCCTGATAGATTTATGGCTGACTGTGTGGCTGAGGTCACAGATAATTTCGAATCATTCACAATTACCTGGGGGTTATTTCCGGATAGATGTAACCCTCTTTTGGCTGCAGTACTTGTCGTAGTCAAGTTACTTTTATCAAGAACGGTGATTTTCGGTCCTGTTCCAGTCATAGCAATCGTATTATTTCTTATATTAGTAGGATTAGCAGTCGTTCCTATTGTACTAATCGTTAAATTTCCACCAGATTGGAGTGCAATTTCCGCATTTTCTCCTCTAAAATCAATCGTATTTGCCACACCTGAAGTCGTAGTAATTGTTAAAGTTGCTCCGTTTTCGATTGTTACTTTAGGTTCAGAAACATTCGCTGCTGCTAGAAAGATCGTAGCATTTCCACGACTGATCGTTACTTGCGCTTGATTGATCACTTTGACTTCTTTTGCTTCAATGAAGGTTTGCGTAGAACTTGTGCGTGTAAAGTTATTCGCGCCACCTGTGAATTGAACCATACCTTCTGGAATTGATGCTAGCCGCATCGTATTTGCATTTACTTCTGCTACATCTTCTATTTCTAGTGTCCAATTGTGGCTAACCTCTGTTGTTGTATTGATTAAAGGATTAGCGCCAGTCTTTGTAACTGTTGCGTCCTCTATCCGAAAGGTCGTTGGTTCACTCACTTCTACTAATTGAAAATAAAACCCATTATTCCCAAATGTCAAGGTATGCCCGTTTCCTTGAATAAGCAACGGCCGATCCACCTGCATAATACTTGCGACAGATTCTGACAAATCCGCTTGGACAGAGATAACACCGACTCCAGGATCTGCGACTGCTTCTCTGAATGCGGTCATTGTTGCAACTTCTGCCGTTTTTCCATCAAAGACCGCCTGTTTGAATGTTTCGTTCTCAGAAGGAATGGCTTCCTCTTTCGATTCTTCGATTGTTACAGGCACTTCTTTTTCTTCTGATTGTTCAGTTATACTCGTCTCTTGATTATGTTCTTCATTTGATTCATCAGATGAATCCTGATTCATTTCTGATTGATCTTCAGTCTCCGTTTCTTCCTTTTCCGATATTTCAAGTGTCGCAGTTACGTCTTCGATCGACACCTCATAACTACCTTCAGAATCAAAAACCACCGGAAGCACAAATGCTTGTTGCGCCCTCTCTGATTGAATCACCCATTCATCTGATTCTTCTTCTTGGTTGACGGTAACTCCAGCTTGTAACTGGTCTTTTACCAGCTTTGCTTCCTTCGGAAGGGTAATACTTGCCTCTGTCACCTCTTGATCTGAAACAAATGTCACCTTCAATGGCTCTTCAACCGTTCCTTGAAGGCGAGAGCGAGGAAAGGAAAAGCGAGGATTGCCTTCTTCCACTTCTAGATAGTTTTTTATGGATGGAAGTTCCAATTGTTCTTCTTCCTGTACTTGCCCCCCTTCCTTTTTATCCGTGGTTTCCGCATAGACGATGCCTACTGGCAGGAGGAATGCATGCAGAACAAGAATCATCGTCCCTAAAATGAGCATTCCTTTTTTCATTAGCTTTCTCATGGAATCCTCCTCTCTATACTTCTTTTTCGCTTTCACGTGCTCTTTTCTTTTGCCACATCAGGTAAAGCACAAGTCCAAGCATTAAAATGAGCAAAATAATCGCACCGATCATCCACCAATTGACACCAGAATCAATCATTACGTCTTCTCGATTTAACTTGCGGGCTTCATCGGCTTCAATCGTAAATTCGCGCGTCCATGACCATTCATTCTCTCCCGATTTAGCTGTTAATTCTAGGACATAGTTCCCACTTCGAAAACGGTCGCCTTCTAAAGAAATCGGAAAATTGAAATTAGAATTTGGGGCCATCTGCATCATTTCTTTCTCAGCCTTATAGAGCACCTCGTTCTCCCCTGCTCGTTTCACGGTAGCTTCCACCGCCAATTGATTGACAAAAGTGGGCGTAAAGTTTTGTAGCGTGGCACTGATCACATTGCGATAGTTCAATTGATCCGCAAACACATCTAATAGTTCCAACTCCGGTTGCACCGAGTCTCGGGTATTACTGACGACCACACCTACCACATGGGCAAATTCATTCTTGATAGCTACGCCTTCTCCTTCTGGGACATCACTACCTTCCTCTTCTTTTACTTCGGTGATTCGTAAACCGCCGGCTAAATACCCTTCAAAGGCGTCTTTAGGCATTTGAAGAGGAATTTCTATGACCTTTGTTTCATTTCCCGCTACAGTAATGACCTCCGAAGGAGTCATCAGCTCATCCAAAGAATGAATCAAGGTCGGATCTGCTTCTTTGGCGTCTTTTCCATACTCGACATTCCCCAAAGTATTCGTATAAGCCGTATGCGGTGTCAGCTGAACGTTGATTGGTTCTGAACTGGAATTGCCGACTTCTAGTCGCAAAGTCTCTTTTTGCCCAGGTGAGAGCAATAACTCATAGTATCCTTTACTTTCATCCACTTGGCTCTCTGGAAAAAGAGGGGTAACGTACGTATTTAAACCAGCTTCTTCGGCCTGAACCGTCGGATGCGGCAAGAAAAAGAAGAGCACTATAAGCAACCATAGACTTTTTTGTATCGTTTGTTTGTGTATCATTTGTCATAATCCTTTCTAAAAAAGCAGCGTCACAGAAATCTGTAACGCTGCCAGTGACTAATAGAACATAGAAATAAGAATGGTTACTTCTTAAACCGCATCAGGTGCCTCATTTTCTGGTGTTAGTTCTAATTCCCATGTCAATGTAGAGGTATACGTTACTGCATCTTTGGCAGTCGAGCCAGGAACAAACAATTGGATCGCCTTATTTTCGACGACATCTACCCCATCTTCCACTTGTTTTGCGAGCGCATCATGATCTCCCCAAATAACGGAAGAAGTTCCGCCACCCTTTCGGTTAGCAGCCGTCATGATCGGCACGGCGTCTTCATTTGGAATCAACTCTAAACCACTTGCGTGAATCGTCGGTTCCTGATCTGCATCATTGACACTGTAACGAAGAGAAGGATCGAATAACGTGATTTGGGCGCCTTTTAACACACTATTTAGAGTATCAGTTTCTGTTTGAAATTCACTTAAACTCACGCTCAGTTCCCATCCTTCATTGGTGCCGCGGGTGTCTTGGACTTGCGCCATACTGACATAAGGAATCATGTTTTCTTCGCCTGTTGTTCCGGCTTTCTGTTGCATTTCCGCAATCATGTTGTAATGTTCATCAGCAGTTGAGATAACTTTAGTCCCAAAGTTCATTGTTGGAACTGTTGCAATCGTTAGTGGTCCTGTACCAGGAATTGGTGGGATCGTCACTTCTGGCCCTTCAGGATCAGGTTCTACTATTGTGTCTTCAATATTTGGAGTGAAGGTGACCTGACCGGACGTCGTTGTTTTACGTACTTCTTTTGAATCTTGTCCTGTATCTTCAGCAAAGACTTGTACGCCTCCTGCGAAAATCGTGGTTGATAATGCGGCTACCGTTGCTAAACGAATAAATTTCATGCTTAAATTCCTGCTTTCTTTAAATTAATTTTTTTGTGTTGCTTTTCTTTTTTTATTCCCTACGACTAATAAAACACCTGCCACTAACAAACTGCCAATCCATAGTCCGAGTGAACTACCGATCATATTGGTTTTCGGCAAAGTTCCTCCCGGCTTTTGTGGACTGGTGCTGGGAGGTGGATCTGGTGGTCCGATCGGTTCATAAGTTCCTGTAAATCCAATGTATCCTTCTGACTCGACGGATTGGACCTGTGTACCATAAACCTGCGTCGGAAATTGTATCGCTATTATTAGGGATATTAGACCAATCATAAGACCAATAGTTTTTCGCATCTTCCCTCCTCCTTTAAAATCTATCTCAAAAACTATCATTTTTTGGAATAACGAAATACTTATATGTGCTAAGTTAACGAAACCCCAATTTAACAACATTACTTTAGACATCTGACAAGTCCGGATGTCTATTTTTGCTGTACACCCAAAAACGATGGTTTTTAATAAGTTTTAGTGAACAAAAAAGGCTTATCTTTCAACCTTCTTTATATTTATTATCTTATAATATT
>NZ_JADNNI010000026.1:0-28153 GCF_015556925.1 Enterococcus sp. 1001283B150225_161107_E12 | reverse complement strand
TAACAGTTAATTTTATCGTACAAAAAAGGAGTGGATTTCTCCACTCCATAAAAGTCTAACTTTTTGGGGTCACTACAAAATTCCGTCATTTATGGTGTTTCATTTTTATCTAAAGCTCTTCTCTTCCAAACGGAACAATGGGCTCATTGGCGTGTTTTCATGGATACGTTTGACGGCTTCCCCCATCAAGTTTGAGCAAGTGACGATCGTCAAGTTTTCAGGGTGACGGTCTTCTGGTGTATAGACAGAATCAGTGATACAGATATCTTTGATC
The DNA here is from genome assembly GCF_015556925.1 of Enterococcus sp. 1001283B150225_161107_E12. NCBI lineage: Bacteria > Bacillati > Bacillota > Bacilli > Lactobacillales > Enterococcaceae > Enterococcus > Enterococcus sp. 1001283B150225_161107_E12. The sequence continues at coordinate 27,879 of NZ_JADNNI010000026.1, read as the reverse complement.
GGTGCTTCGTCCAAGATCTCTTTTGCAGGCTCTGACAACAAGCCATGGGAAGCACAAACATAGATATCTTTAGCGCCATTTTCTTTCAAGACTTTGGCTGCTCGAGCGAATGTCAATCCAGTATTTAAAATATCATCAACCAGTATACACGTTTTTCCTTGAACATTTCCGATCACGTAACTTGCTGCTGTCCCTTCGACTTCTTCGTCCGCATGATCAACGATCGCTAACGTACTATTCAAATACTCTGATAAGCTACGCGCACGTTGGACACCACTGTTCTTTGGTGAAACAACGACAATGTCATCGCCGACCAGACCAAGTTCACGGTAATAATGCGCAAATAATGGCATTGTAAATAAGTTATCTACTGGAATATCAAAGAATCCTTGTACTTGCACCGTATGCAGATCTAAGGTCAATACACGAGTCGCTCCTGCTTCTTCAAGCATGTTCGCAATCAATTTTGCTGTAATTGGTTCGTGGGGTTTCGCTGTCCGGTCTTGTCTCGCATAACCATAATAAGGCAACACCACATTGATCGTTTTGGCACTTGCACGTTTCATCGCATCGATCATGATCAATAATTCCATGTAGTAATCATTGACTGGTGCATTCGTCGATTGAACGATGTAGACATGGTCGCCACGGATACTTTCTTCAATGTTGATTGAAATTTCTCCATCACTAAATTGTTTGACTACACTTTTCCCTAACTCTGTTCCAAATACTTTGGCGATTTTTTCTGCTAACGGTCGATTCCCATTCAAACTAAAGATTTTCAACGTGTCGTCCTGATACTTTTTACTCATGACATCCTCCCAAACTTCTCTATTCTTCGATAGTTTAACATATTTCGTTCCGTATTTCTGGTATTTTCTGAAAATAATCAAGGAAGTGAGACTGTTCCATTTCCCCAACTTGCAGGAATCACTTTATTTGTGTTTCCCCAATTATCATGGACTTTATAATAACGCTCACCAGAAGCTGATTCATAGTAAGCATAAGCAGTGACCCAATGATTGCCGTAGGTACTGCCTAGCAATCTTAAAATACCGATCATCACAGGTTTTCCTTCTCGAATCCGCTTTGTTGCTCGTTGCCAAGAACCGACTACTGTACTTCTGGCATAAATCGGTTGCTGTTGTGTTCTAAAAAAGGCTGAGATTCCTGTACTTACTTGGATAGGTAAGGTAGGCAAGCCTAAAGGTTGGATCGTTTTACGCAGTTTTTGGATCAATTCTTTCGCATCGCGGGAATCTTTTCGGCGAATATCTGAAGGAATCAGATTGGGCATACAATAATCTTGATAGTAGGCAAGTAACACTGCTGCCGCATAAGTGCCACAAAGATAACCAGACGTTGTTCGCCACTTTTTATAAGTCAAGAAACGTTGCTCTGGCAAGCCTACCCAACAACCAACTAAATGAGTCGTTGGCGCTTGTTGCGCCCACTTCGCCAGAAGTTTATCAATCAGCTCATCGTCAATTCCTTCTGCATTTATACTAGCTTCTTGCCAAGTATTGGATGTTGCAATGCTTGGTGAATAGGCGTTTACCGCTGTAATAAATTCGACTGGTTTTCCTTGAGGATCAACAATCAAATAACTCTCATTTTCAAAAATCACTGCTAAATAGTGTCCATTTTCGTGTTTCCTTTTTAGCAGACGAAACTCACTGATTCGCTCGGTTTTTCCATTGAGCAAGACTTCTTGCCATTTCCCACTTGCTTTTTTCAGAATCAATCACCTCCTTCCTCATTATAATGGATAGTCCTAAAAAAATAAATCAGATCGACTAATGGTTGATTGCGCGTTTTGAACATTTTTCCTGATTCGTATGTAAAATGATTTTAGAGATTGCTTGCAAAAGAAACCGATTACAAAATTTGTCGCTTTGAAATAGATTTTACATTCCATTTGTTTATTCTGCTTTTTTGTTAGATAATGGGCACACGGAACTAAAAAGGAGCGATGATTCAATGAACCAAGAACGTTTGAAACAAGATTTTTTTGAAGCAGTAAATGAAGAATGGTTAAAAACAGCAACAATTCCTGCCGATAAGCCAGCAACTGGTGGGTTTCAGGATTTAGTTGATGGCATTGATCAACTAATGATGCGAGATACAGATGAGATGTTAGCTGATCCAACAAAAGTTACATCTGATAAAATGCGTCACTTCCTTGCTTATTATCAACTAGCAAATGATTATGAATATAGAGATCAATTAGGTGCGACACCTTTACAACCTATCCTCGAAAGGATCGAGCAACTCACTTCCTTTGACGAATTAAATCAGCAATTTCCCGAATGGACATTGGACAGCTTACCGTTGCCTGTTGTCTTAGATGTGGATGCAGACATGAAAAATGCACAAGTCAATGCCTTTTTCGCTTCACCACCCTCTTTATTTTTACCAGATAAAACTTATTATGAAGCAGAACATCCAAATGGTGCTCAATTATTGTCCGTCTTTTTTGATATGATGGTCCAACTTTTAGAAATGACAGGCAGAGAAAGAAGTCAGGCAGAAGCAATCGTCGAACAAGCGATCCAATTCGATAAATTGATTGCGCCCCATGTTAAAAGCGCGGAAGAAAATGCAGATTATAGCCAAATGTACAACCCACGTGCCTTTAATGAATTTACGGCATATACCGATGCTCTTGACTTAACTACCTTGACTACTGGCTTGATCGGCACACGTCCAGACCAAGTGATCGTTACTGACCCTGTCTACTTTGAACATTTAGCTGAACTTTTGACGACACCACATTTCCGACTACTTAAAAGCTGGATGATCGTAAAAACGGTGCGTTCATTAAGCAGTTATCTATCTGAAGATTTCCGTCAAGTCAGCGGGATCTTCTCTCGGACTTTATCAGGAACCGATGAAGCAATGCCCCAAAAGAAAGCAGCTTACTACCTTGCTTCTGGACAGTTTGATCATGTGTTGGGCGATTACTACGGAAACAAGTATTTTGGCGAAGCAGCGAAAAAAGATGTCGAACAAATGGTCAAGAAAATGATCAATGTTTACCAAAAACGACTCGAAACGAATGAATGGTTAAGTGATGCAACCCGCGAAAAAGCAATCGTCAAATTGAACAAATTAGGCATCCAAGTCGGTTACCCTGATAAAATCCCTGCCTTGTTCGATGCGTTCCAAACAGTTCCCGCAAATGAAGGTGGTACCTTGCTTTCAAATGCGTTGAACTTTAGTCATCTAACCCTAAAAGATCGTTTCAGTAAATGGAACAAGCCCGTCGACCGTGATGAATGGGAAATGAGTGCTGATACAGTCAATGCGTACTATCATCCATTCCGAAACGTGATCGTTTTCCCAGCTGCGATTTTACAAGCACCATTTTATAGTTTGGAACAATCTAGCTCGGTAAACTTCGGCGGAATCGGTGCAGTCATTGCCCATGAGATTTCCCATGCGTTTGATAACAACGGTGCGAAATTTGATGAATTCGGTAACTTGAATAACTGGTGGACAGAAGACGACTTCGCTCATTTCCAAGAAAAAGCGCAAGCCATGATCGAACAGTTTGACGGTGTACCTTTTGCTGATGGCACAGTCAATGGAAAACTAACCGTTTCTGAAAATATTGCAGATGCTGGCGGATTAAGTTGCGCACTAGAAGCTGCAATGACCGAAGACGATTATTCAGCAGCCGATTTCTTCATGAATTGGGCGACAATCTGGCGTACAAAAGCGAAAAAAGAATACCAACAATTGCTTTTACAAATCGATGTTCATGCACCTGCGAAACTTCGGGCGAATATCCAGCCACAAAACTTAGCAGAGTTTTATGAAACATTTGCGATCACTGAAGAAGATCCGATGTATCTAGCACCTGAAAAACGCGTGCATATTTGGTAAATAATTCACTAACAAACTATGCGTATGGGGCAAAAAAATAAATTCATTTGCAAATTCATTTTTATTTCTGATTTAAATTCAAATAAACGGTGTTCCAAAAGCTGACCTTAGTTAAATAACAAGTCAAAAGAGTATAGAGCAGACACACCAAAATGTTTGCTTTATACTCTTATTTTTAAAGTTATATTTCATTGTATTAACATCTTATAGTTAATAATCAGCAAAACTAACGTCGCAAAAGCGATCATCAGTTGAATTGCTTCAAAACTTGACACTTGCCTACCCCCTTCTAGGGATAAAGCTATGAACCATAGGCATCACCCTTTTTTCAAGAGATTAGCCACCATCTTTTCATTTCTCCTATCAACCACAAACAGAAGTCTGAATCTGAAAATAATGGAAAATTACCGATTCTTCTTATTTATTATATTCTTCCATTCCTCATTAATAAATAAACACCAAAAAAGGGAGTGATACATTAGTTCACTTCCACCACCTAAAACCGAATAAACGGTGGGAACAGAAGTGTTTTTATCTAATCTTCTTTTAGTGTAGGGAGACCCCTTTTTTGTTTTTTATAATCAATCTAGCAAAAAAAATAATTAAAAGGACTCCTAAAATAATAAGATAAGGTATTAGTGTAAAGGTTATTTTTTCTAATCCTAAATAATCAAACAACTTTTTCAGTAAATAATCACTCAAAAAAATGGTAAAAAGAGATTTAAGCGTACCCCAGCCTTTATTAATTGGTATCAACCCAATCACAACACCAACAACAATCGCAACTCTAAAATAAATTTCATCGAGAGTAAATGAATGATTGCCTTTCCAAATAAATTCTAAGATTCCTCTTAAAACAAACAATAAGAGAAATACACCTACGATATATCGGGAATCCAGTTTTTTCATTATTTCACCTTACTTACATTGTTTTATTTTATGTACCTTACGTAATAAACAGTCTGTGAAACATTGCTTAGTTCACCAACCTATCATCCAATCCAACCCTTTCCACTTGTGTCCAATCCTCTAGCAATAGCATCTTCAGCACTAAAACCTTTTGCAGTTAATCCTAAAATACCTCAAAAAGAAACTACTTCCCTAAATGAGAGAGCAGTAAAGAATGCAAATAAATCTATTTCTACTACCAAACTTGCAAATACTACTAACAGGCTCAGTCACCACCTTCATTTCTCCCCACCTCTTAATAGTTGAAATAAAAACACTACTTGTCGAAGAGCCTTTTTCTGCTTACTGCATATTTTTTTGGTATTTTTAATTTGAATCTATGTATGATTTTATATTCCCTTTACCTATCAACTGACACTACTCCGTACTAGTCTCTGCTCAGATATGAATTTAAAACAATTAAAAGAGAAAAAAACATACTAAAAAATATAGTGACGAACGCTTGTAACTCTCCCAGCTTTAAAGTTAGAATATATGCTAATAACAGTGAAAAAATTATAATTTTTAGTAAGATACTTCTGGTTAAAACTCTTTCTTTCGTAAAAAAATCTTTCAAACCTTCCCCATTTTTTGTTATCCAAAAAAAGCCAAACAAAGAAAATAATGCAAAGAGCGAAAATAACCCTGAGAGATTTGGTAAATATCCTAAAAAACCGAAAATTCCCAGTAAACCTAAAAAACCTAAATCCGCTTTCCCTTTTCTCATACCGATTCCTTCCTTTCACGTATAAATGACTTTATGTACACCCCATTGAGCAATTTGTATGGATATATTTCCCTTTTTTCAGTTGATGACCAATAGAAATAGTGGATAAAGTACTCAAGAAAAGCCTTTATCCACTATACTCACTCTTTTTATCCCTTAATGATCTCTGCACCAAGGGCTGTTTGAAAATGTTTCAATGCCCAGTCATGTCCGATTGGATCAAAGCTGGCAACTGCATCTTCGTAAATAAACAATTGATAGCCTAGGTTATAGGCATCGACTGCTGTATGCAAGACACAAATATCTGTACAAACGCCTGTCAAATAAATCTCTGTAATCCCACGTTCCCGTAAACGAATGTCAAGATCTGTTCCACTGAAGGCAGAATAGTGACGTTTATCGATCCAGTAAACATTGGCTTGTGTTTGATGTTCCGCATAAATCTTTTGCAACGAACCATACAGATCGCGGCCACTCGTTCCGACTACATTATGTGGTGGAAACAATTGGTTTTCCGGATGAAAAGCATCTTCGGGATCATGTGCATCGATCGCAAATACGACAAATTCTTTCTCATCAATAAACTTTTTTGTATACTTTGTTAAAGCTGGTTCAATTGCCTGACCGCTCTTTCCAGTCGTCAATTTCCCATCGTCTGCCACAAAATCATAGGTGTAATCAATCGAAATCAATGCTTTCATTCGGTTCACTCCTTATACAAGATGTTTGACAAATTCAATCACCATTTCAGCTGAACGTTTCCCTGCTTCTTCGATGAATTCGTCAAAGCTTTGTGTCGCTGAATGGTCCGCAGTATCACTCATTGCTCGCACGATCAAGAAAGGAATATTGAATTGTTGCGCCGTTTGACCGACTGCAGCCCCTTCCATCTCACAAGCAAGTGCTTCAGGGAAATTGCCTAGGATCTCTTGGACTTTGACTGGCGAATCAACAAATGTATCTCCTGTGACGATCAAGCCTTCTTTTGCATTCAAGTTGGTTGCTTCTGCGGCTCTTTTCATTTCTGAACGTAAATACGTGCTTGCTTCATAATAAAGAGGCATTCCTGGCAATTGGCCTGGTTTATAACCGAAACCTGTGACATCTGCATCAAAATAGGCAACTTTGTCAGAGATCACTACATCCCCTACACGTAGACCTTCACCTATGCCACCGGCTGATCCTGTATTGATGACCATGTTTACACCATATTGTTGAATCAATAAGCTTGTTGTGATCGATGCCAAGACTTTACCGATACCTGAACGTACAACAATAACTTCATGATTGCCTAATGAACCTGAGATAAACAGAGCACCTGCTCTTTCCCATGATAAGGGTTCTCCTAGTTGTTCTCTTAAAATTTTTACTTCTTCTTCCATTGCTCCGATGATTCCAATTTTCATTTAGTTGTTCCTTCTTTCTATATAAATGCAACTGCCAGAAAAACGATGGCTAACAATAAAATGACGATAACCAAGCCTTTCATCAAAACAGCATTCCATTTACGTGTTTTTTCTCGTTCGCCTGCTCTTGTTTTCGTGATTGGCTTATTTTTCTTTTGTTCTTTACGATAAAAACTCGCGATCTTTTTTTCTTCTTGTTTGTACGTAGCTTCCGCTTTTCTTTGTTTTTTTAATGATTCTTGTGCTTGTTCTTGCTGTCGTTTACGGATTTCGCTACGTGTGACTAGCGGTCCTTTGACCATCAATCAATCCCTCTACTTTCCTTTGTTCATTGATTCCCAGTATTGAATCGCATAAATCGTTTTTGCATCGCAAATGACTTGATCTGACATCGCTTGTTTTGCTTCTGCTAAAGTCAACGCATAAAGTTCCAATACTTCGTCCTCATCTTGTGCGAGAGGCTGTTCCACTTTTTTGATATTTACTGCATGATAGATATGCAGGAGTTCATTCGCAAATCCTGGTGACAAATACATAGAAGTCAAATGCTCCAAACGCTCTGCGCGGTAACCAGTTTCTTCTTCTAATTCCCTAGCAGCAGTGATCTCAGGCGCTTGTTTTTCTCCTGGATCGATTTTACCAGCTGGTATTTCGAGGATCACTTTTTCTAAAGGTTTGCGGAATTGTTTGACTAATAGTAGACGATCCTTTTCATCAAAAGCAATGATTCCTACACCACCGGGGTGAAAGACTAATTCACGCTTCCCGATATTTCCATCTGGTAAGTGAACATCATCCACAGCAACATCAATGATCGCTCCATGATAAATTTCTTTTCGTTGGATCGTTTTCTCTTCAAACTGTTCATATTCAAGCATCTTTTCCCCTGCTTTCTTTTGTCCTATAATAACTACTTTTTTTGTTTTTTTCAATTTTCTTTTTGATTTCTTACTTAGTTTACCATATCCAAACCTTAGAAATTCTATAAACTCATAAAATCCACCTTTAGTCCGATACTAATTATTAAGAAGGTTGTGCTAAAATAAAGAAGTAGATGAGCAGAGTGGACAATGAATATACACGGAGGTTTTTAGGATGATTAAAAAGAATTGGAAATGGATCGTAGGTTTACTCTTAGTGATACTGTTCTTCAGTTATAATGATGTATCGATCATATCAATGATCTTGTTAATTGGCGCAGTTTTGCTGATTTGGGGGCTTTTTGGTTTTCGTAAAAAAACTAAGGACAAAACAGCTTTACCAAATCTATCTGACAAATTAGCGACCCATTATAGCGAAAACGGCATGACACCGAGTGAAATCTCTTTTTTCAGAGAAACGATGAATCAAACAAAAAATGAAATCGAACAACTAGAAAAAAATATGTACGAAACGGCAAAGCTTAAAGCGATCGATCTTCGTCACGAACCTGTAAAAGCAGCAAAAGGTTTGTTCAAAGAACTCGTAAAAGAACCCACTCGATTGCACGACGCAAGTCAGTTCCTTTACACCCACTTGCCAAACTTAGTGGATTTGACAAACAAATATATTGAGATCAATGAACACGAGATCAAAAACAAACAGACCTATCAAAAACTGGAAGAAAGTACCCAGATCATTGATCAACTTGCTTCATTAGTCGCGAAAGACTATCAAGATTTCGTTTCGGAAGATTTGGAAGATATCGATGTAGAGATATCTGTTGCGAAACAAAGCTTAAAGCGTGATAATAAAGATGTACCAGAAGAATAAGCACGTTTATTTCTTGGACTCGGAACACTTAGACATCGTCTGATTGTTTCGGGTACTTTTTCTAGCTTAATCGATAAGGAGGAATTTTAATGGAAAATAATCCACATGAACCAAAACACGAAGTAACCCCTGTAAATGATACTTTGGAAGATTTATTGAATAATCCTTTTTCGACACCCGTCGATAAATTGACTCAAACACAACAAAATGAAATCAATGCACTTCAAGAACAGCAAACTGCTGCTCGGTTGATTGATAAATTACCTGCTGAAAGACAAGAACAAGCCAAACAATTGGCTGAAAAAATCGATGTCACTGACTCTCAGTCGGTCATCAGCTACGGTTCAGCTGCTCAAACAAAATTAGGTGAGTTCTCACAGTCGATGTTGAATCACGTGCAAGCACAAGATATCGGCCCAGTCGGTGATTCATTGACTGAACTAATGTACCGCCTTCAAGAAGCAAATCCAGATGAATTACGTGCAGGAGAAGGCAATATTTTCCAACGCGTATTCGGTAAAGTCAAACAATCGATTTATGAAGTCACTGCCAAATACCAAAAAATCGGTGCGCAAATCGACAAGATCTCAGTCAAATTAGACAAAGAAAAAGATGGCCTATTAAAAGACAATCTGATGTTAGAACAACTTTATCAAAAAAATAAAGATTATTTTGATGCGTTGAACATTTATATCGCTGCTGGCGAATTAAAAATGGAAGAATTACAGACAAAGATCATTCCAGAAGCCATGCGAAAAGCAGAAGAAACAGGGGATCAAATGGATGTACAGATCGCCAATGATTATACACAGTTTCTTGATCGCCTGGACAAGCGCACTCATGATCTACGCTTAGCCAGACAGATCACGATCCAACAAGCGCCACAGATCCGTTTGATCCAAAATACAAACCAAGCATTGGCAGAAAAGATCCAAGCATCGATTGCTACAGCCATCCCATTATGGAAAAACCAAGTGGTGATTGCGTTGACCTTGCTTCGACAAAAAGATGCAGTTACAGCACAACGACAAGTTTCTGAAACGACCAATGATTTATTGAAGAAAAACTCAGAAATGTTGAAAATCTCTGCCATCGAAACTGCGAAAGAAAATGAACGTGGCATCGTGGATATCGAAACATTGCAAACCACACAAAATGATTTGATCGAAACGATCCAAGAAACACTTCGTATCCAACAAGAAGGAAAAGAAAAACGTCGTCATGCAGAAGTCGAACTTGGCCATATGGAAGAAGACTTGAAACAAAAATTACTCGATTTAACGCAATAACAAATAGAATGAAAAAACCTTGTATCAGCAACGCTGCTTGATACAAGGTTTTTTGTTTATTTTTTATTTTTCGGTATTCATCTTACTGTGTTTGTAACCATAGCCAAAGTAAATCACTAGGCCGATCACCATCGTGATCGCGAATACTAACCAAGTCACCGCTTGTAAGCGCGACATCAAGACTAGACAAGATAAGATCGAAATGATTGGTAAAATCGGCACCAATGGCACTTTGAACTCGCCTGCTTTTGGTTTGCCAAACATTTTACGTAATTTCAGTAAGCCTAGACTAACTAACATTAGATAAGCCAATGCCATGATGTTCGTCAACTCTGCCAAGATATTCAATGGGAAGAATCCTGCGAAGAATAATGCGGCGATACCTGCTGCATACGTCGCTTTCTTCGGTGTGCGATGTTTCTTGTCGATTTCTGTCATGAACTGTGGTAACAAGCCATCTTTACTTACTGCAAATAATAACCTAGCTAATGAATACATCATAGAGATCGTCACAGTCAATAAGGTCAAGATCGCGCCAACGGCGATGATCGCTCCTACTGTACCATGTCCTACATAACGCATCGCGAATGCCACAGGATCATTCACACCTAATTCTGTATAAGGCACGATCCCTGTTAAAATCAATGTCACGATGATGTACAACACGGTTGCGATCAAGATCGAGCCAATGATTCCACGTGGTACATCTTTTTGAGGATTTTTTACTTCCTCCGCAGCCATCGCTACCGCATCGAATCCTAAGAATGCGAAGAAAACTAATGCTGCGCCATCTAGGACACCTTCAAAGCCGAATGGTGTGAATGGTTGCCAATTCTCTGGTTTAACAAAAAAGATTCCTACAATAATAAATAATGCAATGATTCCAAATTTCACATAAACCATCATGTTGTTCAATCGTAACGCTTTCTTCGCTTCCAAAGAAACAATGTATGTGACGAAAATCACAACAAGCACCGCAATTAAGTCGATGTATGTACCATTGGCTGGATTATATCCACCTGTTAGCGCCGTTGGTAAGCCAAAACCAAGACTTTCAATAAACCCTTGTACATAACCGGACCAACCTGACGCAACGGATGAAACGGCCAATAAGAACTCACCGATCAATAACCATCCAGTCAACCAAGCGGCAAATTCACCGAATACGACGTATAGATACGCATATGGTCCGCCAATCACTGGTACCCGCGATGCAAATTCTGCAAAGCTTAGACCAGATAAAATCACAACGATCGCTGCTAAAACAAACGATAGTGATAGTGCCGGACCTGCATTTTGGTTTGCTGCCACTCCTGTTACGACAAATATACCTGTACCGATGATCGCGCCAATGCCAAGCATGATCAAATCGGATGTTTTTAGTTCTTTCTTCATCTCACTCGTATGATTGAGACTGATTTCTTTCTTACGAAACAAATCCATTAAATTCCCTCCCCCTTATTTTTGAGTATATAAAAAAACAGCTTTACGCTGTTTTCATATACCCTAAAAGGATACCACCAAAAATAACTAAAAGGCAACCTACAATTACAAATATAAGCTCTTTTTTTGTCTTTTTCTCCCCTAAGATAAAAATACCACCTAGAGTGGAGATGATGATCCCCATTTGAGAAAGAGAGAAACCGACTGCTAGTCCTAATGACTTAACGGTCAATAGCATACATACGTTACCGATGCCCCATAGCAATCCACTCGCCATATTTTTCCAAACATATTGATCAACTTTTACTTTTCGGAAAGCAAAGAAACTTGCCCCCAAGATCATACCGATACTTTGCGGTAAAATAATCGACATCGCATCTAAATTCGCCCAGTTGACGATGATCGTATAGACACCATAACCTAAAGTAGAATAGATCAATGCTCTGAATCCTTTACCAAAATCAAGCATTTTATTATCTGTATCGACTTTTCCTTCATCATCTTGTCGAGCAGTCAAATACGCACCGCTTACAAGAAGAATCAGCGCTAAAATACCATAAACGTAATCTTTTGTTTGAGTCCATTCATGGAAAAAGACAGCGCCCGCAATCGTATTCAAAATCAATTGAAAACCAGTCGATAACGGTAGACCTACAGATACTCCCATAAATTTCATCCCATGAAACTGCCCATTTTGTCCGACACTCCACGCTAGACCAGATAAAAAGCCAATCAATGTGATCCATGGCGTGATCGTTGGATTAACGATGAAAAAAGCAACGAGTGAAAAAAGAAATGCACCGATCGTCATTCCTAATGTTTGTTGATTGGCATCGCCACCGATCTTTCCACTGACTAAACCAATACTTCCCCACGCTACCATTGGGACTAATGCGATTAATAATTCCATAAACATTCTCCTTCTTTTAAATGTCACATGTTATAGAACATATCAACGAAAACGTTAACAACACAAGAGTTATTTTTTATTTCTCACTTTTTTCTAACTTAACTTCATTGACCTTTCTATGAAGTTCAATCAGTCACTAATAAATCCATAAACAAAATCAACTGTTCCCTCGAAAATCCTTCTACTTTCGGGGCAACAGCTGATGTATAACTATATTAAAACTTTTCCAATCATCATCTAAGGTCAACACATTTCTATCACAACCAAATTAGACAATGTTCAACCGGTAGTTCTTTCAGAAATAAGCGTGCACATGTCGCAAACCCATTTTTTCAGCGTTCTTCTTGGTAAAAACTCAAGATAGGGAAAAATAAAGACATCGTCGTCCCTTCTCCTTCGATCGATTCGACAGTGAGAGAAATCCCTAATTTTTCCGCAAGATTTTTAGCGAGATACAATCCTAAGCCAGTAGAGTGGGTTTTGCTCAGACGGCCGTTCGATCCTGTGAAGCCTTTGTCAAAAATCCGTCCAACATCTTCTTTCGGTATACCGATGCCTGAATCTTTGACAGAAAATTTTACGCCTTTTGTCGTCTTCTCGATCAATAGTTTGATCTCGCCTTCATCTGGCGTATACTTAATGGCATTACTAAGAATTTGTTTGAAAATAAAAGCCACCCATTTGGAATCAGTCAAAATCGTTTGATCTTCACCAATCACTTCATAACGTATTTTCTTTTGGATAAAATAATTTGCTTGGCTACGAATGACGGGTTGGATGATACTCTTGATACTGTATTCTTGGATTAAATAGTCTCTTGAAAAACTATCTAAGCGTGCATAATACAATACTTGTTCCACATACTCATCGATTTTAGACAACTCATTTTCTAGCAACGTATACTTTTGATCATCGATATCAAACTCGATCGATCGTACTAACAATTCTGAAGCCGCTACGGGTACTTTGATTTCATGGACCCATGAGTCGATATAATCTTTTTGATCTTGCTGGTTCGTGATGGCTTCTTGCATCACTTCCTGATGTTCACGTATCAGTTGATTGATATAATCTTCTATCAACTTCTCTTCCTCTGTATGTCCACCATCTAAATAGTTTTGCAAGGGAGAATTTTTTTGTAGATTTGCCAATTTTGCCCACCATCGACGTTTACTCAAGTAACAGACAAGTAAAAAAAAGATTAAGAAAACACCTTCGATCAATGTTAAGTAAGCAATCGTGGCCCAATCAACCGTAATATTAGGGGCTAACCACATCACAAAAATCGTCAATAAAATAAAAAATACCCAGCCGACGATCAGCGACCATTGATCTTTCAAATACTTAAAAAAGTTCATAGTTGTATTTCATCCTTTCAGGGAACAATATACCCCTGGCCGACTTTTGTTTCGATATAATCGGTGATCCCTGCCTGTTCGATTTTACGACGTAAGCGATTGATGTTGACCGTCAGTGTATTGTCATCGACAAACCGTTCATCATCCCACAACGCACGCAATAACTTTTCACGAGTCAAAATTTTTCCGTGTTGCTTCATTAAAATAAACAACAAGCGATACTCATTCTTGCTCAAATCGATCATTTCCCCATTAATCTCCATACTGCCATTATCGACGTTCAACGTGATTCCATTATGGGTCATCATTTCACTCGACAACTCACCATAATTATATGAACGACGCAACAAAGCATTGATTTTAGCAATCAAGACATCGATTTGAAACGGCTTCGTCACAAAATCGTCTGCCCCCATGTTCATCGCCATGATCATGTCCATATTCGTATTACGACTTGAAATAAAAATGATTGGAACTTTGGAAATTTCTCGTATTTTCTGGCACCAATAATAACCATCAAACACTGGTAAATTGATATCTAAAAGAACAAGTTGTGGTTCTTCTTTCTCAAAATCAGCAAAAACCTGATTGAAATCTGACGTTCCATAAGTTTCAAATTGCCATTTCTCCAACTCTTCCATAATCAGCTGACGAATGATCTCTTCATCTTCCACTACCATAATTTTAGCCATGATATACCTCCGATGTTTTTCTTGTACTAACCATATCAAAGAAGCAAACATTCTACAAGTAACAATAGGTTGTGAGAAAGCCGTTCAGCTCCAAGTATTAAGACGGAAATTGAGAAAATAGCTTCTCATATTTTTTCAATTTTTGACTTAATATCGTAGGAGTTGGCTTTCGAACACCGTTTATTGAGGTCGTGAAAGAAGCGATCAGCACTAAGGCATAAGCAAAAAAAAACGAAAATGGCTCTTTCATTTTTTATTTTTTTTGCTTATGACCGAAGTGTTGCTTCTTGAACACCGTGGATCAGGTCGTGACAAAAGCGTTTTGACCTGAGCAGTAAGATGGACTTAAAAACAATAGTTCTTTGATATGACTCTCTCTTCTTTCTCGTTACTTACTTTCCGTTAACAAAAATGAGAATACTATTGGAAATTATCAATAGTTATCATTTATAAACAAAAATATTTCATTGAGCAATTCCTAATCTTTTCTTTTAACGAAGTCATTCCCACAGAATCAATCCTTGTTAAATCAACGTTTATAAAATAACTTAAATATCTAGAGCGTTTTCTTTGAATTTTTTTTCATTACATATAACAATAGTAATGTATTAAAAAATGATTAGGAGGAGATTTGATGTTTAGACACCAAAAAGAATTACAGTTTGAGGCAAAACCAGATCGTCCGAATCCATTAATCGCAAAATATTTACAAGAATTGATTGGCGGACAGTATGGTGAAATGAGTGTAGCGATGCAATACCTTTTCCAAGGTTGGAGCTGTCGTGGGGAAGAAAAATATAAAGATATGCTGATGGACATTGCAACAGAAGAACTTGGACACGTTGAAATGTTAGCGACAATGGTTGCTCGCTTACTTGAAGATGCACCTGTTGAAGATCAAGAAGAAGCAATGAAAAAAGACCCAACGATTGGTGCGATCATTTCCGGCATGAATCCTCAACACGCTATTGTAGCTGGCTTAGGACCTCGTCCTGCGGATAGCGTTGGTAATCCTTGGAGTGGTGGTTATATTGTTGCTAGTGGGAATCTACTTGCTGATTTCCGTGCGAACTTGAACGCAGAATCTCAAGGAAGACTACAAGTAGCTCGTATTTACGAAATGATCGATGATCGTGGCGTAAAAGACCTACTATCAGTTTTATTAGCTAGAGACAGTTATCATCAAAACCTTTGGGCAGCAGCTGTCAAAGAATTAGAAGAAACAGAAGGCGGTATTCTTGTTCCTACGACTTTCCCAAGAGAAGAAGAACGTAAAGATATTGCTTATGATTTCTATAACTTTTCAGAAGGTGACGAAAGTAGCGAAGGTTCTTGGGCAAAAGGTAAAGCTTTAGATGGTGAAGGGGAGTATCAATGGTTGGAAGAACCTAAGATCGAAGGCGAAGCACCTAAATTAAAACCAGTAACACCTAAAATGTATGGTACACCTCCCAAAAAAAAATAAATGAGACTTAAAAACTGATGCCCTATATTAATGGGCATCAGTTTTTTTCTATTACTCTATCAACAATATTCCGTCTTCAACGATCTTACCAAAAAATAGGAAAATACTACTGGTGAACAACAATGTCATGTTCACACCAAAATAGATTGCAATTTTTTCTAGGTAATTTTTGATCTCTTTTATTTTAATATACATAAATGCCAAAAAATTGACACCGTAAACTAAAATCGTCAAAAAAATGATCATGTTTGTCATCACTGGACTGCTCGCCCCTCTTTCACTGTATACTTGTTCAAATTGATTGGAGCTTTAGAATGATCCAGATTGTAAAGACACCCTTCCAATCATTACGTACCATTCTTGCAAGTCCAGTATCCATGGAATTTAGTACGATTTACACAACGTCAATATGTTTAGCGCTTCCATTGATCATTAGACTAAACGTGAGCTATTCTCTCATTTGCTCTAATTTTTCAGCGAAAGCCTGGGCTTCTTCTTCTGTGCGACAAATAATAATGAACGTATCAACGCCGGCAATCGTCGCAGCCACTTCTGGATAATCCACTTCATCTAACCAGTTTGTTACCACATCCGCACCATCTTTTTCGGTTAAGACAACGATCATGAATTGAATCCGTTGAATTCGTAATACTTCTCGTTTGACCGCACTTCGCAAGCGATCTTCCATCAAAGAATCCGCTTGTTGATTGAACAACGCATAGCGTATTTGTTTATTCTCATCTTGTATTTTCACAAGTTTCAACTCACGTATATCGCGTGAGATCGTTGCTTGAGTTGCATTGACACCATTCATCTGCAAATGATTCAATAATTCCTCTTGCGTACCGATTGCATGTTCAGTAATCAATTGGCGAATCAAGGATTGTCGTTGATTTTTTTTCATACAAAAAACACCTCTTCGTATCTATTATAGCAAAAAAACAGGGGATCTTTCTCTTATTTAGTTGATGTCTGACACTTCGACTGATTTGTCTTGTTCAACGGCTACTCGCAAAATCGTCTTTAATTTTTCTGGCGCAGTCCTTCTGGGATCACTCATATAGATTTCTTTATGCTCTTTCGAAGTTCGGCGATAGCCTTTTTCCTTAAGAAATAAAGTAAGCTTTTCAAATGTTTCTGGTTCATCGTCGTAGGAACCAATGTGTAAGATCTGTGCCACAAGACCTTCTTCGATCGTTGTGAATACAAGTTGACTCGCTAGATCTTCTGGAATTTTGGTTTTCGCTCGCGCTAACGCCTCTGCAGCAACTTGAGGAGTCACAAAATCCGGTTGCTTGATCATCAATTGATACGAAAAATGCTCTTTCAACATCACTGGCTCGTTCAAAAATTTTTCTTGTAACCCCCACTGACCTTCTAAAGGATAAACCGTGTAAGGCAAATAGTCAGGAATCAGCCAATCATTTTTCGGTGCCATTCGGATCGTATAGCTAACAGCGTATAAACAACCTACACGGCGCTTAAATTCTTCTCCATTTGGATCACCTATTCCGTTGATACAAAAAAAATTTTGCGCAGGAAGTGTCATTAATTGTGGTTTCTTTGACATACGATAACTAGGGTCGGTTTTTCTCCATTCGATTTTTTCCATAGGCCCTCCTTGTTTTCTTCTTCACTACTATCATAACTCTTTTGCATTGGATTGGCTAATCTGGTTGACACTATTTTTAGACTTGTGCTAGAATAAGCCGAACGATAAATCGTACAGATAACACGCCTAGCGTGTCGAGAGAGAGGCGGTTTCTATTTTCGAATAGAAATCTCTCTCTTTTTTTACGAAATAATTTAGAGGTGAAAAACATGCAAAAACAAAAACAACTACAATTAATTCCTGCTGTACTTGCCACAGGGATCATGTCATTTGCAGGCGTTTTGATTGAAACCGCAATGAACGTGACCTTCCCAACACTGATTCAGGAATTTCAAATCAGTACCTCCCAAGTACAATGGGTAACAACCATTTACTTATTAATGATTGCGATCATTGTGCCACTTTCAACTTATCTGACAAAAAACTTTAGCCTGCGAACTCTTTTCTTGAGTTCCAATTTACTATTTATTGCTGGTTTGTTGGTCGATTACTTTTCCCCTACCTTCTTGTTACTACTTTTAGGTCGGGTACTCCAAGGTGCTGCGACAGGGATAGCCTTGCCACTGATGTTTCATATCATCTTGACTTTTGCTCCTATGGGAAAAAGAGGAACGATGATGGGTCTTGGTACTTTGACAACCGCCATTGCACCAGCGATTGGTCCAACGTATGGTGGGATCTTAACTGCTAATTTCTCATGGAGTCATATTTTTCTCTTTCTATTGCCAGTGTTACTCCTTTCACTTGCGATCGGCTTATACGCGATTCCTAAATTTAAGGTTGAAAAAACTGGACGTTTAGATTTGCTTAGCGTCCTTGGTATTAGTCTGATGTTCAGTGGAAGCTTAACTTTTCTAAGCATGTTCAGAGACTGGATTGGCTGGGCATCCTTAGTCGTCGCCATTTTAGGATTCATTCTTTTCTATCAACGAACAAAAAAAGCCGATCATCCTTTGATCCGACTTGAGATTTTTAAAAATCATACGTTCCGCTTATTCTTATTTAGCTTTTTAGTTTATCAATTTTTATTACTTGGTGTTTCTTTTGTCCTACCGAACTTTGTCCAAATCGTCCAAGGGAACAATGCCTTTGTCGCTGGTCTGGCAATGCTACCAGGTGCAGCCATTGGTGCACTCTTATCTCCTTTTTCAGGAAAGCTACTCGACCAACATGGACCTAAAAAACCAATTTTCATCGGTCTCTTGTTTTCACTTGTTGGCTGGACTACCCTTGTCCTGATCTTAGGTCATGCATCATTAGGTGTTTTGATTGCCTGTCATTTCTTCTATATGATCGGTATTGGTTTGTCTTATAGCAATATGATGACTACTGGAATGAATGCTTTATCGATGGAATTACAAGGTGATGGCAACGCCGTATTCAATACGTTGCAACAATTTTCTGGAGCTGTCGCTACTACGTTGGTGGCTGTGATCATCAACTTTTTCCAAGATCATCGTTCAGATAGTTATGAAGCAGCAACAACGTTAGGATCAAAAGTTGCTTTAAGTGTACTACTTGGCTTGTTGATCATTAGTTTGATCCTATTTATCCGCTATATGGTGCAAAAGCCTAAGCAAATAAAAAATTAATAGATAAGGAGGTGTGAGCGAATGAAGCTCACTCCTCCTTGTTTTTTTGTCTCTAACTTTATCAATAATCAGTTTTCGCTATACATTCGTTCGTATGAAGTAGAGAAAATCCTTGGATAAAATATTGTATCTCTAATGATTCTATGAGATGGTAGATAAGTAAAGGAGGTTTTTCTATGGAAAAAATTGCTATTATCGGTGGTGGCATCATCGGTATGACATTAGCCAACTATTTAGACACCTCTAAATTTGAGGTGACCTTATTTGATGCAAAAGAAGGACAAGCCACTCGCGCTAGTGCAGGCATCATCTCGCCTTGGCTTTCAAAAAGACGAAATAAACAGTGGTATCAGTTAGCAAAAGATGGTGCGGCTTTTTTCCCAAAACTAATCCAGGATCTATCACTTGATGATTCCATCTATAAACAATCCGGCACACTAATTTTCCGCCAAAAAGAAGCTTTGGAAGATCTTGCTGCACTTGCCGAACAACGAAAGAAAGACGCACCTGAAATCGGCGATATTTCGCTGTTACAAGCTGAAGAAACAGCCCAAGTTCTCCCATTGCTAAAACCAACACCTGCTTTATTTGTGACTGGAGGGGGGCGTTTAGACGGTCATGCCTATCTATCTCACCTTGCCACACGCTTGGAGAAACAAATGGTCAAAGTAATCTCTGAACGTGTCCAGTTACGCAAAGAAACCGCACACTGGGTCATCTCTGGTACTTTTGGACAACTTGACTTTGACCGAATCATTCTAGCGCCTGGCCCTTCATTGAAGCCGTTACTGGAGCAGATTGGCTTTCATGCTGATATTCGTCCACAAAAAGGACAGCTGATCGTTTTTCAAACACCTTATGCGAACAGCCAAGAATGGCCTGTTGCCATGTTAGAAGGGGAAGCCGATTTTATCCCATTCAACGATGGGACTATACTAGTTGGCGCAACCCATGAAAATGATGCGGGTTGGGATTTGGTTCCTACCGAATCTGCTTATCAGCAATTGATAAAAAGTACAGTGCCATTTTTAGCTGAACCCGATCAGCTTGCTACATGGAAACACACCATGCGAGTAGGCACCCGGGCGTACACCTCCGATTTTGCGCCGTTCTTTGCACCTGTTCCAGATGAACCAAGCTTGATCGCCGCAAGTGGCTTAGGCTCCTCTGGTTTGACTACTGGCCCTTATATCGGCTATTTGATTGCAGAGTATCTCAACACAGGGATTTGGCGAGGCGACCATTATCAAAAACCAATTGATACGTACCTTTCAAGATTATAAAAGAAGTAAAAAAAAAGAGGCCTACTTGCGTAGCCCTCTTTTTTGGATTCATGATTGATGGTTATCTTAGTACCAACCGTTTGCTAACCAGAATGCTTTTGCAGCATCCCATGAACCATAGCGTCCAGCAACGTATTCTTCTACAACACGTTCTTGGTTCGCTGGTGAGTAGTCACCGTTCAAATATGCTGAATCTAATTGGTAGCGTCCGATGTAACGGCCGTTTGTTGCAGTGTAAGAACCACCTGATTCTTTTTGTGCAATCCATTCTTTCGCAGAGTTGCTGTTTGTTGTTACAGTAGTTGTAGCTGGTGCTACTTCAACTGTTTCAACAGGCGCAACATATGTATATTCTTGCGCTGGTGTTTCTGTTACTACAGGAGTTTCTACTTTTTCAGTTGTTGGTGCTACTTCTGTTGTTTTTACTGATGAAGCGTCAGTTGGAATTGTTAATTCTTCACCAACGAAAATGCGGTTGATATCGTCAATCGAATTTTGCTCTGCAATAGCTTTGATCAGTGAATTGTCACCTGCAAATTTTTGTGAGATTTTAGATAATGAATCTCCAGCTTTTACTGTATAGACTTCATCTGCATGAGCAGTAGTCCCTACAAACATTGCAGTTGCTCCAGCGGCAACAGTTGTCCCCAAAACGATCTTTTTAATTGAATTCATAGTAAGCTCCTTTTTTTCTCTTTGATTTGTTTCAACGTCACTAACTTTATCATCTAGAAATATTTCATAGGTGAAAGAATTATGACATTTAATGACAAAATCGTCACATTTTTAATATTTGTAATATTTGATTTTCCGAAAAACTAGGACTAAAGTCGTAGAAGCTTTATAAATCAACGTTGAAATCGTTTTTCAATCCTTTCGTAGAAACTTTAAAAAAACTTACACTCTGTAATATTCAGAATAAATTTTTTTCAATTTATTGTATTTTTCTGCGAAATTCTTCTCATTTTTCCAAAAATTGATGCAATAAACACAAAAAAACCAGTAATTGTTACAACAATTACTGGGAAAAATGACGTATTTGAGTAAAAAAGTCATTTTTTAGGACTTTTTTTCTTTTGTAACAATTGGATTGCTTGGTTCATTTCATGGATTGCTTCTTCGTCTGTTTCTTTTTCCAGTGCGCAACTTAATACTTCTTGCCATTTTTCAGGATCTTTGATTCCTAACTTACCGATTGCCCACGCTGCTGTCCCGCGAATCACTGGACGGACATCACTTAGACACTCTTCAATATGAGGCAAAGCGGCACGTTCTCCTAAATTGGCTAAGGCAATCAGCGCATTTCGTTGAAGAGGTTTCCTTCCACGCCATGAACCAGCCAAATGACCGTATTGCTGTTTAAATTCTTTATTAGAGATCGTTAACATGGGCGTGAGTTTCGGATAGACTTCGTCTACTTTTGGCTCCATTTCTGGATGAAAGTGAAAATCTTTCCCTCTATTATAAGGACAAACCAACTGACAGATATCACAACCATAAATGACGTTGCTCATCTTCTTTCGATACTCTTCTGGCATCATGCCTTTCGTCTGCGTTTGATAAGACAAACAGCGTTTAGCATTCATTCGCCCATCACCTAAAAGTGCATCCGTTGGGCAAGCCGTCACACAACGCGTACATTCGCCACACCCAAAGACACCAGGAGCATCTGGTTCTAGGTCGATATTGGTCACGATCTCACCTAAATAGACGAACGAGCCAAATTCCTCTGTGATCAATAATCCGTTTCGACCGATAAACCCTAATCCAGCACGTTGCGCCACAGCTACGTCGATCAACTCACCTGTATCTACTTGCGGCGCCAAGCGCCATTCTTCTTCCTTTTGCCAATGTGTCGCTCGTGACTCAATAAATGAAATCAATTGTTGCAGACGATCCCGTAAGACATCATGATAATCGATGCCCCAAGAAGCACGAGCAAACTGTCCACGCTTTTCATCTCTAGGCATCTTTTCATGGATCTTTGTCGGATACGCTAAAGCAATTGCAATGATTGATTTCGGTCGATCAAACGTCATCTCCGGATATAAACGTTCATCGATATTAGGGTGTTCAAATCCAGAAGTATGTCCAGCAGCTTTTTGTTCTACCAGCGATTCTTTCAAATGATCAAATGGCTCTGCTGTAGTAAACCCGATTTTATCAATCCCGATTCGTTTACTTTCTTGAATGATTTCTTCCTTTAATGTTAGTGCCATCATTACCACCCTCGATCAGACACGACTATATAATCCGTAATATAATCGTTCTTTTTTCAATTGAACGAATTGGATCTGTTGATCTGGGATTTTTCTTTCTTCCATCCAACGATTTCTAGCAGCAAAAACTTCCCAGAAATTCACAGATACCCATTTTCGACGTTGGTCTAATGCATTGAAAAAGTTCAACGAAACAGGTTTTGTGTGGAGTAGTTCATGTAAACGGAGTTGTTCTCTTGCTGAGAACTCAGATAGATCCCGTGAATAAACAACATCTTCGTATAGATTTTTTTGTTGCCCATAAGTGAACGTTTGTGGAATTTCTCCTGGACGAGCAATTTCTACTAAACGATTATAATACGTGTTCATTAGTTTGCTATTTGCGATAAATGCACTCTTGAAAAATGCGGATTGGATTTTTGGAATCACACCCTCTGTCCCTATCAAAGAAAACAATGCGGGCCATGCTTGAACCTTTAGTTCATTCTTTTGTTTGACTAATACGCCAGGAGTAAAACCGACGGATGAAAGAAAGACAAAGTAGCCAATGCCTGTTTCTTCATCTAATGGCTGAAAATCATCAAATAACCATTTCCCAGGGTATTCCTCTGTTTCCAATTCTTCTGGGCTCGCTATGAACGCTTTCGCCATTTCTGCTTCAAGAAATAGGAGATCTTGATCTTTCTCCTTATTTTCTAATTGGTTGATTTTTTTTGTTATTTCTTTTGCAATCAATTGTTTGTCTTTGCTAGTAAAATTCATAGCTTCACCTTCCTTTCCTCTCTTTTAACTATAACGGAATTTCACTAAAATTGGTATCTTTAAAACAATAAACGAACGAATTTTT
Organism: Enterococcus sp. 1001283B150225_161107_E12; assembly: GCF_015556925.1. Taxonomy (NCBI): domain Bacteria; kingdom Bacillati; phylum Bacillota; class Bacilli; order Lactobacillales; family Enterococcaceae; genus Enterococcus; species Enterococcus sp. 1001283B150225_161107_E12. The sequence goes on along the minus strand of NZ_JADNNI010000026.1, from coordinate 4,448 downwards.
ATTTGTATAAATTGCGGAAGCATTAGTCCTCACGTCTCCAAAACTGAGCAAACGGAAGGAATAGAAGGACTCTCTTCAAAAACAAAGCGCCATCCACAAAAATTTAAAGAACAATTTTCGTGGATGACGCCTTATTTATCGAGGCTACATACTTTTGCCTCTTTTTAGATTATTAAATCGATTAGTGATTATTTCTTTTCTTGAGACAGACCATCGTGGATCGTTTCGATGTTCCATTTCATCATTCCATAATAAGAATCACCAGTTTCTCCTTCTTTTGCAATGGAATCAGTGAATAGCTCATCATAGATTTCAAGACCTGTTTCACTTGCGACACGTTCCATACTTCTCGGATCAACACTTGTTTCCACAAATAAGACTGGAACATCCGAAGCACGAACTTGGCTGATGATCGATTGCATTTGTTCAGGTGTACCTTGGCTTTCTGTGTTGATTTCCCAAATATACCCTGCTGGTAGATCGTATGCTTGTGAGAAGTATCTAAAAGCTCCTTCACTTGTTACTAATAGTTTTTTATTGTCTGGGATCGATCCAAAACTCTCTTTCGCTTGTTTATCTAATTCTTTCAATTTTTCGATATACGCATCTGCATTTTCTTCATATTGCGTAGCATGGTCTGGGTCTTTTTCAGCAAAGATGCGTGCGATTTCTTGTACATATTTGATTCCGTTTGAAAGGTCCAACCACGCATGTGGATCTGCTTCTGTCTCTGATTCTCCACCGGTCAAATAAAGTGGTTCAACTTCTTTACTTACTGCAAAATAGTCTTCATCTTCTTTTTTATTTGCCGTATCCATCAAGTTTTCAAACCAAGCATCCCCTGTTTCCAAGTTTAACCCATTGTATAAGATGACATCAGCATCACTTGCTTTTTTGATATCTTCTGGCAATACCTCGTATTCATGTGGGTCAGTGCCAACTGGGACGATACTATGAACATCGACGTGTTCTTTTCCAACTTCTTTCGCCATGTCGGCGATGATCGAATTTGTTGCTACGACGGTCAGGTTTTCTTCTTTCTCTTCTGCTGCGGAACTGCCACAACCTGCAAAAATAAATAAGACAGCTCCCATTAACCATAAGATATTCAGTTTATTTTTCATGTACATACTCCATTTCTATTCGTTAGATTTTTTACGACTCGGCATTTTTTTTCGTTTTGTTTCTTGAAAAAATAATCCCTTTAGTCGGTGAAAATAAAAAGGCCAACGTAAAGAATACTGCACTGGTCAACACGATGGTCGCCCCAGACGGCCAATTATAACTATAACTATAAAACACACCGATGATCGCACTTAATACGCCGACTGTTGCCGAAATAAAAATCATTTTTGCCAATCGATCGGTCAATAGATATGCGGTTGCTGCGGGTGTGATCAACATCGAAATGACCAAAATCGTTCCTACTGTCTGTAAACTCACCACGGCAACCAGTGTTAAGAAGAACATCAACAAATAGTGAACAAGTGTCGTATTCAACCCATAAGCTTTTGCCATCATCGGATCAAAAGAAGTGATTTTCAGTTCTTTATAAAAAATAAATACAAACAATAAGACGATCCCACTCACTATGGCAGTCATCAACATATCACTTTCTCTAACTGCTAAAACATTTCCAAATAAGATATGGTACAGATTAGTTGCACTTTGAGCAAAAGAAATCAAGATGACACCTAATGCAAAGAACGAACTAAAAACGATCCCAATAGCTGTATCATTTTTCAACCGGCTACGCTGTGTGACAAATCCGATTATTCCAGCTGTCAACATCCCAAATGCAGTGGCTCCTAGAATGTAACTAAAACCAAACATATACGAAATCGCGACTCCAGGCAGTACCGCGTGAGAAATCGCATCCCCCATCAAAGACATCCCTCTCAAAATAATAAAAGAGCCAATCACCCCTGAAGCCAATCCAACTAACATAGATGTAATCAATGCATATTGTAGAAATTGATAATCCATTAACCCCTCAATAAACGATTGAATCATTTTTCCATTACCCCTTTAACTAATTGCCCAATGATCTCCCCATAAGCCAACTGTAGATTTTCTGAAGTAAATACTTCGTCAACTGATCCAGCTGCAATCAATTCTTTATTCAATAAAATTACTTCATCAAAATAGGCTTCGACTTTGTGCAGATCATGATGGACGATCACAATAGTTTTTCCTTCATTTTTCAGTTCATCCAAAATAGCAAAGATTTTTCTTTCACTGACCGCATCGATCCCAACAAATGGTTCATCTAAAAAAATCCATTCTGCGCCTTGAGCCAAAGCTCTAGCAATAAATATCCGCTGTAATTGTCCTCCAGATAATTCACTGATTTGTCGATTTTCATAATCTGTCATGTCCACTTTCGCTAAGGCTTGTTTTGCTCGTTCCTTTTCTTTTTTCCCAGGACGTTGCCCCAAGCGCAAGGATGGATAGGTTCCTAACAAAACTACCCCTAATACATCGATCGGAAAAGAAAGATCCAGCTCACTACGCTGTTCGACATAGGCAATTTTTTTGCGAATCGTTTTTATGGAGCGACCGTCGAAAGTAATTTCTCCGGAAATTTTAGGAACTAATTCTAATAAAGCTTTCATAAAAGTAGATTTCCCAGCGCCATTCGGTCCAATGATCCCTGTAAATTTTTGTGATTGGATAACTGTTGATACATGATTTAATACTGTCTTTCCTTGATAAGCAACCGTCAAATCTTTAACGGATATTTCATTTTTAGACACCTCTTACCACTCCTTTTCGGTGTACCTAACTTTTTATTCAAACTTAGTTTAACTAATATCAAAATCATTTACAAGTGTTATAGCTAATTTTTTTGATTTTTTAGATTTTTCTCGCAATTTTTGAAAATTTTCTGTAAAATCACAAACAAGAGCTATAAAGTAATGGGCGTTATTTATGTTTGCTAGTTATAGAATCAACTTGTTTTTACTTTATCACTCAACTTAAAAAAGGAGTTTTTGTATGGAAGAAGAAAAATTAACTCGTAGTCTCAGTGCACGTCATATTCAAATGATTGCGCTAGGAGGAACGATCGGTGTCGGTCTGTTCATGGGTGCTTCATCCACCATCCGTTGGACAGGACCTTCTGTAATGGTTGCTTATGCTGTAGCAGGCTTCTTTTTGTACCTGATCATGCGTGCCTTGGGCGAGATGTTGTATTTAGATCCTTCTACCGGTTCTTTCGCTAATTACGCAAGTGAATACATCCATCCCGTCGCAGGTTATTTGACGGCTTGGAGCAATATTTTTCAGTTTATCGTGGTCGGTATCAGTGAAGTCATTGCTGTAGGGGAATATATGAACTATTGGTGGCCAGACTTGCCCCAGATCATTCCAGGAATCGTCGTGATCCTTTTCTTGATGTTCGCCAACCTTGTTTCTGTCAAAGCATTCGGTGAATTAGAATTTTGGTTTTCTACTATTAAAGTAGTGACAATTATTTTGATGATCATCGCCGGTTTAGGCATCATTTTATTTGGATTCGGTAACCAAGGAGAAGCAATCGGTATTTCAAACTTATGGAAAAATGGTGGTTTCTTTACTGGGGGCGTGAAAGGTTTCTTTTTTGCTCTATCGATCGTCGTTGCCTCTTACCAAGGAATCGAGTTGATCGGGATGACTGCAGGTGAAGCGAAAGATCCCCAAAAAACGATTGTAGACGCTGTCCAATCAACGATCGGGCGGATCTTGATTTTTTATATTGGGGCGATCTTCATCATTGTCAGCATCTATCCTTGGAATCAATTGAGCGAACTAGGATCACCGTTTGTTCAAACTTTTTCTAAAATCGGGATCACGTTTGCTGCTGGTTTGATCAATTTTGTTGTCATCACAGCTGCGTTATCTGGTTGTAATTCCGGTATTTTCAGCGCCAGTCGCATGGTCTACACATTAGCCATCAACGGCAAAATGTCTAAAAAGTTTTTGAAACTTACACGTCATGGAGTGCCATTTTACCCAGTAGTAGCCATCTCATTTGGTATTTTGATTGGGTTGATTTTGAATTATTTGTTGCCCTTCGTCTACTCCCAATCACAGGATTTATTTGTTTTTGTCTATAGTTCCAGTATCTTACCAGGGATGGTACCTTGGATCGTTATTTTGATCAGTCAAATCAAATTCAGAAAAAAACATCCGATAGAAATGCTTGAACATCCATTTAAAATGCCCTTATCCCCATATACCAATTACTTGTCATTGGCCTTTTTGGCAGTGGTATTAATCTTTATGTTCATCAATCCCGAAACAAGAATCTCATTGATGATTGGTTTGATTTTCTTGATCTATATGACGGGTTACTATTTTGTACGCGAAAGAAAAATCAAGGAATAGTAGAAGAAACTATACAAAAAGAAGTCAGGACTGCGCGAACGTAGTCCTGACTTCTTTCAATCTATCACAACCTGATTGCA
>NZ_JADNNI010000025.1:0-41398 GCF_015556925.1 Enterococcus sp. 1001283B150225_161107_E12 | reverse complement strand
AACCCCGGATGTCCTGAATTTGCTTTTTGTACTGCATCAACACTCAATGTACGGATCGTATTCACACCAAGCTGATCAATTTTATCAAACAATGTAACCCCTCCTGTAATTTAGGTTTTTTTTACCTATATTTCTACTTCTAATTTTATAGTATCTCCTCTAAAAAAGCAACGACTTTTAGTTTTTTTTACTAAAACTTGCTATTTCGGTCGTGTAGGCCTTTTCTCTTCTGGATTTCTTTCAATTTTTCTGGTGTGACATCATTTCCATCGGGATCAACAACTTTCATCCCTTCAATATGATGTCTCATGCCAGAACGAAAGGCTGTCAGATATGCTTCTCGTAATTCCTTTTGCTCTTTGACTTCAGCTGGTGTCAATCCTTCTGCTTTTTTCTTTTTAGCTAACTGATTGATACGTTCGATTTTTTCAGGCGATAACACAACTATTCCTCCTCGCTTTTGCTTCTCCTACATCTTATATAAAAAATGAAAAAAAAACAACTACATCAATAGTCTTTAATGCGAACATTTGTTTGAAATCAAGTATTTTCTATGGTACTATTTAGTTATCAAGTGAAAGAAGGTGTACCTTGTGGCCCGACAAACTGAAACAAGACAAATCGAAGTCTTACGATATATTCACGAACAAGTGACCCAAAAAGGCTATCCACCGACTGTCCGTGAGATCGGAGAAGCTGTTCAGCTTTCTTCAACATCGACAGTCCATGGTCATCTTGCCCGATTAGAGAAAAAAGGCTTTATTCAAAGAGACCCTACGAAACCACGTGCCATCGAATTGACGCAACAAGGATTATCAAAAATCGGGATTCGCCCAACAACGATCCCTGTTCTCGGAGTTGTTACTGCCGGAGAGCCGATACTAGCTGTTGAGGAAGCTTCTGACTTCTTTCCAGTACCACCAAACCTTTCATCAGAAGAAGGCAGTCTGTTCATGTTGACGATCCGAGGAGAAAGTATGATCAATGCTGGGATATTGGATGGCGATAATGTCATTGTCCGCAAACAAGAAACTGCACAAAATGGTGATATCGTTATTGCGATGACTGCAGAAGACGAAGCAACTTGCAAACGGTTCTATAAAGAAAGAGATCATTTCCGTTTGCAACCCGAGAATGATTTACTGGAACCGATCATTTTAGATGAGGTGTCGATCTTAGGTCGAGTCGTTGGTCTGTACCGTAGTCATATTTATTGATAAGAAAAGAAAATTCAGTTATTTATTTACGAGCTTGAGATCATGATCTCAAGCTCGTCTTTTCCTCTTTTAGCAGATATCTTTGTTCTTTTTGAACTTCCCTCTTTACAAACCGAACAAAAGTTCGTATACTAATAATACGAACTTTTGTTCGCATTCTATAAAGAGGTGAAAATCATGAAATCAATGAGACGTTTTGGTTTAGTATTGATCGTTTTGTTTTTAGGTATTATTATTGGTAATTTTGGTCTACGTACAGCGCTGTTGGTTTTTGTTCCTTTGTTTACATTGTGGTTTATGTTGTGGGATGAAAAAAAATACCGTCAATCACAACGTCGTCAATCCCATGAAGACTCCTTCTATCACGAAACCTATTACAGCTCCAGGCACTCGTAAAAGTAAATAAGATCGCTTCTATGAAAAATCCGTCCAAGCAAACGATGATCGCTCGTTTGCTTTTTTTAACGACAAACTGACTACCTACCCTTGCACTCATTTGTTCCATCAATAAATTGAGGCTACTCATCCAACGAACCCCCCCTTCCGCAAACGGTTCATCCGTTTGTGGAAGGGGGGGTTCTGTTCAATATTTTATTTGATTAATACTCCATCAAAGTAATCATGTCGTAGCCTTCGATTTTGTCACGACCATGCAAGTCCATCAACTCGATCAAAAAGGCACAACCAACAACAACTCCGCCAAGTTCTTCGATCAATTCGATTGTTGCTTTGATCGTTCCACCTGTTGCTAATAAGTCATCACAGATCAAGACTCTTTGTCCTGGTTGAATTGCATCTTTGTGCAGCGTCAAGGTATCTGTACCGTATTCAAGTCCGTAAGTGACTTCGATCGTTTCACGAGGTAATTTTCCTTTCTTACGAACAGGAGCAAAGCCCACACCTAATTCATAAGCTACTGGACAACCTACGATAAATCCGCGCGCTTCTGGTCCAACGACCATATCGATACGTTTTTCCTTCGCATAATCAACGATTTGCTTCGTTGCTTCACGATAAGCATCTCCATCAGCCATCAATGGCGAGATATCTCTAAATATAATTCCTTTTGACGGATAGTCAGGAATACTAGCAATATAATTTTTTAAATCCACTTTATTGTTTCCTCCTAGGTTGTTAACCATTTTTTTATTGTGGGAATGTCACTTAATAGTAAGAATTCCTCTGATTTGATTTTTTTCAATCGCTTCTGATAGCGGTCACTTGCAGTCAAAGGATGACTCGCCGGATCTGCGACTTTCTCCAAAACACCATTGTTTATTGTAACAAACTTCAACTCAAAAAACACCTGTATCATAAAAATTAATAATTTTTGTGGGATTTTTAAATAGTTGGCCATTGCACCTAATTTATGTCGGATATCGATCCGTTCTTGCGCATGGATCAATTTGAAGAGTCGTGCATATTGTTCTCTTGTTCCTACACCGTTCAAGTATGCTTCATCAACAGAAATACCTAAGAAGTAAACTCGACTAAATGCCCCAAAAGATAAGATCTCTTTCAAGTCGGTCAGATCCGTTGGACAATCGATCACTACTAATGCTTTTGGGTCATTTTCCTGAATCCATGATTGAATCATTTCTTTATCTGTCCCAAGAATGATGTGTTTTTGTATCGACTCATTTAGTTCTTTGATCGATGCTTCATTAAACGCTAAATAGAACGGACTTTCGATTTCATTTGCTAATGTTCGGTAACGTTTCGCCCGCCAATCAAATACTTGCAATCCTTCTACTGCAAAGTCAGAAACCATCAGCTGCGGTTTTTTACGCCCATTCCATTCATTGATCGATAATTGTCCGACAATATCAAGTGAATCATCTACAAATTCGTTTTCTTGTGGACCAAAACCAAACGCGACAGCATCTAATTGACTATCATCATCCACTAAAGAAAGCTTCAAGTGCTGTTGGTTCGAACCGATTCGTTTTACATTTTGGACAGCAACCTGTTTGAATAAGAAGTTAGGTACAGGATTATCTGTTCCGAATGGTGCCAGTAATTTCAATGTAGCGATTTGTTCGACCGTTACATCCTTTGGGGAGACGATTTCATCGATCGCCAACACAGGACCTTTGGACAAGTCAATTTTCTTTTCTTCTATATAGGCATTCATCCGGTCTTGTAACTGAGGGATATTCTCCGTTGGCATTGTTAATCCGACTGCTGCGTGATGGCCACCAAAAAATGTAAACAATTCACGCATCTCATTCAGCATATCGAAAAGATTCAACGCTTCGATACTTCGACCTGATCCTTTTGCAATGGTCTGGTCTTTGATGCCTAGAACGATTGTCGGTTTGCCTGTTTGGTTCATGATTTTTCCAGCGACGATCCCTAGTACACCTTCATGCCAGCCTGGATGTGCTAACAAATGGATCTGGTTCTCGTCATTGATCATCGCCAATGCTTCTGAGGTGATTTGCTCAACGATCGCTTTACGTTCTTCATTGACCGTTTGTAACTGCTCGGCTAATGTCTGAGCTTGACTTTCGTCGAATGTGGCTAGTAATTCAACCGCTGGATTAGGGTCTCCCATCCGGCCGATGGCATTCAAGCGCGGGGCAATCGAAAAACCGATCATCGTTTCATCCGCTTCATTCGCACGTACACTACTTTTCGCAAACAGTGCCTGTAAGCCTACTCGCTCGGTATGACGAATTGCCTCTAAACCTAACGCCACTAGCGTCCGATTCTCATCGGTCATAGAGACAAGGTCAGCGATTGTTCCAATTGCGACTAAATCTAAAAATTCTGCTGGTGGTTCTTCCAACAAAGCGGTCGCTACTTTAAATGCGACACCGACACCCGCTAATTCTCCAAAAGGATAATTGCCTTGTGGATGGCGGGGATGGATGATTGCATAAGCCGCCGGTAATTCACTAGGCAACTCATGATGATCTGTCACGATCACATCTACTCCCTGCTGTTGTGCATAAACAATTGCTTCATGCCCAGCTACACCATTATCGACAGTCACGATCAATTGGGTACCTGCAGCTATTTTCTCTTGATAAACGGTTAGATTAGGTCCATACCCATGTTCAAATCGATTAGGTAAAAAGACTTCAACTTGAGCACCTAGCAACTCTAACGTTTCTTTCATGACGGTCGCACTGGTGATACCATCTGCATCGTAATCTCCATAAACTAAGATCTGCTCGCCATTGATCACCGCTTCTTGGATACGGCTGATTGCCTTGTCCATGTCAAACATCAAATAAGGATCATAGAGTTTTTGTTCTTTTGGATGTAAAAACTGATGGATACTTTCTTCCTCTCGGTATCCTCTTTGCCACAGTAATTGCCCGATCAAAGGAGACAATTGCTGCTGTTTGATTATTTGGATAAAAGATTCAGAAGGTGTTGTTTCATTGACCTTCCAATCAAAATTTGCTCGTCTCACATGCTCACCCCTAACTTAGTCATTATAGCAAACGTCTTCTCTAAAAAAAAGAATTTCAGAAGAATAGATTCTGACAAATCCAACTAAAAGAAACCAAAGTAGGCAAAACAGATTCGTTTGCCCACTTTGGTTGCCTGCTAGAAATTGGATAAAACATCCTCTAATAATTTCTGAGATAATGATTTCTATCACTTTCTTCTATTTGCTTTTAGAAAATCAACAGTGATCCTTGATCAATCAAAGTAATTGACACTTTGCTTTGGTGTTTGAGAAGGTGATTCAGAAGGTGTTTGCATTTGTTCGATCTGTATTTGCTTTGCTTGTAATTCTGCTTGATAGGCCGCTTCAAGTTCCGCACGTTCATTACGAAATTGTCTTTGTTGTTCTTCTGTCGCCTCTTCGATTTTCTTTTGGATATCTGCTTGGTTCTCTGCTAATTCTTTTGTTAGTTGTTTCAATTGTTTCTTCTGTTGCCACAGTGTCGTAAAGGCTGTTAAAAACACAATCAATGCACCAATCAATGCTGAACCAATGATCACTAGAATCAATGGCGCATTAAAAGAAGCAAATCCAAAGCTTACAGGAACATTTTGATTGTTCAACACAGCGAACACGACAATGACAAGTACAAGTAAAAAACCAACGATCACACTACCTTGCTTTTTCATTTACTTCACCTACTTTTTATTAAAAATTCCACCTGCAAAATAATCCCCAATGGTTGGGAAAAGTGCATAAAATTTAGACGCGATTTCTAGCAATACCGGCTGATTGATCTCACGTTTAGGATGTTTCATCGCTCGCACGATCGTTTGTGCTAATTTAGTTGAATCCAAAACTAAGTGACCGACTTTTTCCAAATAACTACCACTTGGATCAGCCTTATCAAAAAATTCCGTTTCGATTGGTCCAGGATTCACCGTCGTGACCGCAACGCCTAGTGGTTTCAACTCTAAACGTAACGCATTGGAAAAGCCCAGAACAGCAAATTTAGTAGCAGAATAAATCGTAGATTTAGCTGTCGCCATTTTTCCTGCCATGGATGCCACATTGATGATATGTCCTTGACGTCTTTCTGCCATATCGATCGCAAATTTTTGTGTCAATACCATCATCCCCAAGACATTGACCTCGAACATATCGTAGGCTTTTCCTAAGTCAAAGGATAAGAAATCCTCAAAGATACCAAATCCAGCATTATTGACTAAGATATCGACACGTCCGACCTCAGTTATCACCTTGTCGTACAATTCATCTACACTGTCAGGATTACTAACATCTAGTTGATACGCGTATGCTGGTTTTCCACTTAATTCTTGACAAACCGCCTTCACTTCGCCGATTTGTTGGATTCTTCTCGCACATGTGACAACGATTGCCCCTTGTTTTGCTGCTTCATAACAGATCTGTTCACCTAAACCACCAGAGCCACCAGTGACTAATACGACTTTATTTTCTAAATTCAACTTTTTTCCTCCTCTTGAAACGGAACGTCCACAACCTCAAAATCTTTCATGACTTTTGTATTTGGAAAGATTTCTTGTGCTTCTTGTTCAAGTTCTTGTGTTGCTTTTCCTAGATATCTCGCACTGATATGGGTCAGTAATAATCTTTGGACATTTGCTTCTTTCGCCACTTCTGCGGCTTGATGAGTCGTCGAATGGAAATAGTTATGGGCCATTCTTGCCTCGTTTTTATTGAACGTACTTTCATGAACCAAGACATCTGCATTTTTTGCTAATATAACAGAATTGGTCGTTTTTCGAGTGTCTCCTAAAATGGTCACGATTCGGCCTTTTTTATCTGGACCGACAAAATCACGTCCATTGATGAGCTGTCCGTTATCTAATTGGACCGTCTCCCCTTTTTTTAGTTTTCCATAAATGGGGCCAGCTGGAATATTCAGTTCTTTAAGCTTATCCACTTGTAATTCGCCTTTGTGATCATGCTCAACGATCCGATATCCGTAGCTATCGATACCATGGCTTAATTTTTTTGCATACACAGAAAAGTGTGCGTCTTCAAAAATAGCTTGATCTTCTGATAAATCAATAAAAACAAGGGGATAACCTAGTTTTGTTTGAGAAATCGTCAGCGCATTGCGTACAAATGCTTCCGTTCCTTTAGGGCCATAGATTTCTAATGGTGTTTCGCCACCCTGAAAAGAGCGACTACTGATTAAACCTGGCAAACCAAAAATATGATCCCCATGAAGATGAGTGATAAATATTTTTTCTATTTTTCTTGGACGGATATTTGTTCGTAGAATCTGCATTTGCGTGCCTTCCCCACAATCAAACAACCAAACCTCATTTCGCTCGTCCAAAAGTTTCAATGCGATACTTGAGACATTTCGATGTTTAGCAGGAACCCCTGCGCCTGTACCTAAAAATTCTAGTTCCATAATTTACCTAACTTTCTATTCATTCTTATTAATTCTAGGGTAAAATCAGTCGACAATCAACTGAAATTCGCAGGATAATTTTTTAGAAGACTGTCCCTATAAATGAAAAGAGTGAATAAGTACCACTATTCTTACATCCATTCTTTTTATCGTTATTCAGAAGGTGTAGCATCCTCTGAGCTATCGGTTGTTTTTTTGTGCTTTTCATCCCAATTTTTCTGCGCTGTTTCTTTTGCATGTTTTTCTACCTCAGTAGCATCTTGAACATCTTGTTCTACTTCTTCATAATCCAATCGAGTGATTTCTCCACCTAATTCCATCATCACAAGTTGGTTCAATGGGCGGTTGTCCTCTTCTTCTGCGATCAAGATCAGACCTGTTGCGCCTTCGCCGATCTTATTTCCGACAAAATCAAACACCGTTTGTGCATCTTTGATTTCTTTGGCATCTTGGCTCGCACCAATCATTCCACCCGCAAACCATCCTAGCAAGATCCCTAATGGGCCACCTAAAACGCCAACTAGCATGCCGATCAGACCACCTTTAGAGGATTTATTGTTCCCGGTAAAATCTAAGAAGTCTTCGATTTTGAATTGATGGGCGCCATTAGACTGATGGCTGATGACCGCCATTTGTTCGCCTTTGATCGCTCTCGTCATGTGAAGCTTCTTGATTTCGGAAAATGCTTGGTAAGCTTGACTTTCTAACTCAAAATTCAATATGATCACTCGTTTGCTCATGGAGATCGCCTCTTTCTCATTTTCTTTTAGTGTACCTTGGAATAAACAAAAATAAAAGGGAAAACCTTTAAAAAATAACGCAGTATACAAAAAAAGGAGTTTGACATTCGTCAACTCCTCAAATCCGCTAAAGGTTCTACGAAAGCTTGCTCCTAAGAGGGTAAGTCAAAACCCAAAAAAATGAACGATTATTTTCTTAAATTCTACCTTACTACTTGGAACTGAACGGCTCTCTAGTCACCTAAATATGTGGTGTATCCAATACTATTCGACAAATTCAAACTCAAACTCACCAATACGCACCAAGTCACCATCTTTTGCACCTCTGGCACGCAAGGCTTCATCGACACCCATCCCACGTAATTGGCGAGCAAAACGCATCACCGTTTCATCGTGGTCAAAGTTAGTCATTTGGAATAACTTCTCGATCTTCTCACCTGACAATACCCATGTCGCATCTGGTTCACGATCGATCGTAAATTCAGGACCTTCTGGATTGAAGCCATAATGAACGGTTTCTTCTTCGATCTCTTCCTCATACAATGGGAATTCTGGTGTTACTTCCAATAGATCAGCTGTCGCATTCAGTAAGGCATCCAGTCCTTTACGAGTCACGCCAGAAATCGGGAATACTGGGATGTCATCGGCAAATTCATCTTCTTTGTTTTTATTTAGTTGTTCTTTGAATTTCACTAGATTTTCTTCTGCATCTGGCATATCCATCTTATTTGCTACAATGATCTGTGGACGTTCTAGCAAGCGCAAGTTATGAGAAGACAACTCATGGTTGATCGCCAAGTAATCTTCGTAAGGATCGCGCCCTTCCATTCCACTCATATCGATCACATGCAAAATGACACGAGTTCGCTCGATATGACGCAAAAATTGTGTGCCTAATCCGACGCCTTGTGAAGCTCCTTCGATCAGTCCTGGAAGATCCGCCGCCGCAAAACTACGTCCGTCACTTGTAGTGACCATTCCTAGATTTGGCACAAGGGTAGTAAAGTGATACGCACCGATTTTTGGTCTTGCCGAAGAGATCACAGAAAGCAAAGTCGATTTTCCAACCGATGGAAACCCAACAAGACCTACGTCTGCTAGTACTTTTAATTCTAATTCGATTTTACGTTCTTGACCAGGTTCGCCGTTTTCAGCGATTTCCGGCGCAGGGTTTCTTGGAGAAGCAAAACGGATATTTCCGCGACCGCCGCGGCCACCTTTTGCTACTACTAAAGTCTGGCCATCTTCAATCAAATCTCCTAAGAGTGCCCCTGTTTCTGCATCACGTACAGTTGTTCCTTGAGGGACTTTGACATACGTATCATCAGAACCACGTCCATGCATTCCCTTACTCATGCCATTTTCACCGGGCTGAGCCTTAAAGTGACGATTGAAACGGAAGTCCATCAACGTACGTAAGCCTTCATCAACGACTAAGATCACATCGCCTCCTTGACCGCCATCACCACCAGCCGGTCCTCCATCAGGTACATATTTTTCTCTACGAAACGCAACCATCCCGTCTCCGCCTTTACCAGCCTTCACGTCGATTGTTACTTGATCTAAAAACATGGACATATTATCGTCCTCCTATTTCCTTTTATCTATTCTAACTATACTGACTACCTGAATTTCCACAATAAACACAAGTCCTGTCTATTTTATCGGTGAATGGCCCGTTTGTCCATCATTAAACTGAAAGTTTCACGGAAATTCGTGGCTCTTTCTTTATTTTACTGCAAGAACGAATGGAGACAAAATAAAACGTTGTGACCAAAAGTTTCAAGAAAGTTCTTAAAGTTCTTTAAGAAACACTTTGGTCACAACAGTTATTTTACATATTTTTCTAGGAAACTACTTACAGTCTTTTGATAATTCTCAGGATCGATCGAATATGCTTTGGCATGCTCTGCTCCTGGGACGATATATTTTTCTTTTGGTCCGTTCGTCGCTTGGTAGACTTTGTCCAACATTTCGTAAGGAACAAATGTATCCGCATCCCCATGGATAAACAGCATCGGTAATTGGTTTTTTTCTAATTGTTTGATTGCATCAGCTTCTCCAAAGAAATAGCCGGCTCTGATTTTTGTCATCAAGCTAGTTACTTGGATCAATGGGAACGGTGGTAAGCTAAATAATTCATTAAGCTGATAAGCCAATTCTTCGTTAACAGAGGAATAGCCACAATCTTCGATGATCGCTTTAACATTTGTAGGCAATGGTTCTCCGCTAGTCATCATCACAGTAGCTGCCCCCATACTAATACCGTATAAAACGATTTCTTCAGATTGACCGTTTGTTTCAAGCACTTGATCGATCCATTTCACATAATCTTTCCGTTCGTGCCAGCCAAAGCCGATATAATCCCCTTCGCTTTTTCCGTGTCCGCGGGCATCAGGAACTAATACGTTATAGCCAAGATCATGGAACATCTTTGCGTAATTTGCCATCGTTTCCGCATTTCCCATATATCCATGAGCCACGATCGCTGTTTTATGACTGTCTGTTGCTGGTAGATAAATGGCTGATAACTTCAATCCATCCGCAGATGTCTGTTGCCATTCTTTACGATTTTCAGGGTTCGCAAACCAAGAATGTGCACTCGATTCTTCATTTGTTTTTGTTGTGCCAGGAGTATCGCCTTCTAAAAAGTCTTTTTCTGAAGGAACAACGGCATAGTTATAAAAATAATTACCCGCAAAGACTAATACGACTGTCACGAGTAATGTCACGCCGATTAAAATTTTGATCCAAAGTTTCATCTTATACCTTCCTTGCTTTTACATTGATGTACTGTCTAAAATTAGTATAAACAAAGAGGACGTGTGATGCAATCTAGAATAAATAATAATCGTCATTGAAAAGCCCCGTAAAGCTCTGATCGCTTTACGGGGCTTTTCAATATTTATAATTACACAATTATTTACTTTCGATCAACTTGAAGTTTGACCATGGTTTCAAGAAATCAAGTAAGAATAACTCATCGTCTGAGATACGTCCGACGACATTCACTCGTCCATCATTCTTCATTTCTTTTAAAGCAATTTGTGTTTCACCTTTATATTGTCCGTAACCAACGTTATCGATCAATACATCCCCACGGGTCATATCTTTCGTATTATGCGCTGGGAATGGTTTGTCTTTGTAATAGATGCGTGTCATCGTTGAACGCAAGATATACTCTGAGCGATCTCCACGATAACTATGAAGATTATCGAATAGACAAATACGTTCATCTTCTGTGATATCTTCTGCTACATCAACTTTTAATGTAGGATAGCTTGCAAAGAAAGCTTCAGACATTGCACGTAATTCCTCTTCACTCGCATAAGCATTTCCTACAGAGATATCATCGATCAAACCTGTCAACATCAAGTGTTTGACTTGCGTCGCGATTTCAAGATCACGATGGTCTTCTAATGAGCAAAGTCCGTCTTGCGTCGGCCATGGGCCAAAGTCAGCTGTTTGTGAATTTACGAATGCCATCGTATTCAAATTATATTTGCGGAATTTCTCCGAACAAGCGACAAAATGATCATAGCCTAAACCAGAATAACGATGAGGGTAAAAGTTATGTGAACCTAGTAAGTTATCTGTGTTCGGCGAATAACTCATGATATTGTCAACATAATTCGTGCCTGAACTCATGTTGATCTCGATTTTGATATTGTATGGATTCCGAGTCATTTTTGCTTCTTCTGCTCCAGTAAATCCAATGTCCAAACGAATGCCGTCGGCGCCCATCTCATCGAAGAACGATAGATCATCATATGAGATCTCTAACTGTTCAAATAACGCTGGATTGATATCCACCATGACTTCCATCTCTAATTGATTGGCATAATCGACGACTTTTTTAAAGTCTGCTAAGACTTTTTCTTTATCGTCTGCAATTTGTAATAAACTTGTGAATACACGTTTAAATCCGTATTTATGTGCTAAATCTAAATATTCTTTGTCCTTTTCAAACGTTGAACGTTCTGGATAAATTGAAATTCCTAATTTTCCCATGTGTTGATACCCTCCTGGATGTGCGTTTTTGTATCCACTTACATTATAACAAACCGCTTTCAAATGGTCTACACCTTTTACTATTTATTAAATAATTTCGCTTATTGTTCGAAAAAGTGTAGGTATTTATCTGATAATTTGCTATCATTAAAGATAACAACGAACAAAAAAAGAAAGGAATTACTTATGAAACACAAAAAATTATTTTTAACTATGAGTATGGCTGCAACGCTATTATTTGCAGCTGGTTGTACGTCGAACGGTTCAGATACCGCCTCTTCAAGCACGAAAGAATCAACAGAAAAAACAACAGAGACTAGCACTGTAGAAAGTATTGATTTAAATTCTTTAGAGTTACCTCAATTGAATACAGAAGTCGCTGATAACGAAGATCTAGTTGAAATGGTCACAACTAAAGGAACGATCAAGATCAAACTATTCCCAGAGCTTGCACCAAAAGCTGTGGAGAACTTTATGACTCATGCCAAAGATGGCTACTACGATGGCGTCACTTTCCATCGTGTCATCCAAGACTTTATGATCCAAGGTGGCGATCCTGATGGGAACGGAACTGGTGGAGAAAGTATTTGGGGAGAAGGTTTTGAAACGGAGATCTCAAACCAACTTTATAACATCCGCGGTGCCCTTTCAATGGCTCGTACACAAGACCCGAATAGTAATGGTAGCCAATTCTTCATCGTACAAAACTCTGATGATATGCATGATGGTTTATTGAAAGATGATTACCCACAAGCCATTATTGACGCCTACAAAAACGGCGGCTACCCTAGTTTAGATGGTGAATATACGGTCTTTGGTCAAGTCGTTGAAGGAATGGACGTTGTTGATGCTATTGCTGCTGTCGAAACAGATAGCTCAGATAAGCCAACAGAAGATGTGAAGATCGAAAAAATCAACATCTTACAGGAAGCAAAATAAACACACATTTGATCACTTTCTACTGAAACATCAAATGAGGTGGGGACAGAAGTGTTCAGCCTCGAGAAATAAGGCGCCATCCACGAAAATTGTATTTCAAATTTTTGTGGATGGCGCCTTATTTTCGAAGAGGTTACTTTTTGTTCCCGCCGTTTATTCGGTTATAGGTGGGAGAGGTGAACGAATGTCCCACTCCCTTTTTTTAATTAAAAAAATTTTGATGGCTGAGACTTTACAACTATTTTTTATATTTTCGCTAAAAAATAGTTGTTTTCATTTTTACCTTTAGTAAAACTTAACATTTTCAAAACAGTCTTAAATAGACAAAAAAAGACCATCCAAGAATAGAAAACTATTCAGAAGATGATTCTTTTTTTGTGGAAAGCTGCTTTCCGCTCCCCTATTGCCATATCTATTGATATTTTTAGAACCGCTCTATGGGTTCCTAAAGTTTATTTTTATCTTTATGCTTGCTCATTGACGATAAATGTAAATTCACATTCACACACTTTTGTATCGTCAACAAAAGCTTCAGAAATCGCAGTCCCTACAGGTCCTTTCATTTTGATGATCTCAAAATGACACTTCATCACATCCCCAGGAACGACTTTTTGGCGGAATTTTGCTTTGTTGATCCCACCGATATACGCACGTTTCCCTAGGAACTCTTCTGATTTTAAAATCAAGATCGAACCTGCTTGTGCAAGGGTTTCTAGAATCAACGCTCCTGGCATGACCGGATTGTCAGGGAAATGCCCTTGGAAAAAATCTTCATTGATCGTTACATTTTTTGTTGCAATGATCTTCTTTCCTGAATCGATCGAATCCACGTAATCGATGTAACAAATTGGGTAACGGTTTGGAATAAGATCCATTACTTCCGTTGCTGATAATGCGTATGACATAGTTTACTCCTTCTTTCGGGCAATAGCCGTAATCAATACTTTGATTATCAAAGTATCATATTCTTGATTATTTGGCAATCATTTTTTATTCATCAAAAAAATAGTTTGACAATCAAAGCATTTTACTGAATAATAAGAAATCAAGAAGTTATTTTTTTGCACTTATATTATCGTCAAACAAAACTTTTATTGAATCAAAGGAGTGTCTATATGTCTTTTTTAGAAGGAAAAAAAATCGTGATCATGGGTGTTGCGAATAAACGCAGTATTGCTTGGGGTTGTGCGGAAGCAATGATGCAACAAGGCGCTGAGATCATCTATACGTACCAAAATGAACGGATGAAGAAATCGTTAGTCAAATTAGTCGGTGAAGATGCCTTCACTGTAGAGTGTGATGTCGCTAGCGATGAGAGCATCGAAAAAGCGATGGATACGATTGGTGAATATGCCGGTGAGATCCATGGTTTGGTCCACGCTGTTGCTTATGCCAACAAAGAAGAGCTTTCAGGTAACGTTTCTGATATTTCAAGAGATGGTTATCAATTAGCACAAGACATCAGTAGCTATTCATTGATCGCTGTATCGAAGTATGCCCAAAAGTACTTAGCTCCCAACAGCGGCATCGTAAGTATGTCTTATCTTGGTTCACAACGAGCGATCCCTAACTATAATATGATGGGCATCGCGAAAGCTTCACTAGAAGCTGCCATTCGCTACTTAGCCGCTGAATTCTCACCTAAAGGAATCCGTGTCAATGGGATCTCTGCTGGTGCGATCAAAACGTTAGCCGTGACTGGTGTGAAGGATTACCAAAAATTGATCGAGTTATCCGAATCACGCACCCCCGATCAACAAGGTGTGACGATCGAAGAAGTCGGAAATACTTGTGCCTTTTTGATCAGCCCCCTATCTAGCGGGATCATCGGTGATATCATTTACGTAGATAAAGGTGTTCACTTATCTTGATCCAATAAAAAATCAGCCCTCCAATGTGAGAGCTGATTTTTTTGTAGTTATTTTTAAAGCCAGACATTATTCGACGACTTCGATCCAACCTTCTGGTGCTTCGATATCCCCAAACTGGATACCCGTCAATTCTTCATACAAGCGCTTAGTTACTGGTCCTACTTCTGTCTCACTATAAAAGACATGTAAATCATTTTTATAGTAGATTCCACCAATCGGTGAAATCACCGCTGCGGTTCCACACGCACCTGCTTCTGCAAATTGATCAAGTTGATCGATGTAGATATCTCCCTCAACTGCTTTAAGTCCCAAACGTTCTTCCGCAATCTGCAACAAGGAATACTTCGTAATACTTGGTAAAATCGAAGGCGATTGCGGTGTGATGAACTGGTTGTCTTTAGTGATACCAAAGAAATTCGCCGCGCCGACTTCTTCAATTTTTGTGTGCGTCGCTGGATCTAGGTAAACGCAATCTGAATAATTTAATTCTTTCGCTTCAGTTCCTGGTAATAAACTTGCTGCGTAGTTACCTCCTACTTTGGCAGCTCCCGTACCATTTGGAGCAGCTCGGTCATAACCAGAAACGATAAAGTTCGTTGGTTTCAATCCACCTTTGAAATAGGCTCCTACAGGCGTACAGAAAACCACAAACAAATACTCAGGCGCTGGATGAACACCAATGTTTTCTCCGACACCGATCAGGAAAGGACGTAAATATAACGTTGCTCCTGAACCATAAGGTGGCACAAAGGATTCATTTACCTTTACGACTTCTTTCACTGCATCAACAAACATTTTTTCTGGAACCATGGGCATCAATAAACGTCTGGCACTCTGGTTCAAGCGACGACTGTTTTGCTCTGGACGGAATAAATTGATCTTTCCATCTTTTCTGCGATAAGCCTTTAATCCTTCAAAGCACTGTTGGCCATAGTGAAGTGCGGGCGATCCTTCATGAAGTGACAGATAATTATCCTCAGTCAATTCGCCTTTTTCCCACTCTCCATCTTTCCATTTGGCAACGAAGCGCCAAGGTGTTTTGATGTAAGAAAATCCTAAGTTATCCCAATCTATTTGCATGTTCATACCACCAATCGTCAGTTTTGAAATATTTTAGCACTATCTCTCCCATTTGTCATCGTTTATTTTAACCACTTGTTATTGCAAGTGTGATTGGTAGCTTATCTAATGATTTATTTTGATTTTTATGCTGTTCTTGTTACAATACAAAAGAGACTAATTAGAAAAGGGGATTTTATGTTTTCATTCATTGCAACAGCAGAAACAACAAGCTCAACCGGAGAAAATTTGACCGATCAAGCGGTCAGTCAACTCAATGCGTTCCAACGTTTTTGGAATAATATTGATTGGGATGGGATTTTTTCTACAATGATCCAAAAAGGATTATTCCTTATTTTTTTGATTATTCTTTTTGGACTCATCAATCGAATCAGTAAATACTTGATCGACAAATCTTTTAAACAATATTCAAAAAAAACCGTTCTTAACGGTAGCCGCTTAAAAACGTTACAAAGTCTTTTAAATACCATTTTCAATTATACGATTGGCTTTTTCTTTATTTATGCCATCCTATCCGTGATTGGTGTGCCGATTGGTTCACTATTAGCCGGAGCAGGGATTGCCGGAGTAGCCATCGGTTTAGGGGCACAAGGCTTTATGAGTGATGTGATCACTGGCTTCTTTATCATCATGGAACAACAAATGGACGTAGGCGACTATGTCAAATTAACGAATCTAACTATCGAAGGAACCGTGGTATCCGTTGGTATCCGGACACTGCAACTCAAAGGTGTTGACGGTACCGTTCACTTCATTCCAAACCGTAGTATCACAACGATCAGTAACCTCTCTCGTTCCAATATGCAAGTCGTTCTTGATATTCGGATCGTTCCGGAAGAAGGCTATGATAAGATCTATGAGATCATTCAAAAAGTTAATGAAACGTTAGCTGTAAAATACGAAGAGGAATTACAAACTGAACCATCGATCTTTGGATTGGTCGATATCGGCAACAGCAACTTTGCGATTCGGACGATCTGCTACGTTTTAAATGGTAAACAGTTCGAATTGAAAGAAGAATTTTTGAGTTCATATGTCAAAGAACTGACAGCTGCCGGTTACAGCATCCCAAATACACCAATCGTGTTGAAATAGTTTATGTAGCGTCTACGCTGGGCGTGGGACATTAGCCCTCTCCTACCACCTAAAACCGAATGAACAGAAGTGTTTAGGTTTGACCTCTTTTTTTAATCATTAGAAAAATGTCTAAAATGACTAAAGTATTTGATTCTCAGGACAACTTTATTCCCACTCGTGTCATTCCTTAATACAACAAATAAAGCGACGTCCAAAAGTTAGAAATATAGTCTAACTTTTGGGCGTCGCTTCGTTTGTTTTATGTCTTTATCTTTAGTGAGTAGGATCAATTACCTTTAACTAACGATATCGATTCTTTCTCTCAATTCATCTACATCTATTTTTGGTGATACAATATTTTGGCGTTCTAATTCGTGTACCATGTAATTGACTGCTTTCAGTAACTCTTTTCGTGTGATGATTCCTTTGAACACTTTATCCTCTGTGACGACTGGCAAGAACGAAGCATCAACTAGTAAATGAAGAACTTCTTCTAGTTCCCAATTTTCATCAATGGTTGGTACATCGGTTTCCATTACATCAGCCACTGTTAGGCCTTCTAATGGTTCCATACTGATTGTTTGTAGGTCCATCATCTTATTGACAACATTTGATAGACTGACTAGACCAACAAAGCGATCATCTTTCCCTAAGACAGGGATTTTAGTGTAGCCAACTTTCGATAAAACTAATAGTCCATGCGATAACGGATGTTGATACATAACATTTGCCACGTTTTCTGCTGGAACCAAAAATGTCTCTTGATTTTGCAGTAATAACTCTCTTACAATTGGTCCAATCATGTATTGGCCCTCCATTTCAAATTCTTTCAATATCTCTATTTTACCGAAAACGGATGCAAAATCTATACAAACATTTCTATTTTTAGCAAAAATTAGAGTTTGTTTGTCAGCGTTTATATTCAAATGCCATGTTATCGATTTTTTTGTGTGATCGATTATAGTACTGGACAGCAAGTGTCTCTTTCGTACTCTCGATGATTGCGTATGCTGGGATTTGGATCATTCCTCGAGGTTGGGAAATGCTTCCTGGATTCAAGAACAAGATACCTTCTTCAAATTCACACCCTAGTTGATGGGTGTGACCAAAAAGAGCAATCGTTGCGTGTTGCTCTTTTGCTTCAAGGGCTAACTGAGTCAAACCAAAGCGGACATTCGATAAATGGCCGTGAGTCATATATACCCGATCAAGCCCAGTATCTACAACTCGTTTAGTCTCAAAGTCTGTGCCGAAATCACAATTGCCTTGTACACCGAAATAAGTTTCCCAAACTTCATCTGTTGCGTCAAGTTCTGAATCACCGCAATGAAAAAAATAATCAACTTGATTTTGGTATTGGGATAGCAATTCTTTGATGATTGCTCGATCCCCATGATTGTCACTAACGACTAAATAGCGCATCTACTCCACTCCTTCCAACCATGCCTGCCAAACTTGGCTTAGTTTTGCCATGGCCAAGCCTCGGTGACTGTGGTTATTTTTTTCTTCACTTGAGATTTCTGCCGCTGTTTGAGTGTACCCATCAGGAATGAACAAAGGGTCATAGCCAAAGCCATTTTCGCCTTTAGGTATCCGACCAATTCGTCCAGGCCACTCTGCTTCCACGACTAAACTTTCTTTATTTGGTTCAGCAAAAACCAACGTACAATGAAATTGTGCGGTGCGTTCTTCATCAGCTACATCGGTTAATTCAAAAAGCAGTTTTGCGTTATTTGCCGCATCACTCTTATGTTCGCCAGCAAAACGGGCAGAATAAACTCCTGGTCTGCCACCTAACGCATCGACTTTCAGGCCAGAGTCATCCGCCAATACTGGCTGGTTCAATACTTGAGCAATCGTTTCTGCTTTTAACCGGGCGTTTTCTTCGAATGTTGTACCTGTTTCTTCGACATCAGGTATCTCAGGATAATCGAACAATGTTTTGACTGTATAGCCTTCCTTCGCAAATAAGGTACGGAATTCTTCTGCTTTGCCTGCGTTTCGAGTAGCAATCACAATCGTTTTTTCTGTCGGTTCAGGCGTAGTGTCTGACCATTCGCTCAACAAAACATTTTTTTGTTCAAAAATCAGTGATTCGATCGCTGTTTTACCATAAACAAGCATTTCGTTCAATTGTTCACCATCAAAGGTAGCTTCTTCGCCTGTGCCTTGGATCTCCACAAATCTGCCTGATTCCGTCATCACTAAGTTCATGTCGACTTCCGCTGCCACGTCTTCGTGATAATCCAAATCAGTCACACATGTCCCATCAGCTAAAATCCCTACACTGATGGCGGCTAAATGTTCTTTGATTGGATCATTCGCTAACACTTTTGTCTGTAATAATTTTTCGATTGCTAATCTTAAAGCCACAAATGCACCGGTAATACTTGCTGTTCGTGTGCCACCGTCTGCTTGGATCACGTCACAATCAACGATGATGCTACGTTCACCAAGTTTCTCGAGATCGACGACCGCACGCAACGAACGACCGATCAAGCGTTGGATCTCCATCGTCCGTCCACTTAACTTACCTTTGCTGCTTTCACGACGATTTCTCGTATTCGTGGCGCGAGGTAACATACTGTATTCTGCTGTCACCCATCCTTTACCAGTCCCTTTTAAAAAGGGGGGCACTGACTCTTCAACCGTTGCCGCACAAATCACTTTCGTATCGCCAAAGCTGATCAAAACTGATCCTTCTGGATGCTTTAGCACATTTGTTTCAATCGTGATTTTACGTAAATCTTGGACATTTCTTCCGTCATGACGCATCATTGCTCTTTTCCTCCTAAATCAATCGATTCAACGATCAGTTCTTTTAATCCTAACCAATCTTGGGCAATCTCATGGAACATTTTAGCTGATCCTGTCGTATAAAACTGACAAAGCGTTCGGCCATTTTGTGGTGAATTACTGATTTCAAAATAGTCAAGTAACATCGAAACTTCGCCAATCGTTTCTGCTCCTGAATCGATCAGCATGACTTTATCCCCCATAACATTCTGAATGATTGGGCGAAGGAGCGGATAATGGGTGCAACCTAAAATCAAGGTATCGATCCCTTTTAATTCTAATGGAAGCAAAGTTTGAGCCACGATTTTTTTAGCGACTGATGATCGGTATTCTTTACTTTCTACGACTGAAACAAACTTTGGACACGCCAAGCTGGTAACTTTCAGTTCGGGTGCTTTATCCAATAATGCCGTCTCGTAAGCAGCACTTTTGACGGTACCAATTGTTCCAATCACCCCTACTCGATGATTTTTCGTCTGCTTGACTGCCGCTCTCGTTCCTGGCAAAATCACACCGATCACTGGAATCGAGAGTGTTGCTTTGATTTCTTCTAATGCGACCGCAGTTGCCGTATTACAGGCAATCACAAGCATCTTTATGCCTTTTTCAACTAAATAATTCGTCATTTCCCATGTATAAGCGATCACTTGCTCTGCGGGTCTTGGTCCATATGGACAGCGCGCGGTATCGCCAACGTATAATATGTTTTCATTCGGCAATTGCTTCAATGCTTCTTTGACGACTGTAAGACCGCCAACCCCTGAATCAATAAAACCGATCGGACGTTTATCTGTCAATCGAATCATCCTTTTTCAAAAAAATTCTACCTTCTATATTGTGGACTTTTTGACGTGAATTATCAAGTCCTACAATCTGCTTTCCGGCTCTTTTCCAACATTGGGATCCTCCTTGTATATCGATGGAATTTTTGGATAACAGTAAGAAGGAATCCACAAAAAATTTTTTAAAAAAATTTCGTGGATTCCTTCTTAATTACCATTTAAAATACGATTTTTTCTACTAATAGCTGTACTTTCTTCTTTCTAGGTAAGAAGAAAGTAAAGAAAGTGCGTAACATACGACAAAATACATGAAAGTCATCATAACGAACATTGGTAAGACATAATTGGTATTTTGACCGTAGACGATCCGCGCTTGGTGTGTCAATTCTGGCAACGAGATAATCACCGCTAAAGAAGTGTCTTTGATCAACGAGATCAACTGACTGACGATAGCAGGGATCATTGACTTGAATGCTTGTGGCATGATGATCGTACGCATCGTTTCCACATAGCTTAATCCCGTGGAAAGCCCTGCTTCCATCTGACCTTTCGGCACAGCATTCAAACCTGCACGGAAAATCTCTGATAACATGGCAGATTCAAAAATTGTCAATGCTGCAACTGCTGACCAAAAGATGTTCATTTGGATACCGATTTGTGGCAAAGCAAAATAAGTGAAAAAGATGATAAGCAATAATGGCAGATTACGAATGATGTCGATAATCAAACCTACTATTTTTGATAAATAAGGAATACTCGCAAAACGAAGAACACCTGTCAGCCCACCGATCAGAAAACTAAAAATGATGGAGAAGAGCGAAACTTCGATCGTTACTTTTAGTCCTTCCAGTAAAAAGCGAATATTCATCCATGAAAATGCACCACTAAAATCCATTGAGATTCTCCTTTCTATGAACGAACTGCCCATTTTTTCTCAAGATAAACCATCAAATAAGACAATGGTAAGGTAATGATCAAGTAAAATAAACCGACAATGATATAGGTATCAAACGTGTTGAAGGTTTCACTGGCAATCAAATCCCCTTGGTACATGATATCCAAACCAGCAACAATTGCTAAAATCGATGAATTTTTGACCAAATTGATAAATTGATTGCCTAATGGTGGGATAACGATTTTAAATGCCTGTGGCAATACAATGTAACGCATTGTTTCTGAGTAAGTAAACCCCGATGAAAGACCAGCCTCCATTTGACCTTTTGGCACAGTTTGGATGCCAGAACGAACGGTTTCTGCAATAAATGCGGAAGTATAGATCGTCAGCCCGATCGTTCCTGCTTGAAAACCGTCAAAGCTGATCCAATAAAGTGGTAATACGACATAGAAGAACATCACGATGATCAATAACGGAATATTCCTAAAAAATTCAACATAGGCTTTCGCAAAACCACGAATCCATTTATTGTGTGACAATTGAAAAATCGCCATCAACGTTCCGATGATCAAACTGAATAAAAGCGCCAAGACACTTGATAGGATCGTTACTTTAAATCCATCAAGGAAGGCTGGCCCATAAGTTTGTATCAATTCACTCATTTTATTCCCTCCTTAATCAATTTTTCCCTGAGTCGTATCTGGGAACCATTTTTCATAAATCTTATCGTAGGTGCCGTCTTCAACCATTTCTGCTAATGCTTGGTTGACTGCATCCAAGAAATTTTCTTGTCCTTTGTTGATTGCAATCCCATAAGGCTCTTCGGTAAATGTTCCTCCTGCTAATTCATAGCTAGGGTTCTCCGCTGCCATTCCTAGTAAGATCGCATTATCTGTTGTCATGGCATCGCCTTGCCCCGATTGTAAGGCAGTAAATGCTTCGGCATAGTTCTCTAACTCCAAGATCCGTGCATCAGGTGCATGTTCTCTGATGTTGGCAGCTGAAGTCGAGCCTTTTACCGCTAAAACAGTCGTTTCAGCGTTTAGATCCTCCACACTTTTGATGGGACTACCCTTTTCAACGAGCAATGATTGTCCGGCGTCAAAATAAACAGAAGAGAAATCGACTTGCTTTTTACGTTCTTCGGTAATCGTCATCGTCGCAATGATTGCATCGATATTCCCATTTTTTAATAATGGGATTCTTGTTTTAGAAGTGACTTCGACAAACTCTGCTTTTCCGTCCTCTCCTAAAATCTTCTTCGTGATTGCTTTGGCGATATCGATATCAAACCCTTGAACTGTGCGGCTTTCGATATCCATCATCCCAAATAATCGTGTATCGTATTTGACACCCCAAATGATCTCGTTCGTTTCTTTGCTACGAGTCAAAATATCTTTTTCTGCCAAACTGCTACCTTTACAGCCGCTCAATACTAGAAATACTAGTCCAAAAAGAAATAATAAACGAGTGAATGTTGTCTTACGCATATCGTTCCTCCTATCAATGATTGATTACTTTACTGATAAATTGTTTTGCACGTTCTTCTTTTGGATCATCAAAGAAATTACGTACATCGCGACTATCTTCTAATACTTGTCCATCCGCCATAAAAATGACACGATCTGCCACTTCTTTCGCAAAGCCCATTTCGTGGGTGACCACGATCATGGACATGCCATCTCTTGCCAATTTTTTCATTACGTCCAATACATCGCCGATCATCTCTGGGTCCAATGCAGATGTTGGCTCGTCAAATAACAGCATTTCGGGATTCATCGCTAAGCCGCGAGCAATCGCTACACGCTGTTGTTGTCCACCAGATAACATGGAAGGATAGGAATCTTTTTTATCTAGCATGTTGACTGTCTTTAAGAACTTTTCCGCATTTTTTACAGCAGTTGCCTCATCTTGTTTTAATACTTTGATTGGTGCCAATGTGATGTTTTCTAAAACTGTTTTATTGGGGTAAAGATTAAAATGTTGAAAGACCATTCCGACATTTTTTCTGATTTCCGTCAATTTTGTGTTTTTATCGCGAATATCGACATCATTGATCAAAAGCTTTCCTGAAGTGATTGTTTCCAAGCCGTTGATACAGCGAAGCATCGTACTTTTCCCTGATCCTGATGGACCAATGACAACGACAACTTCCCCTTTTTCAAACTCAAGATTGATGTTTTTCAACGCATGGAATTTGCCGTAATACTTTTCCACGCTATCAAATTTAATCATTGTCATAACATTACACTCCCATTATTATTTAGTAAGATTTCATTTAAAGATATATAATAGAACACATTATATCCGAAAGCGAAGCAACTTGTAAAGTTTCCAAGAAAATTCCTTTGTGCGTTTTCTTTTACCATTTGTATAAATAACGATTTCCTAACTGATTTTTTCAATGATTTTCGGTTTATCCTGTTGTTAATTCTGCAAAAAAACGGTAAGATATTAAGTATTAGTCTTAGAAATTACAAAGAGGTGTTCTTTTTTGAAAAATATTATTTTAACAGGAGACCGTCCTACTGGCAAACTACACTTAGGCCATTATGTCGGGTCTTTGAAAAAACGTGTAGAAATGCAAGCGGATGAGAACAATCAGTTGTTCGTAATGATCGCAGATATGCAAGCCTTGACTGACAATGCGAAAGACCCTGAAAAAGTGTCTTCCAATGTATTAGAAGTTGCTTTAGATTACTTATCGGTTGGTTTAGATCCTGCCAAATCAACATTGTTTATCCAGTCGCAAATCCCTGAATTAGCTGAGTTGACAATGTATTACTTAAACTTAGTAAGTGTTGGTCGTGTGCGTCGTAACCCGACTGTTAAAACGGAGATCGAGCAAAAGAAATTTGGCGAAAGTGTCCCAACAGGCTTCTTTATCTACCCTGTCTCACAAGCTGCTGACATCACTGCGTTCAAAGCGAATCTAGTGCCAGTTGGTGAAGACCAAAAACCAATGTTGGAACAAACGCAAGAGATCGTCCAAAGTTTCAATCACACTTATGGAGAAGTACTAGTTGAACCGAAAGGCGTCTTCCCTCCTAAAGGAATGGGTCGTTTACCTGGGATCGATGGTAACGGAAAAATGAGTAAATCATTAGGAAATGGCATCTACATTTCTGACCCTGCGGATGTTTTACAGAAAAAAGTGATGAGTATGTATACTGATCCAAATCACATCCATGTCCAAGATCCAGGACAAGTCGAAGGCAATATGGTCTTTACGTACTTAGATGTTTTTGGTACAGACAAAGAAGCAATAGAAGAGATGAAAGCCCACTATCGTCGTGGTGGACTCGGTGACGTGAAAATCAAGCGTTACTTGATCGACGTATTAGAAGCAGAGTTCGCACCGATCCGCGCACGTCGTGAAGAATTGGCGAAAGATCCGCAAGCCGTGATGGATATCTTACGTCATGGTAGCGAAGAAGCGGCTAAAGTTGCGGCAGCCACACTTTCTGAAGTGAAAGCGGCAATGGGCATCAATTATTTCAATCAGTAATCACACAAAAAAGCTGGAACAAAAATCATTGAATGATTTTTGTCCCAGTTTTTTCTTCTATTATTAAGGTTTAACGAATACTTGCATCGACTGTTTCTGTCAACGCCTTTTCAACCTTGCTCATTGCTTGGTTGATTTCTTCATCTGTCAACGTTGCTTCGGGATTTTCAAAGCTTAACGTATAGGCGACTGATTTATGCCCTGCTTCAATATTTGCTCCTTGATAGACATCGAATAATTCCACACTCGTCAAGAATCGACCAGCTGCTGATTGGATCGTGCGAACGATTTCTTGATTCGTCACTTGTTCAGCTACTAACATGGCAATGTCACGCGTCACACTTGGGAATTTTGTGACTGGTCGGAAAGTGATGCCTTTTTGTGATGCTTCCACGACTGTGGCTAAATCAAACTCTGCCACATACGTTTCTGGAATATCGTAAGCTTTAGCAGTCATAGGATGCACTTGACCAACAAACCCGATCATTGTTTCACCTAAATAAATGGCTGCTGTACGACCTGGATGAAGTTCATCGATCGTTGTCAACGCTTGATAAGTGATTTCCTCATTGATAGAAAGTTGTTCGAATACATTCTCTAATATGCCTTTTACTGTAAAGAAATCAACCGCTTGTGGCTTACTTTGCCAACTCTTTTCTTCCCATGTGCCAGACACCGCAAGGGCTACGTGAGTGACTTCTTGTGGCAGATGTGTCAACGGATCGTTTTCTTGATAGAAGACGCGACCCACTTCATAAAATGCGACATCTGCATTTTTACGTGCTGTATTGTATTGGACGTTATCCAAAAGACCACTGATCAAGTTCATACGTAAGACAGAACGGTCTTCACTCATCGGCCAATCCAAGCGAGTGATGGCTGTTTCTTTCAAAGCGAATTGACGTGATTTATCTTCCGTTGTCAGTGCATAACTAATGGCTTCAGTTAGACCACTGCCTTCAAGTAATGTACGGATCTTTCGTGTAGTCGCTTGTTCTTGTGTCAAACTACCTGCAACTGTTTCGCCGCTTGGTAACGTTGAAGGTAAACGATCATACCCATAAATACGTGCCACTTCTTCAATGATGTCTGCTTCGATCTGGATATCCCAACGTCT
Organism: Enterococcus sp. 1001283B150225_161107_E12; assembly: GCF_015556925.1. Classification (NCBI taxonomy): domain Bacteria; kingdom Bacillati; phylum Bacillota; class Bacilli; order Lactobacillales; family Enterococcaceae; genus Enterococcus; species Enterococcus sp. 1001283B150225_161107_E12. The sequence continues at coordinate 15,537 of NZ_JADNNI010000025.1, read as the reverse complement.
TGGAGGTATAACAACAGTATAAGTTTCTCCATCGACGTGATAGCCGAATCCTAATGCTTCAAAGATCTCACTTACTTCAGCGACATTTAAGGTTGTGCCAAGGTACTGGTTGATGCGCTTCAATGTGATCTGTACTTCGACTTCTTTTGCTTGATACTCAGAACCTTTGACCGCTCCTTGTAACACTTCTCCTCCTGCTAAAGCAACGATCATCGCCGCTGCAACATCGCTTGCTTCGCCGACGGTTCCTTTATTGATGCCTTTTTCAAAGCGCGCAGATGATTCACTACGTAAATTGAAACGTTTTGCTGTGCGACGAATCGAGATGGGGTCGAATAGAGCGGATTCTAACGCAACGGTTGTCGTTGTTTCCGTAATCTCTGAGTCTTGTCCGCCCATTACCCCAGCTAAGGCGACTGGCACTTGTCCATTCGTGATGACTAAGTCTTCTGAGGTCAATGTGCGCGTTTCACCATCTAACGTCACGATGTTCTCTTTTTCTGCTGCATGACGTACCACGATTTCTTCTGAACCTAACTTATCATAGTCAAATGCATGTAACGGTTGACCGAACAATAACAAGATATAGTTTGTGATATCAACGACGTTATTGATTGGTCGGATTCCTTCATTCATCAAGATATTTTGCAGCCATTGTGGACTCGGTTGGATCTTGACGTTTTCAATGATGCGGATTTGGTATGCTGGTACCAATTCTTCATCTTCTACTTTTACCACAATTTTTTCTGAAGCTTTACGTTCAACTTCTACTAACTTTTCATCATTGAATGTTGGTTTTTGGCGGTAGATCGCGCCAACTTCATACGCCACACCTCTCATTGATAGTGCATCCGCACGGTTTGGTGTGATGGATAATTCGATGATGGCATCGTCCATATCTAGATAAGAAAAGACTGGTTCCCCATTGACCGCTTCTTGTGGCAAATAGTAGATGCCTTCTGAATATTCTTTCGGTACGACACTGTCAGAATAACCGATTTCTTGTAAGGCACAGATCATCCCATTTGAAACTTGTCCGCGCATCTTGCCTTTTTTGATTTTGACATTGCCCGCAATCCGTGAATTTGGTAAAGCCACGATGACTTTGATTCCTGCTTTGACATTCGGTGCTCCACAAACGATTTGTGATAATTCCTCTTCGCCGATATCGACTTGACAGATCGATAGATGATCCGAATCAGGATGCGGAATACATTCCTTCACTTCTCCGACAACGATTTTCTTCAAGCCTTCTTCAGGTACAGTCACACCTTCGACTTCGATTCCTGTGACGGACATTTTGTCTGCAAGTTCTTGCGGTGTCACATTTGATAAATCAACGTATTGATTCAGCCATTTATATGATACTAACATTCTTTTACTCCCCCTTGAACTGACTTAAGAAGCGCAAGTCATTTTGATAGAAATTACGAATATCGTTGACCCCATAACGTAACATTGCGACACGATCTGGGCCAAGTCCAAAAGCAAATCCGGAGTATTCTTCAGGATCGATCCCTGACATTTCCAAGACATTTGGATGAACCATACCAGCACCTAAGATCTCGATCCAACCTGTGTGTTTGCAGACGTTACAGCCTGAACCACCGCATTTGAAACAGCTGACATCGACTTCAACAGATGGTTCTGTAAATGGGAAATAGCTTGGGCGTAAACGGATTTGGCGATCTTCCCCAAACATTTTCTTCATCACGACTTCAAGTGTTCCTTTTAGATCACCCATCGTCACGTTCTTGTCAATCACCAATCCTTCGATTTGATGGAATTGATGGCTGTGTGTTGCATCATCCGTATCACGTCGGAAAACTTTTCCTGGTGAGATCATGCGTAGCGCACCTTTTGAAAAATCATGTTTTTCCATGGTACGTGCTTGGACAGGCGACGTATGCGTACGGATCAAGATTTCTTCTGAGATATAGAAAGTATCTTGCATATCACGCGCTGGATGGTCTTTTGGTAAATTCATTCGTTCAAAGTTGTAATGGTCTGACTCGACTTCATATCCTTCAACGATTTGATACCCCATGCCGACAAAAATATCTTCGATTTCTTCCATGATCTGCGTCAAGATATGGCGTGTCCCTTGTTTGACTGAGCGACCTGGAAGCGTGACATCGATTGTTTCTTTTTCTAATGCTTCATTCATTGCAGCGGTTTCCAATACTGCTTTTCTCTCTTCGATTTCTTGTGTCAATAGATCACGGATCTCATTGGCAAAGCTTCCCACTTTCGGACGTTCTTCGGCACTTAGATCTTTCATTCCTCGTAAGACCTCAGTGATCGGTCCTTTTTTCCCTAATGTTTCGACACGGATTTGATTTAGTTCTTTCAAATCCTGCGCCTGCTTGATCTTGACGATCGTTGCTTCTTTCAAGCTTTCGAGTTGTGCTTGTAAAGACATGCGATTTCCTCCTTTAAATTCAACTACAAAAAAGACCTCATTCCTATCAAGGAACGAGGTCTTCGCGTTACCATCCTAATTTACGATCCCAACGAGATCGTACACTCATTTTAATAACGACAGATATACTGCCGGTCTGAAAAATCTCTCAGACGAACTCGGAAAGTGAACTTCATTTTTCAAACACAGGATCTGCTTTCAGTCCATGACAGATCTCCCTATACTGGTTTAGCCAAACTACTCTTTTTCGTCAACATTCTTTTTGTCTATTCAACTAAAAACTAGTGTACAAGATTTTTGATGCAAAATCAACTGCATTCTTCGGGTGTGACCCATTTCTCACTCCAAAGCTGCAACTGGACCATCGCTTTTTGTAGATCTGCCCCTTTTTCTGTCAGCATATATTCTGAACGGCTGGATTCATTACACGAAAAATTACGGGTAACGATCTTTTCTTTTTCAAGCTCTTTTAATCGTTCGACCAAGACACGGTCACTGACCATCGGGATTTTTGCAGAGAGATCAACAAAGCGCTGCGGACCATTTTCGAGTAATACATCGATAATCAATCCATTCCATTTTTTCCCTAAAATCGAGAATGTTTTTTCAAATTTGGGACACAGAATGAATTCTGTCTGTGTTAGCTCCATCTTACTCACCTCTTTTCATGAGTATAGCATATTACTTACAAAGTGTAAGTCCAGTTTGCTCACTTCTTATTCTTTATTAAGATTTATTATTTTCTTCGCCTGTAACAAAACCAAAAAGACATCTTGAACGGGTTTATTCAACGCTTCACTCAATGCACGTTGGTATAAGTTCAATTGCCCGCGGTATTTGCTGATGACCTTAGCGATTTCCTCTGGGTTTTCAGGATGTAAAATAAAATCAGTCTTGAAATCATAAAGCTGCACGTACTCCCCAAAATCAAGGTATCCATCGACGATCCCATGGATCAATAATTCATCGTCTTCATTCGGGTAGTGATCGAATACCTTTTCTGCTTGTAGAAGCATTGAAAATGGTTGTTCGCGTTTCACTTTTTCTGGATGTTCGATCAGTGATCGGCCAAGGGTAGATTCATAAAACCATAAGATCGAATCAATCGGCACACGTTTCGCTACTTGTTCATCGACTAAACGTTTTTTGACGAGGGTTGTCAATTCGTTTTCGATGCTTTGTTTCGTCACATTTTCTAGCGGCAGCACTTGTAATAGGAAATGTGTCGCTGTCCCAATAGCTGTGGCAGAAACTTTACGCTCTTTTTGTACAAAGCGTGGTTCAGCTAATTGGTCTTGTGTATACCTGAAAGGCTGGGCAAAGGCTTTTTTATCACTGCTTTCCCAAGTCAAACGTGCCTCTGGAGAATCATCTGGATCTTCAAACAGCCGTTTGATCTCAGAAACCGATTGATAACTTGTTGTTTGCGAAGAGGCTTCATAAGGATAAGTGAAAGCTAAACGAGCTTGTAGTTCAGCGGTTAATGGTGTTTGATCTCCTTTTTGTTCCTCTGCTTGCTCTTCTTTGACTGTCAATGCTTGGCGTTGTGTTAAAATCACTTGTTGATCCATCCAGGTGATCGTAAAGTCTCCCGGTGAATGTTTCAGTTGTGGCAAAGGCGTGGCTTCTGGAAAATATTCGGTCATTTTAGGATGACGGATCAAGCTGTAACCGATCCAATTCATCAAGCTACTCGAACTTTTTAGGCGAATCACAGGGTCTAACACTACATCCGTTTGTTCACTTGCCTCTGACCACGCTTTGAACGTGTCTTCTTTACTTTTGTACGAACCGACAATAAACAGTTTTTGCTCGGCACGTGTCAATCCAACGTATAATTTACGCATTTCTTCAGAAAGCAATTTTTTCTGCTTAGCCAATTTGATGGCTTGATAAGGCAATGTGTCAAACAAGACCCGCGTGTCTGGCTCCATGTAGCGCACGCCCGCACCTAGTTTTTCTTCGAAGGCATAACGGTTTTTCAAGTCTTGTAGATTGAATTGCTTTGTCATATCTAATAAGAAAACGATGGGGAACTCTAATCCTTTACTTGCATGGATGGTCATGACGCGAACGGCATTGTCACTAGAAGCAATCACTGGTTCCGCCAAGTCTTTGTCTTTCTCCTGCATTTTCTCAATAAATCGTACAAATTGATAGAGACCGCGAAACGAGCTTTGCTCATAAGCTTTGGCACGATCCACTAACGCATACAGATTCGCTTGTCGTTGTGCACCAGCTGGCAACCCAACGACATATTCTAAATACCCTGTTTGGTAATAGATCTCCCATAATAAGTCCGTGATCGAAGAACGCCGCGCTAACTCTCGCCATTGTTGCAGTTGCTCATTGAAATGAAGCAATTTAGCCGCTAATTCATCTTGGTTATTATTTTGATAAGCCAAGACTGCATCATAGTAAGTATGCGCCTTATCGGCTAATCGGATACGTGCTAACTCTGGTTCGATCAAGCCCACGACTGGTGAACGTAACACTGAAGCTAATGGGATATCCTGATAAGGGTTGTCAATCAATTGGAGCAATGAAATCATGATCCTGATTTCTGTCGCTTGGAAATAATTTTGGGCATCATTGAGTTCCAACGGAATATCAAACGTTTTGAATACTTCTAAAATCGTCAAATTATTTTTCTTCGTGGGTGTCAATAACACGATATCTTTGTATTCAATCGGGCGCTCTTCTTGACTTTTTTTGTCGTAGATCATGAATTTTGAATCGATCAATTCACGGATCTTCAAACCAGTCATCAAGAGTTCACCTTCTGTTTTGTCTTCCAACATATCATCTATCGGCAACTCGATTTCTGTCGTTTCTTGTTCCTTTTCATAGATCAAGACTTCTGGTGCAAATTGTTTATTTTCTGGGAATCCAGAAAAGCCAAGGACAAGCCGAGCCGCTTCATCATAAGCGATTTGTCCGACGGTTGGGTCCATCAACTGCTCAAAAATCAAGTTGGTAAACGCTAGGACTTCCTGCCTTGAACGGAAATTCTCAGCTAAGACGATTCGTCGTCCCCCTTTTTCTTCAGAGAATTTCTCATATTTATTGATAAATAGAGTTGGATCTGCTAAACGGAAGGAGTAGATCGACTGTTTGACATCTCCCACCATAAAGAGATTGCCGCTCTCTTCATCTGGCTCTCTGACCCAATAGAGCAATTCTTCTTGCAATTGATTGACATCTTGGTACTCGTCGACCATGACTTCTTTAAACTTTTTGCGATAATAAACCGATGCTTCGCTTGGTAGCCACTCTTCCTCTGTTTGTTTCGTCAATATTTGTAACGCCAAGTGTTCCAGATCATTGAAATCTAGTACGCCTTTTTCACGTTTGCGCGCACTGAAGCCTTCCATGAAAAACTTAGTGACTTCGGTCATTTGTTCCACGAGGGGGAACGCTTTTTGACTCAACTCTTCAATTTGTGCAGGTGAAACCGGGAAGTAGTTTTTACCGATTTGTTGTAAGATTTTTTTGGCACGGTCTCGCAAGTTTTTGACTTCAGCCGAACGTTCTTTCAACTCTGCTTTACGACTGCTTTTGAAGGTCGAAAACGTCAGATTTTCTAAAGCTTGGTAAGCTTCGTCTAACTCATCACCAAGAAAACGTTCATAGATTTGTTGGATGCTCGCTTGTTCCTGTGAGACTTGATCAAACATCTTTTCAAGTCCTTCTTCTTGTGCCAAAACGACCATTTCTTCGTATAGCTGCGTACAATGAAGTAAATCAGCTAAGACGAGCGGTCGGATCTGTTCTTGGTACAATGCAGAAGCTGCTAATCCCTCTTCTAGCCGATATGCTTCTGGTAAACGATCCAACCAAGCCAACGGATCAGGATTTGCTCGAGCAAAATCATAGAGAGAAAACACGAGATTAGTCAAACCATCGTCTGAGCGATCATTTGAAAAGTTCATCGTCAGCTGAAAAAAAGCTTCGCGATTTTCTGCATAAAGTTGTTCTCTGATCTCATCCCAGACATCTTCTTTCATCAAGATCGTTTCCGTTTCATCCGTCAACATCCGAAAGACTGGATCGATATCGATCAAATAGTAATATTTACGGATCACCGTTAAACAAAACGCATGGAGTGTCGAGATATTGGCGGTGGGTAGTAAAACGAGCTGTTTCGTAAAATGTTTTTGCCAGACCGGATCACTTTCACTATTCACTGCTTCTTGCAAGGCTACTTGGATCCGTTCCTTCATTTCTCTTGCTGCTGCTTCTGTAAACGTCACGATCAGCAACTCGTCGATATTGACACCCATTTTTAACTTTTCGATCACTCGGCGGACTAACACAGTCGTCTTACCTGAGCCAGCGGAAGCCGAAACAAGTAGGTTGTCGCCTTGGTCAAAAATCGCTTGCCATTGTTCATCGGTAAAACGTTCATTTTCCGGTTTTAAAGGAATTGATGTCACTCGTCTTCACTCCTTTTTAGTATTCTGCGCAATGCTTCATCTTTATCCAGTTTTTCTAAACGATGATAATTATTTTCTTTGAGCATGACATCAAACGTACAAATACTTCTGAACGGACAATGCTCACAAGCAATCCGTTGTTTATCTTTGTAAGCGGGATTCAGTTTGATCTCCCCTGAGGTGATCGCTTCCCCCGCTAAACGCATATTCTCACGATTATGGTTCATAAATAATTGAAGTTCTTCTTCTGTATAGAACTTCTCTTTACTATAACTACCCTTTTGTAATTCGTCTTTGGCGTTTTTCTTCACTGGATAGATCAACGAACTTTCTTTTGCTTCCAATGAATGATCGAGCACTTCTAACAGACCGGGATCATCGACAAAAACACCGTCATAGCTGAATTTTTTCAACGTATTTTTCTCGACATCTGTCGTATCTGTCAAAACTGGATTATGCACATGCAAGTAATAGGAGCCTGCTGGTTTGACTGCAGCTTTCCCAGTCAATCGTACAGCATCCATCAATGCCACATCAAGATATGTCAATAGTTGCATCGCCATGCCGTAGTAAGCTTCAGTCACATCAAAAGAACGACCACTTGATTTATAATCGACTACACTTAACCACGTATCACTTTGTTCAGTTGCCACATCGATGCGATCGATTTTTCCGCGAACGTGGAGTTTCCCGCCTTTGTCTAAAGGTATTTCCAAACCTGGAATCCCTCGTGCGCCAGCGATCTGTCCGAATAAAATCTCTGTCTGTAATGGTTTCATGCCCGTATTCTTACTTTGTTTTTGTAACGCCCAAGCCACTTTTTGGATCGTTTGCCCTAATTGGTATCGAATATAGTTCATCCGTGCAGAGCTATCTAAAATCTCAAAGCGTAATTCACCAAATACTTCTTGTAAGACTTTTTCGGTAAATTCTTGTCGTTCCTTCTCCGACATCGCCACAAGTGACAATTGATTCGAGAATAGCAATTTGAAGAAGCGATCCAATGATTCATGATAAAAGTCCCCAGTAGCAGCTGGTGTCAACCCATAGATATTACGTTCTTTCAGCTTCAAACCAAACTGGACAAAGTATTTATATTCACAGTTATAAAAGTTTTCCATGCGTGAGATCGACGTGTAGATTTCTTTGCCATAAAGAGCTTCTGCCATCTCTTCTGATAAGGAAACTGGTACATTCAGATGATCTTGACTTTCAAAAATCGTCAATGCAAAATTTCGTTGGTCAGAGCGTAAAACTAACTCTTTTAATTGTTGCCAATAAAGGGGTACTGCTTGTTTGGCTTCTTTTGCTAAACGATAGACCCGATTGATCGTATTGATCCCACTACGGTAAGTGCCAACGTAACAATCTGGCTTACTCGTCAATTGCAACTGACATTTTGGTTCAACTGGAACACCTAGATAGTCCACGACTCGTTTCAAATACGGAGACATTTTCAAGCGATTGGTATCATAGCTTTGCGCATAACTTAAATACAAACGTTCCGTTCCCGAAACAAACACTAAATACGCTTGGAAAGGTTCGAAAGACATACTTTCTTTTGCTGGATCAAATAAAAATTGATCCTCGCCTAACCCTTGATTCAACGCTTCACGTTCTTCACTCGATAATAAGCCTTTGGTTTCATGACGATCTGGGAACACTTGGTCATTCAAGCCGACCGCAAATGTTACTTTTGCTTGATTAGGTCGCACAAGTTCCAAGCGGTTGATCCTCACCTGATCGATAGCCGTAGGAATTTTCCCATAGCTAAGATTTTCTAGCCCACTCGTAATGATCTCTTGGAATAATGACCAGTCGAATGCTGTTTCTCCATAGATCAATGAATACTCATCCAAAAGATCCATCAACGCGCCCCACGTTTGTTCATGATTTCTAGCCGCAGCTAATCCGCCACGTGCCACTTCTTGGTCCCGCCAGAAAAGCAATTGTTGCTGTACGCCGCTTTCGATCAAGAAGCGATAAAACAAAGTGACTGCTTCTTGCCCTGTTTGGCATTTTTTGATGTTCTTCAAAAATACCGGCACCATGTCGCGAAAAAGTCTCCGGATCGTATTTGATTGCTCTTCTAGTTGTTTGACGTCTTCTAGCTGTTCTGCTTCAAAATCATAGGCAACAAATTGCCAATCTTTCTCACGGAGCCAATAATTGCCTTGGTAGTTGTAAGCTAGTGCTACGTTTTCCGTGATATCTAAATTCGTGCGGAATTGATTTCTAGTAGCTTCCCAAGTCTCAAGATCCAGTTCTTCTGCTGGGGCACCGATCGTCAACTCCGTCTTGAACAAACGCATGATATCGTTTAAACGGTATTGATAACGATCCAATGCAAATAAGCTGTTGATCCATTCAATCAGTGGGTGATTTTCCATCAGTTGTTCTTCATCTAGATAAAAAGGGATCTCCATCTCTTGGAAAATTGGTCGCAATAAATTGCCATAAAGCGTCATATCCTTCGTCAACACTTGGATATCTCGATAGCGAAACCCTTCTTGACTGACCAAGCGACGGATCTCCACCGCTAATTGGCGGACTTCTTCCGTTGGATTCTCCGCCTCCCACAGATGTAATGTCTCTTGCGCGCCAAGTTCAACAGATTGGCTTTTCTGATGGCTGGAGGTCTCTTCCCACATTTGTTGTAAGATTTGAAGTTCTTTTGGGTATTCCCGATTCGGTGCATAATGATCGACAGAGACAGGAACATTCAATTCTCTTGCTGCGTTAAGTAGTTGGAAATAGACTTTCCCTGTATTGAAAAACAAGGTCAACGGATCTGGTAGATCGGATTTGTAGGGACGATCCAATAGCAAATCCACCACTAGATGTCCTTTTTCCATCATTTTTTGCAGCAATTGGTACTCTTGGGCATTGATCCGAGCGAAACCACTCACTAAGAACTTGATCTTATGATAATCCTGCGTCGCCATATAATTTGCTAGTACAGTCAACGCGTCTTCAGATTGTAGCGCACGTTGGACTAATTCCTCTTCGAATGCCGAGAAGATCAGTTGTAGATCCTTCATTTTCAATTGTCGGTCTTCTTCTTTTGGCGACTCTCCTGTCACAGAAGTGAGCAAATCAACAGGCGAAATTTTTCCGACTTGCAGTTCGCTGTATAGCTCTTGTAGTTGACGGATAAACCCTTTTTTACGGATTTCTCCTCGAAATATCGTCAATTCTTCTTGTTTTTTTTCTAGGATTTGGCGGAGGATCATTGCTGAACCAGATTCGGTCAATTCACTACCTGTCAGCAACGTGGTTTGTTGCAACAAGTACCAAGCCAAACGATAGAAACTGAATACTTGCATATTCGTTGTGCTAAATGAGCTTTTTCCGCTTTTTTTGCGCATCTCAGCGAGTAATTCTTGCTCTTGTTCAAATTTATTATAGTTAGGTACAAGGAAAAATACTTGATTGTCTTCATCTTTTTCAAGCCAAGCGGCGGCTTCATCGATCAGTGCTTTGCGGTGGTCTTTTTGACCATTCCCTAAGATAAATTGTAACGACACCTTATTGCCTCCTTTTCCTGGTTGATATACCTCTTCATTATAACAAAGATAGCTGAACATTTGTTCTATTATCGTTTAAATTTTGGAAATAAAAAAGCCGGAGCAGGACGACTGTCCTCTCCGACAAATGACGCTGATCCAATCAGTGGATCGAGCCCATTAATTTTTTGATTGGTTCTTTGATTGCAAATAAAATCACTGCACCAACGATTGCTATGACACCAATGATCCCAAAGTACGCTGATTCGGTACCAGGTGTATAAAAACGAGCGATTTGTGCATTGATGGCTTGGGAAGAAGCATCGGCTAAAAACCAGATCGCAATCGTTTGCGATTCAAAGGCTCTAGGTGCTAATTTCGTCGTAACAGAAAGACCGACAGGTGATAAGCAAAGTTCAGCGATCACGATAATGAAAAAGCTACCGATCAGCCAAAGCGGGCTGACTTTTCCAGCTGTTCCATATAACATCCCCGGCAACATCAATAACAGATAGGACAATCCGGCAAATAACAAACCTAGTGAGAACTTCACTACAGTTGATGGTTGACGTTTACCTAACCGTGTCCATAAAGTAACGAACACAGGAGTCAAAATAAAGATGAAGATCGGGTTCAATGATTGATACCAACTCGCTTGGATCGGAACACCCATCAAAGTCGATTGTGTCCGTTCACTTGCAAACAGCGCGAGGATCGATGACCCTTGTTCTTGCAATGACCAAAAGATGATCGCTGCTAAGAATAACGGAATATATGCCCATACGCGTGGTTTTTCTTCCACTGAAACATCTTTTGAAGTCAACATTTTGATAAAGTAATAAAGTGGTAAAACGATTCCTAAGACACTGATCGTATTAACAAAGAAATCGATCGTCAAATGTCCAGTCAGTTGCGCTCCACCAAAAATAATAGCAAATACGATCAAAGCAATCACAACATTACGGATAAATCCTTTGCGTTCGCCTTGTGTTAAAGGATTTGGAGGTGTCATACCCACTCCATCCAATGTCTTACGTCCTTGGATCACATATTGCAACAACCCGAAGAACATACCGATAGCGGCTAATGAGAAACCTAAATGGTAGTTATACTCTTGACCGATCGTACCGACGATCAACGGCGCGAGCAATGCGCCTAAATTGACACCCATATAAAAAATCGAAAATCCTGCATCTCTTCTTAAATCGGTTTTCGTATACAAATGCCCAACCATTCCCGAAACGTTTGGTTTTAAGAAAGCTGTACCGATGATGATCAGTGCCATCGAGATAAATAAAGTAGAGACACCAAACGGCAATGCCAAAACAACATGACCGATCATGATGAAGATCCCACCAATAAAGACGGTTTTTTTGGCTCCTAACACACGATCTGAAAACCAGCCGCCTACGATACTCGACATATAAATCAACGAACCGTAGATCGACATGATCGACAACGCTGTGGCACGAGGTAAACCAAGTCCACCATTTGCTACCGTGTCGTACATATAATAGATCAGTAAGGCACGCATACCATAATAACTGAATCGTTCCCACATCTCTGTGAAGAACAATGTAGACAATCCCTTCGGCTGACCGAAGAACCCTTTGTCTTGTTTTTCCATATTCCCATACCCCAATTCTTTTAATTTTCAGAAAATAATACACATATTTACCGAAAATCCGTGTAAAAATATTTATTTAAGAAATATATACTTATTTTCTATAAATACAACAAAATTTTAATGGGAAAACGATAAGAAAAAACATAGGTTATTTTTAATAATTATATAGTCTACTTCATGTCATAAAGCTTAAATGTCGGTATATTCAGTATGTAAACGGTCTCGTAACGAATTTTTTATGTAAAAGAACATCTTTTTTCTATTCTTACATTTTGTTGAGCGTTTTGTTTTACTTACTTTTTGTAAGATGATATACTTCGTTTTGTCATCAAGAAAAAAACGCAGAAAAGCGAATTAAAGGAGAACTAATCTATGACTGAATTTACAAATATCTTAAAAAACCGCCGTTCGATCTATGATCTAGGCCGTAACGTATCACAATCAAATGAAGAATTAACAACATTGATCCAAGAAGCAATCAAAGAAAGCCCTACTGCTTTCAATGCGCAATCAACACGTGCAGTAATCTTATTTGGCGATGCACATGAAAAATTATGGGAAATGACAGAAGAAGCTTTACGTCCATTGACACCTGCTGATGCTTTCCCAAATACTCAAAACAAATTAGCTAGTTTCAAAAAAGGTTACGGTACTGTCTTGTTCTTCAAAGACACAGATGTGATCAAAAACTTGCAAGAGCAATTTGCATTATATGCAGATAACTTCCCTGATTGGTCAGAACAATCAAATGGTATTGCTACAGCCAATACTTGGGTGGCATTAAGCGAAGAAGGTTTAGGTGCAAACCTACAACATTACAATCCAGTGATCGATGAAGCTGTCGCAAAAGAATGGTCGATTCCTACAAACTGGAAATTACGTGCACAATTAGTCTTTGGTTCACCTGAATCTCCAGCTGGCGAAAAAGAATATATGAACGATGCTGATCGTTTCCGCGTGTTTGGCTAATTCCACTAATACAAAAAGACAGCTCCCTCTATTAAAAGAAGGAGCTGTCTTTTTTGTCATTTCAATGGATCATTCATCCTCATGCTCGATCATGATATCAAGTTCTGCATCATCATTTAAGTGTTTTGCTAAAAAAGGAATCAATTCTTCTAATGAGACAGAAAATTTCAATAACGGGCCACGCCAACCGTTCCGGAAAAAATTCATTTTGACTTCTTTCGAATCTTTTGGTTGGTAAAGAACGACTTTGTTGATTTCAGAATATGGCACTCCACGGCGGTCAAAGCTGTTCAAAACTAGCCCTTCTGTAGTAAGTCCTCGACTATCTAACAAGAAACTCAATAACACAAGAGAAGCCAAGATGCCTTTCACTAACTCATCAGTGGTTGGTTGACTAACCAATGTATACCATAGAACCAGTACAGCAAGGAAAGGAACAACTAAATAGACCCAGCGATTCCGAACCGTTTTATAAACGATCTCTCGTCGTACAAGCCATAGAAATAAGCACATGACGATGACAAATAAAAAAAGAACTATTGTAAAAAAGGAAACCATCTTATCGATCCACACCTTTATTTTCAACTCTTGAAACTAGAAAATCAAAGGGGTAAATCATGTCCCCTCTAACTGAACAAACGGTATTCAAGGAGCAGCACTTCGGTCATAAGCCAAAAAACTCAAAAATGAAATAGGCATTTTCGTTTTTTCTGTCTGATACCTTAGTGTTCAATGCTCCTTTCATAAACTTAAAAGGACCTGCAACATTATCATTCGATGTTGCATGTCCATATCTTCTTATTCAAATGTATCATATTTAGCTACTACCATGCTAGCTTTTTCTTCTAATAATTCTTGATCTTCTATAGCGCATTGGGCAACTTTGACTACGGCGCAATTCGTCATTTTTGAAACAACTTCTCCAACAACTGATTTGGTAAAACCAATGGGCCTACATGAATATTGTTCTCCTAAATTAATCATTTCTTCCGTCATCAAAATCCTCCTAAACTACTCAAACAGTTTGCCACAGAAAATCATTTCGTTTTATCTGTGTGTTTCGTTAGTGGTGTTTTGATCAAACTCTTATTTGATCTATCCGCATTATAGCGTACTGTTTTCGTTTTCACAAATTTTAACAGCTAAACATAATAAAAAAATCGTTTTTGGGACTGTTTTTCCTTGTTTTTTTACATCTGATCAGGCAGATTCATGTAGTTTTTTTTAGAAAAACAATTATAATAGAAAGAAGTCTGGGGGAGTCTTTCATGTCAAAACAAAAAAGTAAAAAACGATTACTACTAGGTGGGGCAACGCTAGTGTTGATTTCAAGCGTCTTTTACTTTACAAATAAACAATTAGAAGATCAGAAATCAATAACGGAGGAAAACATAGAGCAGACAAGCAAAACCGAAGAAAAACAAGTACTACTCGACGTACCTCTTGAAAATCAATTCGATGAACCTGCACTAGAGAATGGCTGTGAAGTAACCGCCTTATCGATGTTGCTGCGCTTCTATGGCTACGAAACCACCAAGAATCAATTAGCCGAACAATTAAATTATGTCCCCGTTTTCAATGCTGATGGCACTCATGGCGATCCAAATGAAGGGTTCGTTGGTGAGATTTGGGGTGGTGACTGGGCAATGGGTGTCTATGTTCCACCAATCGCTACGTTAGCGCAAGAAATCCTACAAACCGATTATCATACCGAACCGCAAACGGATGCAAGCTTGACTGACATCAAAAATGCATTAAAAGAAGAAAAACCTGTGTGGGCTTCTGTCACGATCGATTTTCAAGGGCCGACAGAAAATGATTTCATGACTTGGACGACTGCAAACGGTGAAGTACAAGTCACGCCATTAGTCCATGCCTGTGTTGTAACTGGCTACGATGATCAATCGATCTATGTCAATGATCCTTATGGCATAAAAAATCGTGCGGTACCAATCGATGACTTTGAGCAAGTATTTACTGCTATGGGCGGACAAATGCTTACTTTAGAAAAGAACTAGTATTTCCTAGAAAAATAGCTTATACTCAAGCTAACAACGCATGGAAGGAGCAAGAATCTGTGGAACGATTTATTCATAAAAAGGCGGATCCAAATGAAATCCCAATCATCTTCGTCCGTGATACTGCTGGGAATATCCAAAAAAAAGTGTCAGTCAATGAATGGACGAACCGATACAGCCCTGCTTCCCTCGATTTACTTGAAATCAAACTTTATCGACAAGCATTGACTTATTATTCAGAGCAAGACTACGAGAAAGCCATTGATTTGTTGAAATTTTTGATCATTCAAACTGGCTATACTCATTTTGAGTACATCGAACGTTTAGCCACCATTTATCGTAAAACCCATGCAGAAGCACTTGAATATCAGTTGCTCTCTTCTGTCTTGGCATCCGCTGAGATCATCGGCTTGCCTGCTGGATTGATCAAAAAATTGGAACGGCGAATCGATCAATTGAAATTGAACATGGCAAGAAAATAAGGCTCTTTGTCAATAAGGACTGATGAGTTGCGAAAAATTAAATCTGGGTCAGAATGAACCTCATTCTGGCTCAGATT
>NZ_JADNNI010000024.1:0-57076 GCF_015556925.1 Enterococcus sp. 1001283B150225_161107_E12 | reverse complement strand
AAAAACGAAGGATATTGAGAGCGGAGGGAAATTCAATTTTATATTTTTTTGAGAAAGGAGAATTAAATGAGAAGGAGAATATGTCAGGTGTTGACTGTACTAAGCGTTTCCAGTTTGACGCTTAGTTCCCTAGGAGGGTCACGTCTTGTTTATGGAGAAACACTACAGTCCTCCCAAATGCAAAGACAAGAAGTGGGAAATATTGAGACTACAGATGAGACAGATCCATTGTTAGACACTGGTGAGACAAAGAGATTAACAGAATATGAGGAGAAACAGAACGACCAGTCTAGTCAAGTAGAAGAAGAGTTAGCTACAGGCTCATCTTTTTCTATGTATAATCTTGACCCAATCCCTTTTCCACCGAACACTGATCTAACAGCGACATCTATCGATAGTTTCCCTAAACTAATTCGATTAGATAATTCCGGGCAAATCGTATCGGGGTTTGAATTTCTTCCTCAATCAGAAACATATCTGGTAAATCAAGGTTCATCAGCTACATTTTTAAACGATAGGCGTATTACGAATTCAGCAGCGGAAGGAAACGGCACTGTATTTCGAGTGGGAGATATAATTAGATTTGAAAACGTTGGAATAGGTGCAAATGATCGCCCATTTCATGCCATCTATGAAGTACTCCGACAAGGCAATAATTTAGCTGTTCATGCTCAAGGATTTAGTAGTTCTAATGTAGGGAGTGGTCCGCGTAGAAGTGCAGTGTTTCTTGTACACTTCGAATATGCAGATGGAAGTCCAGTAGAAGGCAGTATAGCTATGAGTCTGGGAGGAACAGCAAACCCTACACTAACGACATTGGAAGAAAATATGTATGCTGTTGCCACGTCATCGAATGTTCCTAGATGGGGACAAATTGATCCTTCTGTATTATCAGCTAGAATCAATATGGGAACCATGAATGTCTTCATTCCTGCAGAACCACATGTTCAAGCATGGTCTGCTTTTAATATTAGCTCCGTAAGCTTGTTTCAGCAACATGGCCCAGAATTAGATGTTTTTTACAATGAATTAGATGTGATTGGCGACATAGAAGAAGAGGCATTTGTTAGTCGATACAAAGTATCCCAAAGAATTCCTTCAGCTTCGAGACCTGGTGATAGACTTAATATTCAAGTAGATAATCCAGATATTTTGAAAGCATCGGATGCACAAATTCTTTCTGTTAAGGATGATACAGGAACCGACTTGAGTGAGGTGGTAACTGTCACCCAAACGGCGGAACAGCTTACCTTTGGTATCGATGACGAGGCGTTATCTTCACTTCGAGGGAAAACAATTGACATCGAACTAGAATATCCGATTGATAAGGAAAAAAGTCCATCTGACTTCTTAGTTGGTGATTATTTAGAAGTTGACCTAGAAGTTTCCAATAGTCAGAGCAGTACAATTGCGACAGGTACTGCTAAAACATGGGCTCGTCCATGGGGTGATCCAGTCCCTCAGGAAGTAGGTCAAGGACTATCTACAGCTGATTTGGATCCGAAAGAGCTTGTTGAAAACTTAGCGAATAAGTTGGTAGGCGACGAACCATTTGTTGTTGGCTTTTCTGAAGAAAAAACGTTTGATACACTTGGCGATACGACGGTAGATGTCATTATCGAATCACAAATTAGCGGGATTCAAAATACAATAGCCGTGCCAGTGAAAGTGATTGAAGCCGATGTGGTGCTGACGGTTGAATTTATGAATGAAATCAACCAACTTTTATCGGACTATACGGTGGTCATGGATGGAAAAATTGGGGATGTCGTGGATTTAACGACTGAACCTTTGGTTCTTGAACAAATGCAGGCATTAGATCAGGCAGGGTATGAGATTGTGACACGACCGGAGAATGAATCTTCTTTTACCTTAACCCAAACAGAAATGATTGCTCGCTATCAAGTCACCGGCCTGCTGCGGTTAACTTCTGCGCCAAGTGCATTGGATTTTGGTTCATTGACGTATAATGCCAGAACCCAACGGGTAGAAAAACCAACCTTTGATCAAGAAAAGGAACCACTGCTTGTGACAGATACACGAGCGAGTGCGGACAGTGGCTGGACGATGATGGCTACCTTGTCTTCGCCACTAGTCAACGAAGACGATCAGGAGCTATTCAACGCGCTACGGTATGTTTTTGAAGGCGAAGAAACCATCTTAGATACCAATGCTTTAATTGTTCATCGTCAAAATGATGCTCAACGATTGTTTAATGTTTCAGACACTTGGGGAGACACCCGAGGTAGTGATGGACTAAAACTACAGATCGGTGCCCGTGATGTCGTGCATACCGGGAATTACCAAGGGACTATCACTTGGACGCTCATGGCAGGACAACCATAGGAGGGGCAAATCAGATGAAAAATATACGTATGATACGAAAAACAATCTTTGCTGCTTTGGTGGTCCTTGCCTTGTTCTTTGTACCTTTGACTATGGTTCATGGGGAGACCACAGAATCTGTGGGTGGGCAGGTGACGACCGAAGGTCGAATTACATTTGTTTTAGAAGAAACCACTGGGGGGTCTAAGCCTGATTTTCCTGGTGGAGGAGAGACGGCGAAGCCTCCAGGAGGAGGCAGGTTGCCCCAAACGGGCTCTTTAGTCACAAACATTGGCCCGTGGTTGCTGGGAATTCTGATCTTATTCCTGCTCCTTCTTTATTGGAAGAAACGCCAACAGGAGGAGGAACAAGTCGATGAGAAATAAGAAAGTGATTCAACGTGTAACCAAACTGGTCGCGGGCGTCTCCATTGGATTTTTGTGGCCAGTAACCATTCAAGCGTCTAGTTTAGACGTAGATTCTACCGGGCGAGTGACAGTCCAACAAGGAGAAGCACAACCCGTTGATCCCGAAAATCCCGCAAACCCTGGAGATCCGGGAGAAGGTCCTTCAACGAAGGGGGCACTGCGGTTTGATTATGTGTCTTCACTTGATTTTGGAGAAGTGGTTATCTCACCTACGAACCGAGAATACCCTGCTTTAGCGCAACAGTTTAAAGAACCAGCGATTGGCCCGAGAGGGAGTTTTATTCAACTGTCGGATCATCGAACCACATCAACCGGTTGGACGTTACAGGTCAAACAAGAACAAGCCTTTACCCATGAATCCACTGAACATGGCAAGAACCAACTGACTGGGGCAACCTTGTCCTTAGACAAAGTTTGGGCCAATAATCATGGCACCAGTACTGCCCCAAGTGTGACGCGAGATCCGATTACGTTAGACAGTATCGGAACAGCTCAAACGATTGCGACGAGTGAAGCCGGAACTGGGCGTGGGGTATGGACGATCGCCTTTGGAGGTAGCAAACAAGCACCCGTGACGATCGGCAATACCTTGATCCCGGTAAAAGATGCCCAAGGAAACCCAGTCTTAGATGAATGGTCAGGAAAACCTGCTTACCATAATCATGCGATTACGTTATCAGTTCCAGATGGAACACCAATTGTGCCGGCGGAATACCAAACAACCCTTACGTGGATTTTAGCGGCATTACCTTAATTTTGTAATAATCATGAACCGAAGTTTCGTGTTATTAAATATAAACAACCATATTTTAGGAGGAAACAAAAATGAAATTACGTACATTCTCATCTGCTGCAATTATTGCGGCCATTGCTTTAGGAAGTGTGATCCCCGCAACCTCTGCCTTTGCGGACGAAAAAGACTTAGATTCTGTAGGAAGTGTTCGCGTCTTAGAAGACGATGGAACAGAAGAGCCAACGGGACCGATTGACCCAGAAAAACCAGATACAGAACTACCTATAGTAACATGGCCAGAGGTAAACCCAAACCCAGATCGTGGTCCGTTGATGATTGAAAATGTCACCAACTTAGAGTTTGGCGAAATCATGACTTCTGCCAACCGTGTTGAAAAACATGCAGAAGCAGTACAAATTTCTGATGGGACAGAACGTGGGAATTTTGTGCAATGGCGTGATACACGTGCCGGTGGTACATTCGGTTACGAGTTACAAGCAAAGTTAACACAACAATTTACCGGTGTGGAATCAGATACCAATGTCTTGACAGGATCAACGATTGACTTTGCGAATGGCTTTATGGAGGCAGATGTTCGTGATGGTGAAAATGAGAACCCAGCACCAACGGTTACTAACAATGCGTTTACATTGGCTTACGGCGATGCTGCAGAAACGGTCGTTACTGCGAATGAAGAAAACCGTGAAGGGAAAGGGCGTTACATTATGGCTTTTGGCGACAGTCGTGAAGAAACGGCTGGGACATCCGTGAAGCTATCCGTTCCAGCAAATACCGCAACGAATATGGCTCTTGATGACTATGAAGCGATCGTGACATGGAGTTTGGTTGCGGCACCATAGGAATGCACAGTAAAGTAAAAGCAACACCAGAGGAAAACCGTTCAATGGTTTTCCTCCTCGTACATAATCGATGAAGAAAAAGTAAGGAGAGCTAACGATGAAGATGAAGAAAAAAACAACGATTTTAACAAAAATGATCGCCTTCCTTCTTGTGATAGGAACAATCATTTCAATTCAGAGTCCAGTGGTTATGGCAGATGAAACACCCAGTAGTGCGACAGGGTTTACGTATGGGTTAACGTTTCCGGACAGTCAGGTTCAAGATGATCTAGGATACTATCATCTGACTCTTTCCTCAGGACAAAAAGAAGAGCTAGTGATTACATTGAACAACCCATCCACTGAGTCCATTGAAGTAGAGGTGGGATTGAATGGCGCCAAAACCAATCAAAATGGGGTTATTGAATATGGAGATACAGATATTGACAATGATCCTTCCTTGAAGGTTCCGTTTGAAGACGTGGTCAATAGTCCCGATTCTATCACATTAGAAGCTGGAGAGACAAAACAGCTCACGATTGAGGTCACGATGCCAGAAGAACCGGTAGAAGGGTTAATTGCCGGGGGGATTCAGTTGATGAGAAAAGACCAGGGATCAGAGGCTGAAACCGAAGGTTCCATGGTGATCAATCAATATGCATACGTGATTGCGGTCTTATTGCAGGAACAGCCTGTGACAATCTTACCTGATTTGGCATTGAATAAAGTCTTTGCGGACCAAAGTAACTATCGAAATACAGTATTTATCGATTTTTCGAACGTTGAGGCTAACTATTTAAATGATATGACTGTAGAAACAAAGATTCGAGCAAAAGGACAAGAAGCGATTTTATTCGAACGAGTAAAAAGCGATATGCGGATGGCACCCAATAGCTTTATCCAGTTTCCTGTAAGTATGAATGGGGAGCCAATGGTTCCTGGGCTCTATTCGGCACACACAATCGTTACGTCAGGTGAGCAGCGCTGGGAGTGGGACGAAGACTTTGAGATTACCGCAGAAAACGCGAAACTGTTTAATGAGCGGGATGTGGAATTAGTTCAAGAAGACGGACGAAATTGGTGGTTACTTGTGCTCATTCTTCTCGTCATTCTCTTCCTTGGCTTTGGGGCGTATATTTTATGGAAAAAAAGAAACGAACAGGCAGAAGAAACTGAGGAGCATCAAGAAAAGTAGGTTCAATCGTACAGGCAAAAAAAGGGGGGACCCGTATGGGCAACAAAACAAAACAATCCTTCTGGAAAGGCTGGCTGCTTCTTTTCGTGGTCGTCCTTGGCGTTATTGGTACAGGTAGCTATTTTTATGGGACACAAAGCCAACCATTGTCGGAAGAAGATGTGCCGTTAGTGATCAAGGGCCATGACTTGTTAGTAGAAGTTGAGGAGCAATTTGTTTTAGCAAAAGAACAACCTGGACAAGTATCCAAAGACTACTGGGAACAGCTGGTTTCTTTATTGGCAAGTTATCGGATGAATAGGGCTGATCCTGAAAATAGTCAAGAGGGGCAGCAGCTACTCAATCGTTATTATACGAGTCTCCAACAATTAGGAGAAAATGCAGGTACGATCTCTTCTATTTTAGAAAATCCAGAGCAGATTGACAGGTATTTACGAGAAATCAGTCGGGCAAAAGAGCACCAACAAGCGATCTTTTTCTACTATCGAATCAATGAAGAGGCATTACAGCAAAAGTAAAACCGATTTTCCGATGTGAGAAACTATGTACAAAAACAGTTAATCAAGGAATCACCGGTTTATACCAGTAGAGTCCATGGCTTGGAGAAAGGAGCTACCTATGTATGATGGAATTAAAAAATGTGCAGACCGCAGAAGAATACTTAAGTTATTATGAAGAAGCAATTGAGTGGACACAAGTAGTCAAAACTTTTCCAAAAACCTATGCGTTATATCAAGATCTAGGGGAACAATTCCGTAAGGAATATCACCAAACTTCCAACAAATTTTTTCATTCACTACGCAAGCTGTTAGAAATCGATGCGCAGCTTCAGATTTTGACTCAAGTCTTTCAACGAGATTTTGATTGGCGCTTTTTAATGGAAGATGAGGATCTTGTTGAAATGGTTATCCACGATAAGCAAAGTTTTTATCGTGAAAATGTGGGATTAAGAACCACTGATCAAGTACCATGGGGATTGATGTATTTGAGTGAACAAAACTAAATCAAAAAACAAACGCTTAAAATTCAAATAGAAAAGAGAGGTAAGACATAGTTATTCGATATCTTGTCTTTTATTTGATCAATGCTCAAATAAATCAGTAGTCACCAATAGAACTGATAAAGAAATAATAACTGAAAAATTAAGGGGAAAATACATTAAGTTTTTTGTTTTTCTACTATATATAATAGTAGAACTTAACTTTTGTATTGTTTTACAGAAAATTGGAAATTTGTGGGCGATAGCCTATCTAGAAATTTATGCCTAGTTGAAAAGCGAAGTTTTTGAATTTCAAAGGAATTTTTTGAAAGGTAAGGAAGTTTCTTCTATCAGTAGAGAACAGCGGAGTATTCTCTGTTGGTCTATTTGCCGATTGGAATATATAAACCGTTCTTGGCGATCAGATATGTTGAGCAAATTAGATTTCAAAAAAATGTATATGATTAAATTGTTGATAAGAGTGTTCAGAAAATGATAGTTTCTGAACGCTCTTTTTTTGGATCAAATTCCTATGGAAATTATTCTATATCATGTATAGAAACCTGTAACAAAATCATTGTCTAGAAAAAAGAGGCGGCGATAAGTTTTAGAACAATTCATTTAGGGGTCAGAAACTTAATAGTTTTTGACACATGGTTAAATTCGCGATATAATAGGCTTGAGAGTGTTTCATAAACTTATGTCATAAAGTTAAGGGGATTTTGCATGATTTTAGAGAATAAATTGGGTTTAACCAATCAAGTTGAGTTGGCAAAAGCAGAAGAAAAACTTAGCAAGCAAAAAGCGAAGGAATTATACGATTCGGGGAAAATAAATGAAATCGAAGTCGGCACGTTTAAAGGCTTATCTGAAATTCATGATTTTCTCTTTTCAGAAATCTACGATTTTGCAGGAAAAATTCGAACGGTCAATATCGCAAAAGGAAATTTTCGATTTGCACCGGTCATGTACCTGGAACATTCGTTAAAGCATGTTGATCAAATGCCGCAAACTTCTTTTGACGAGATTATTAAAAAATACGTAGAAATGAATATCGCTCACCCGTTTCGTGAAGGAAATGGACGAAGCACTAGAATTTGGCTGGATCTCATTTTGAAAGAAGAATTGCAAAAAGTTGTCGACTGGAACTTAATCGATAAAGCAGACTATCTTTCCGCAATGGAGCGCAGTCCAATAAATGACTTAGAAATACGCTATTTAATTTCTAACGCTCTGACTGATAAAATTGACGATCGCGAGTTATATATGAAAGGAATCGATGTCAGCTATTTTTATGAAGGATACTCTGAGTATACGATAGATGATTTGTAAGAGCAGGTGGGTTAAATGACAAAATATGGCTATGCACGTGTCTCAACTGCTTCTCAAAGTACAAAGGAGCAGATCCAACAGCTGCTTGAGAACGGTGTTGAGAAGAAGAATATTTTTTCTGAAAAATTTACAGGTACGAAACGAGATCGACCAAAGTTTAATCAGCTGTTGGCTGGTCTGAAGCCTGGAGACGAAATCGTTGTTACGAAACTTGATCGATTCGCCCGTAATACAAGAGAAGCACTAGAGATTATTGAACCTTTACTCGATGATAATGTCACGATTAAGGTATTGAATCTTGGAACGATCGAAAATACGTCAATGGGTCGAATGGTTACACGCACGTTGTTGAGTGTAGCTGAAATGGAACGTGATATGATTGTAGAACGTACTCAGGAAGGGAAATTGTTTGCGAAAAAGAATAATCCTAATTTTAAAGAGGGACGTCCGAAAGCAACAATTACACCAAAGAAGAGGCACGCATATGAATTGATTACTTCCGGTAAATCGTACAAAGAAGTGGAAGCCATAACGGGGTTCAGTCGTAGCACGCTTTTTAGAATTAAGAAACAAATAGAAGCGAGTGAGTAGAAGATTTATAAAATGAATATAAAAATCTCTTTCAAATCAAACAGATCGTTGTTTATACGAGCATTCTAAGATCAAGTTCACTTTTTGAGATGTATCAGTGGCCAAACAAAGCGTTATACTAGCTACGAATAGAGATATTTTTAGAGAGGAATGAAGTAAATGAAAGAACAACAATTAGGCTATACTTTTTGGGGACGTCCATTATATGGATTAGAACGAAGAACGGCTGTATCGATCGATTGTGCTTGCGGTGAGCTGATTCAGCAAAATATTCAAACGAAACAATATCATTGTAAAAATTGTGGGAATTGTTACCAATTCATTGATCAAGACTTCCAATTGCTAAACGAAAAAAACAAGTAGGTGTATGATAGTCAGACAGTTGTCTGGCTATTTTTCTGTTTAGAGAAGATCCTCGTTGTAAACACGAATGTATGTTTCCGTAACGTGAAGGAAGATAGGAGAACAACTGTCATTTTTATGTTTAAATGGAACAAATTTTTCTAATTATTTGTCGTTTAAATATAAAAATGACAATGATCGGCTAGTGTCTATTTAGGGTAAACTCTAATAATACACATAAGTAATATTATACTAATAAAAAGTATAGTAGCTTATAGATAATTATTTGAGATTATTTAATGATTTTATTTGGTATGTATATTACGTATAACTAAATCTGGATTAAAAAAAGCTTTATTAAATTCTTTTATATGCTATGACTAAACTTTTTTTATTGAATTAAATAATATTAAGAATAGTATAAGTCTAAGAGTTACTTTGAGATAACTAAATAGAAAATATATATTATAATAAAATTATTAAATAATCGTATTATTATTTTCAATTTACAACAAATAGATTTATAAGTTACAAGAGTAAAGTTCTAATGATGAGTTGGGGGAGTATACAATGAAGGAATTTCAGTTAGAATTTTTAAGTAATAAAAAAAATAAGCGTTGGTTAACTATATTAAATTTTTTAGAACTATCTGAAGTAATTTCTTCAACGGATTTATCGAAAGCCATAGGAGTTGCAGAAAGAACAATAATATTAGATGTAAATCAAATAAAAAATGAAATTTCAAAATACTCAGAAATTACTTCATTTCATACGGGATATACTCTAAAAATAAAAAATATGGAGAAATACTTATCTTTTAAGAAAGAGCTATTGAGTCAGGAACCGTTGTTTATCATTTTAGAAAATATTTTTTATAGTAATCTTTATTCTATTGATGAATGGTCCGATAAATTATATATTTCTAAAACAACATTAGTGAGATATTTAACTAAAGTAGAGGATATTTTTACTAAATATAAGCTTTCAATACAATATAACCCCTTGAATTTTGTCGGTTCGGAAGTAAATATACGTAAATTTTTTGTAGATTTCTACTATATTTCTAATTATACTCCTCATACTGTCTTTCCAGATTTGAAGGTAGTAGAACTTGCAGAAACTTTATTTAAAAATGAAAAATTTCAAAATAATACTTCTATTACTTCTTTAGAGCTTGCATATTATATATATATATCGATTGAAAGATCCTTGCAAGGTCATATTGTTTCATTGTCAAAAGAAAGTAATAAGATATATATCAATAATAATAACAATGAATTTGAAAAATTAGATAGGTATGTGTATATGGTCTATAATCACCAATTACCTGTCGATGAGTTAGCTTATATTTATTATCTATATATTAGTAACCGAACGACAAATCAATCAAAAGAATTAGAATTCTGTCATCAATTTTCAAGTTATTTTCAAATAGATAGTTTAGTAAAAAAAATTTTTAATGACCAAAGAATATTTAGTGAAAACAAGCAACTAGATTTTATTTTTCTAACCTCATTTTTTACGTCTGTCAAAATAAAACATTTATTGTCATCAGTCTATTTGATGAATATAACTGATCATACTACAGATAGTATAAATTATAATTTAGTAGCGTATGAAAATTTATATCCGTACGTTCAACTAGTACTTAAAAAATTGAAAATAGACATTTATAAAGAGGATATTGTTAGTAATTTTTTAAGATTAAGACAAACGCTGAGAGATATATATGTAAAGAAACAAAAAAATATCGTGTTTTTACTAGAAGGTGATACGTTTATTAGACAAAACATTAAAGCAAAAGCAACTAAATATTTTTCATTTCATAATTTATTTTTTATAGATAAAATGTATTTTGAAAATTTTATGGAATCTAATTACATCGACATAGTCGTTACCAATTACAGTGAATATTTTGAAAATATATCGACAAAAAAATATATATTATTTAATACAATACCTAATATTAATGATTGGGAGACTTTATTAATTGAAATTAGCTCAAAAGAAGATCTTGAATTTCTTCTAAAAAAATAAAATTCTTTTAGAAAATAGTTTTAGTAGGTAAATGTAAGGAATCTTATCAATAATCAGTCTGAGAGAAAACCGTCTCAGGTGGATTCTTTGAATAAAAATTGTATTGGTAGAAAACAAGATTTTTTCTACCAATACTACATATTAAATAAATAAAACCGTAATTATCATACATGCCTGATAATTACGGTTTTATTTGTGAATTATTTATAGTTATTCTAATTAAGAAGATTAAGAAGTTAATTAAAATTAGTTTCTTAATTATTCAAAGACTTATAAAGGAGGAGGGATATGAAATACAAAAAAAAATACATACTAAGTATGGGTATGTTACTGATTCAATTTTATGCACCACTAGTTGTTTATGGGGCAGAGGTACGTTCGGCGGAAACTGAAGGGGCCATTGGTTTTACTGGTGTATATGAAACACCTGGAACACCAGTTCCGGCACCAGAAGCTGAGGTCAAACCAGATTTACCAAAAGAAATTTCCCAGCAACCGTCAGATACCGAACACGGAATATCCAGAAGATTACCGAAAACAAATGAGGAACAGAAGAGTATATGGACAATTTTTGGTCTTCTGTTGATCATAGCAACACTTGGCTTTTGGCTATGGAAAAAAGAAAAAAATGAAGAAAGTAGGATTTAAATAAATGAAATTTGTTAGATTAGCAACCATTGCAGCAGTAACATCCACAATTTTTGTCGGGGGTATCACAGCCTTCGCAGAAGAAGTACGTAATGTAACAACTGATGGAACAATTGAATTTACAGCGAATGAGGATGAAGAATTAGTCGTTGTTCCACCAGAAGAAGGTCCAGATGTAGAAATTTCTCCTGAAGTACCAGGAACCACAGGACCTTTATCCATCATGAAAGCTGCAACGATGAATTTCGGTTCACAAGTTATCTCTAATCAAGATCAAACCTACAATATGATTGCAGAAAAGCAACAAAAAACGGGCACGACTGGTGAAGAAAACAAAGTCCCTTATGTCAGTTTTGCGCAAGTACAAGATGTGCGTGGAACGAATGCTGGTTGGGATCTGCAAGTACGTATGACCGACTTTAAAGCAACGAATGAAACAGTCAATGATACATTGCTTGGTGCAGAGATTTCATTGTTGAATCCAAGAATCCAGTACGAAGGAAGTACGCCTGAGAATGCGCCAGTGGCTCATACGGATGGATTGAAATTGATACCAAATGCTTCTTCTGTATCAGTAATGACAGCAGAAAAAGATAAAGGCGCAGGTGTCTCTTCAGTCGTTTGGGGCAACCAAGCAAACTTAGATGCACAAGAGGCGGACGATGCTACTGACGTAGTAACAAATGATGCGATCCAATTATTTGTTCCTGGTTCTACAGCAAAAGATGCGACACAATACAAATCAACACTAACTTGGGAATTATCCACTACACCTGATAGTAGCGGTGTAGATGAAGAGAACGAAGCATAGTCTTTACGAAACTTATATAAGTACATGGAGTAGCGTTACAAGTTTGTAGCGCTACTCTCTTCAAAGGAAGGGGTAGAAGAATGAAAAAAACAAATACATATCGAAAAAATAAAATCCATCAAGCAGGGATCATACTGCTCATGTTATTGGTTAGTTTTTTGTCATCGATGCGTGTGGGCGCAGAAGAAGAAACATTGAATTTTTATGTGACACCGGAGTTCTCAGAAAATCAAAAGTCAGGAAATGATCGTTATTTTCAATTGAATCTTGCACCAAATACGACAGAAAAACTCACGCTGAAACTACAAAATGCCAATGCAAAAGCAAAGAAAATCCAAATTACTCCACATACTGCTTATACCAACGTGATGGGAGTAGTAGAATACGGACAAGACGCGGATAAAGCAGATCCAACACTCAAACATTCACTGGCTGAGTTGATTGAACAACCAAAAATCCTTGAACTTGCTGGAAATGAAACAAAGACCGTTACGCTTGACTTGAACATGCCTACAGAAGAATTTGAAGGATTATTAGCGGGTGGATTACGAGTGTCAGAAGTCAAAGAAGAAGCATCAGAAGAAACGAGTAATGAAGAGGGTGTCGCCATCCAAAATGAGTTTGCGTATATCATAGGTGTAGTTGTGAGCAACAAACAAAATGCTGTACAACCGGATTTAGAGTTGTTAGATGTTTTTGCTGATCAACTCAACTATCGCAATGTGATCAGTGCGAATCTACAAAACTTCACACCGACCTTCGTGAATCGCTTAGAAGTCGAAGCTACGGTTCAAAAAGTGGGCGAAGAAGAGATTTTATACCAAGCAAGTCAAGAACAAATGCAAATGGCACCAAACTCCAATTTCAACTTTCCGATCTCTTTAGAAGGTGATCGTTTTCGCAGTGGTGACTATTTATTGAAAATGACGGCACGTTCAGGAGAAGAGGAATGGCAATGGGAAAAAACCTTTACGATCGAAGCAGATGAAGCACGAGCATTGAATCAGAAAGATGTCACAATCGATACGAGCATTAATTGGTGGATGATTGGCTCCATTACTTTACTTGTTTTATTACTTGGAATCGTTCTTTATCCACTAATTAAAAAAAAGCTAGAGCAAACGAACAAGATAAGTAAGAAGGAGTGAATGTAATGACTACAAGATTAAGAAGGGCGATACTTTTGTTGGGAACGGCAATTTTAATGATGCAATCAGTATCCATATCAGGCAGTATGGTTTCCGCAGATACATCGATGGATACCGAGGAACATGAACTAGTGGAACTACTGTCTGTTCAAAACTCCTTAGAAGAACTATTCAGTGATCCTCACTTTTTCTTTCCTCAATCTCAATTACAAGGGAAGGTAGAAGAACCCTTACAAGTGACATTCTTTTCGGATAAAGAAGTTTCAGAGGCGCGAGTTATCTTACCCAAAGAAGCAACGATCATCAAAGAGCAATTGCCAGAAGGGATTTCAGTCGAACAAGGAGAGCAATCTCATGAATGGATTATTCATTCAGAACGTATTCAAACTAAGTTTGGCCTTCCTTTAGTATTTGACACAGCAGGTAGTTATGAAGTGTTTGTAGAAGAAGTAAATGCAACTATTGAGATTCAACAAGATAAGAGCAATAACATCATGGATTCAACACAAGATGTAGAGCAACCTGATAATTCTGTAAAAGATGAAGAGAAAGATCATAATGATAAAACAATCGATGAAGATGCTTCTGATGAAAATACAGATGGAGATGAGGGCATAGATACATCAGCACCATTATTGGATCAACCTGTTGATGATGTTGAAGAAAAGATAATCAACCATACACATTTTGATGGAGAAACCATTGAAGTCAATACGTTTGAAGAATTTCGCTTAGCCGTTGCTAATCCTGAAATTGGAGTTATTGAGGTGCGTGATAATCTGAATCGAAGCGACACTGGTGTATCAACAGCAATTGGTTCAATAGATCGAAGCTTATTAGTCAAAGGAAATGGTCACTCAATTAATTTTGGCGCTGACAATGGTAGTTTAGTTTTATCTGGCTATTCAGAGAATACAAAAAGAACATTACGTTTTGAAAATACTACACTTTCAAAAATTGGGCAAAGACCAATATTTGAAAGTACAAATACTGATAGTTATAACTGGGTAGTTGAATTAGAAAATATTGGAGAATCATCTATAAATAGATCTCCATTAATTCTTGCACGTAGAGCTAAGATTCATTTCACAGGAGGAGTAAATAAGTTTGAAAATACCCAATCAGCTTCAGATACATTTATTAATGTCACAGATATAGAGGTTAGCGGTTCATCAGAAGTAAATATTGAAAAAGCGAATACTTATATATTTTATACGGCTCCTGATATGCCCAATCCAAGTATAAATATTAATGACAACTCTTATGTAAATATTAAAACTTTAGCAGGGACAGCAAATGTAATCGATATGAGGGGAGGAAACGCAAAATTCAATTTAGAGAATTCTCGTTTAACTATAGATGCTATAGGAACAACAGCGCAGCCTTCTAATACAAGTAATAATGTAATTACTTTACCAGGAGCAAGACCAACAGTTAGTATCAGCGGACAAAGCAATCTGACTGTGAGAAGCACTGCCTCTAAAAGAGGACTGCATCTATCTGGAGATAATCCTAAACTATTGGTAGAAAACTCGGAGTTATCGGTCACATCCGAAACGCAATCAGCAGTGAACTTAGAGGGAACTGGTGCTGATATAAAACTTAATGATAGTCATGTTAATATCAATACTACAATAGGATATGGTATAAATTTAAGGGGAAATACTATTAATTTTCATGCATCAAAAAGTGATATTGATATCAAAACTACTGGTTCTGCAAATGGAATAACTATGAATGGGCAAGACTCTTCTCTGGAGATTTTGGATAATAGTGCAATCTCTATAGAGGGTGGAGTTGGTGTGCATGAAAATATCTTAGTAGGAAATGGAAATGCGAATCCATCATTAAAAGTAAGTGATAACTCTAACATATCAATCAGTGCACGGAGCAACTCAAACACTGCAGCAGATGGAAATAACAATGCTATAAGAATTGATGGGGCTTCACCTATTTTAGAAGTTTCAAAAAATTCAAAGATATCTATTGATGTTCTTTCAGGAGGACGTAGAAGCATATTTATGAATGGTGAATCTGCAGTTTTTACGGTAGATAATAATTCTGAAATTCTAAGTAATAATTTGTATGGTACTTCTATAGGAATGAGTACAGCGAATGCTGAAGTTACTATAGATAATTTTTCGAAAATAAACATTGAGAGCTCAGCAAGAAGAAATAATCCTTTAATTAATTTTGCTGGAGGTTCAAATAATCTATCTATAAAAAATAATGCGTCAGTTTTCACAAAACATGTTGAATTTGATAACCCTGGTAATAATACTCGTGCCATATCCATGGCTGGTTCCAATAATAACATTAGTATTACAAGCGGGGGAAATCTAGATTTAGATAATACTCATTATACCGACCGTCCGAGTAGTGGATCTATTTCAGAAAATTTTTCTACTGTCTATCTTGGCGATGGAAACAATAGTTTTAGTATTGATAACAATGGCGCAGAGGGAACTAGATCACAATTACGATTAATAAATGATTATGCATCAGCTTTGCATTCTGCTGGTGGACATCTAACGTTTAATCAAAATCCAGATACAGTTTTTTATTCAGAAGGATCTTCAAATAGTACTCGTGAATATGGTGTTTTCGTGGCAGGAGATACCATGGACTTCAATGTAGATTCTCCATACTATTTCGACTTTAAGAATGTAAGACAAGCCGGAGGAGATATTTTCGGAACGAAAGCTGGTTCTCATTTAAATATTACTAATACCTTTTTTTCTGCATGGTCAACAGGAAGCCATTTTGATAGTGATCCTGATATCGGTTTCTTTAAAAAAATTGATGTCTCTTATGAAGGTCGGGATTTTGCTTCTGCTTCTTCGAACAATAACCCTGATCTTTCAACATCTTTACCTGGACTGTCAGGAAGAGTATCTAGAATATCAGCTAATAACTCAAAACCTATTTTTGAAGGATTTAGACAGCCGACGAATGCTGATAAATCATTTATAGCTGAGTTTTCTTATAAAGAGGGTCTAGATGATAAAAGAGAAGCTGGTACGGATGAAATTACAGCTGAAATAAAAGTTACAGATCCTGATAATAATTCTAAAAATTATACAGCTTCTACCGTAGGAAATGAATCTCCAATTCAAACTTGGGAAGAAAAAGAAGCTAATGATCCAGGAAAAGGAGGAAGAATACTGTTTGAATTTGAAGACCTTCTTAATAAAGGGTCTACCATTGAATTTGTTTCAATCAGCAGAGGATCGAATGAAGGGAGAATCTCTTTGTCAGAAGACGAATTAGAATTAATTAGCCCAATAACAGTATTGAATGTAACTCCACCGGAATTAGTTGACTTCGGGCATAATATAAACTTAACTACTAATACAACTAATATCGAGGCATTTCCAAACTCAATAAACATCCCTGGAAATAATGCTTTATTATATATTAATAATCAATTTATAGAAAAGCAACAAGTTAAAAATGATGGTAGTTTTTCTTTTGAACTTAAAAGTAAGCTAATGGAGGGGGATGAAGTACAAGTATCAATGGAAGACAACGAAGGAGTCTTGATTGATCATTTTAGTACTATTGATAGTGTTTTTAGAAGGCCTGAAACTAATAGTGAGTATGGGAATAGAAATCCGATAGCAAATGATTATACTTATCATGATGCAATATTTAAAAAAGCTAAAACTTATATTGTTGAGCTCTCAGATAATGTTTTACCGGTAGATCCTTTGGATCCTGAAATAGAAGTGACTCCAGAAAATCCACCAGTTCTTCCAGAAGAACAAGGTCCACTAAGTATCGATTTTGCCTCTCGCTTCAATTTTGGAGAACAGAATATCTCAGTCAAAGATAAAACATATTATGCGCAACCGCAACGTTTACTGAACGAAGACGGAACGGTCAATGAAACACAAGATCGCCCAAATTATATTCAGATTAGTGATCGACGTCCAGAATCTAAGCGAAACGGTTGGGAATTGGCGGTTACACAAAATGAACAGTTTAAAGGCAAAGAGAACCAAATGCTTAATGGAGCTAGTTTAATTCTGTCAAACCAACAAGTCGTTACTGCTCAAGGTGGAACGGAACCAGGACTCCAATTTACTGTTCCATGTAGGTTAGTACCTGGAAATCGGCGGACGTTACTTAAAGCACAAGGGAATGAGGGGACAGGTACTTGGATCTATCGTTTCGGTGATAGCGAGACGGCAGGAGAAAGTGTCAGTCTGTATGTACCTAAAGGAACGAATCCAGAAGCAACCAGTTATTCGACAACGTTGACATGGGAATTAAGTGCAGTTCCTGACAATTAGAAAAGAGTATCATTTTCTCTTATCTTGCTATGTCTTTAGAATCTCTGATAGATCAAATCGTTACCCAGAATGATGATTTAAAAATCCTCGATGGGTTACTGTAGTCTGATCAATAAATAAGCAGAAAAATTTTATCAAATCAGTCAGAAATGATTAAAAAAGAAAGGAGTGCACAAAATGAAACCACTCTTAACGAAGGATGCATATATGCGTCAGTTTGAAAAAAGTATGCCCCAAGACAAAAGGGAAGCAGAAGAACTGAATGATTACCTTGTACAACAGTTCGAGCAACTCGATCAACTGATAAGTACGATTTCGCCAGAAAATTTTTGGGAAAAGCTTCCTAGAGTGTTGGGAATCGATGCGAAACTAACACTGATAGCAGAGTTGATTCGTTATGACTATAATAAATGGCCTATAAAAGAAATCCTGCGAATCGTTGAGACGGACTATCGTACGTACCTCAAAGAACTTTGTGGAAATGAGTTAAGTGTGGAAATCAATAACTCTCTAGTATTTCATGTCGTATAAAATAAGTGTAACGCAATAGATCTTATAAAAAGAGCTTTCAGAAAAATATTTTCTGAAGGCTTTTTTTATAAGTATATGATTTGAACGGTCATTAGCTTTTGTTTCAATAATCTTATCATTAGATCATTGTTCATTAAAATAAAATTTATTAATGCATGAACAATTTATCAGAGACGGATACTTCTGAGTTTCTGATCATTCAATAAGAATAAATATTTCAATTCACATTGTTGTGAAACAAATACTGAGGGAAATTTAGACGAAACATTAAATACAAATGTGTTACAGTTAAGAGATAGTAAATAGGGAGTAATCTGTTTTAATTCAAAATATGGTTGTTCATACGAACATTCTAAGGTCCGGTTCACTCATTGAGACGTATCATTGGTTGAACTAAGCGTTATACCAACTACAGATAAAATATATTTTTATGGAGGAATGAAGTGAATGAAAGAACAACAATTAGGCTACACTTTTTGGGGACGTCCATTATATGGATTAGAACGAAGAACGGCTGTATCGATCGATTGTGCTTGTGGTGAGCTGATTCAACTCAATATTCAAACGAAACAATACCATTGTAAAAATTGTGGGAATTGTTACCAATTCATTGATCAAGACTTTCAATTGCTAAACGAAAAAAATAAGTAGGTGTATGATAGTCAGACAAATAGTCTGACTTTTTTGCTATTTTAGAATGTTCCCCTTTACAAATGCGAACGTATGTTTGTATAATCGAATTGAAATGGGGGAGAAAAATATGCTTGTTTACTCAAATGAGCTAGTCAATGATTACTTTTTGATCGATATAAAAAGTTTTTATGCGAGCGTTGAATGTGTCGAAAGAAATTTAGATCCATTAACAACGCCTTTAGTTGTGATGAGTCGAGCAGATAATACAGGGTCAGGACTTACTTTAGCCGCTTCACCCACTGCCAAAAGTAAATACGGAATCACAAACGTTAGTAGACCACGTGATTTACCTTATCCTTTGCCTAAAGAACTGCACATTGTTCCGCCAAGAATGAACCTGTATATAAAGAAAAATATGGAAGTAAACAGTATTTTTCGGCAATACGTCGCAGATGAAGACTTATTGATTTATTCGATCGACGAATCAATTCTTAAAGTAACAAAATCGCTGAACTTATTTACGACACCTGGTACAAGAAGTGAGAGACGCAGACAGCTCGCAAGACAGATACAGTTACACGTTTACCGTCAAACTGGTTTGATCGCAACCGTCGGTGTCGGTGATAATCCACTTTTGGCTAAACTTGCCTTAGATAATGAAGCCAAGCATAATAAAGGATTTGTGGCGGAATGGACGTATCAAAATGTGCCAGAAAAAATTTGGACGATTAAAGATATGACGGACTTTTGGGGGATTGGCTCACGAATGAAAAAAAGACTGAATCATATGGGAATCTTGAGTATCAAAGATTTAGCCAATTGGAACCCATACGCGCTCAAGAGGCAATTAGGTGTGATTGGACTACAGCTCTATATGGATGAAGAAAGAATAGACAACCAAGAATGGGTTAAGCCTATTTTTTTGATGCCGATATTAGGGATTAGTCCTAGTGAATAAAAGAAGTAGACAATAGCAGGTTATAAACGTTAAAATATTATTGCGAAAGCAATAATATTAGGAGAGGTAGGCTTACCCACCATGTCTCGAAATACTTTTGTTTATTCCCACCCAATCAACGTATTTATTATCAAGTATCTAGGAGTTACTGTGGATCAATTTTGTGAGTCTTATGGCTATAGTCAAGGTACTGTCGCAAGCTGGATCACACGGAATCGACGAGTTGAATCACTGCCCGTAGGTTTCATTTATGACTTAGGACTTGCGGCAAGCTTAAACATGTCTGATGTGTATGAAAAATTATTGATACTAGAAAATGAATACGACCAATTTACTTCAAATCAGCGGCGAAAATTAAAGACACAAATAGATTAAAAATTTATATTTACCAACTCATTAAGGTATAAGTTATACCTTAATTATTAAAAGTATAACTTATACCTTTAACAAAAAAGTATAGTTTATACTTTTTTTTGCCTATATTTCAACGTTTTTATAGAACAATATTTAACTTATACTTTTATTATTGACCATTATTGATATTTAAGTTATACTTTAAATATCAATTAAGGCTTAGGAGGATTTATATGGATAATTTTCAGGGAACTACATTTACAGTTGGCAATTTCAAAGGCGGCGTTGGTAAAACTAAGATTGTCAGCATGCTTGCTTATGACAATGCAATTATAAGAAATAGAAAAACACTCATTATAGATTTAGATCCACAAGCAAACTTAACACAAGTTATTGCAAGAACTTTTGGTATAACCACTATCAACACTACTATAACAACTGGTATTGCAAAGGGAGAATTAGCAAGTAGTATTATTAATATAAATGAAAACCTTGATCTACTAGCATGTGACACAAGTTTTCGATCGTTCTCTTCTTTTGCAAACAAACATGAAAATGAATTAGATCAAGTTACAGTCTTAAAAAAATTACTTCTACCAATAAAGAACAACTATCAAGAAATATTTATTGATGTTCCGCCGACAATTAGCGAGTTTTCCGATAATGCTATGGCAGCTTCAGACTATTCGATAATTTCATTTCAGACAGCCGAAGAATCTTTGGAAGGAGTTAACAAATATGTAAATTATCAAAAATTCATGGTCGATAGATATAAACTTAATTTACAAATTATAGATATTGTACCTTGTATGGTAGAACCAAATGATGATTTTGATAAAGAAATATTAGAAGAAGCAATCGAAAAATACGGAACTGTGGTATCCAAAAATCTCATTCACTATCAAAAGAGATTAAGAAGATACTCTAAAATTGGCATACAATTAAGAAAATATAAAAATGGAAATTTTGATCAATGGGATTATAAAGCACACCAAGTATTTATAAATATTTTGGCAGAACTGGATGCCAGACAAGAGTTTTTAAATAAATAAAAGGAGTTGTATAGGTAATGCCTAAAGACTTTGATATTCCTAAAACAATGAAAAATGGTGAGTTTGAACCATTATTACCAAATAACAAACGACAAGACGTAAATATATCCGGTGAATTTAACTTTAGCAATAGTGCGTTGAGTAACACAAAAAATATATCCTTCAAAAAAAGAGGACGACCAGTTTCAATTACCGATACAAGAAATAAAGTATCAGTTCCCAAGAAGATCTCTCCAGCATTAAATAGTAAATTATCAATTTTACAAGATTATATGACAGAGTTACAAAGTGAAAAAGGACGAATTTCTTTTGAAAAAATCGTAAACACATTAGCAGATTCGTATATCCAGCATAGACTAGGAGTAGCAAAAGAAGAACATATAAAAGAAGAAATACAAGAAGAATTTGATAAGCTACCAAAATAATTTTTCCTCATGTAACATCAAATTAAAGTATAACTTATATCATATAAACATAAATTAAAGTATAACTTATACTTTAATTTATTTAAAGTATAAGTTAATTATCCACCAATATATTAGCTATTAAATCAGCATTATCATAATTATATTTAAAGTATAAGTTATACATTATTTGGATTTAAAGTATAACTTATACTTATTTTTTTAATGTATAACTTATACCTTAAATACGGTAGTTGTTTTATTAAGTTTAAATACATGATATAGTTCAATTGTTGAAAATCGAGAATTGATATATAAATTTTTAAGAAAGAAGGCAAACAATGAGTACTTTTAATTATTTAAAAGCAAATCGTGCTTATAACGAATTATACTATCAATACCCAAAAGTCTTTATTGAAAGTGATACTTATAAAGAATTGTCGGAAGGTGCAAAAATTGCATACATGCTATTAAAAGCAAGAAGTGAACTTGCTATAATAAAAAATCAAATTGACGAGCAAGGTAATCTCTATTTCGAATTTACTGGAAAAGAATTAGCCAATATGATGAATTGCAGCGAGCGACGTATTACAAGCATAAAAAAAGAATTAGAAGATTTTTGCCTTCTAAAACAAGTGCCTATGGGATTCAACAAAACTACTGGTAAAAATGAAAAAAATAGACTTTATTTAGCGGAACTAGAAGTATCAAATCAAGATGTATATTTAATGCAAAAAAGGGAAAATCATGCTCAAAAGCTTGACAATAGCGGACTAGCAGAATTTGCTACCCAGTCTAAAGAAGCAAAAACTTCCGAATCCCTTGATAATAGCGGACTAGCAGAATTTGCTACCCACTCGAAAAGCTCTCAATCCTTTGATAATAGCGGACTAGCAAAATCTGCCAAAGAACTTAATAATAATAACTTAGACACTAACAGACACAATATAGACACTGAGAAAGATCACCTACAAGATCAATTATTGCTAGATAATTTTGAAACGATCATGAAAGACAATAGCATTGCCACGTTTATCCCTGAGAGAGTACTAAGTTTGATTAAAACATTCTCATCTAGTTACAGTGAAGCTCAAAAGACCGTTCAGACAATCCATAACGCAAAAGCAAAAGCAGAAAAAGATACTCAGACTAAAATTATTTTTGAGGATCTAGATATTTATGGGCTTAATGCCGAGCAAGAATTATATCAAACTCTTTTAAAAGCCTATCAAAAACAGAAAACAGAAAAAGTTGAAAATATTCAAAATCTAATCTTTGTTTACGTTAAAAACTGGTTTATGGAAAATCCGATTGCTGCAAAACAACAAGCTGAATCAAGAGAAGCATTCCCGACGGTCTCTTTGCATGATTGGACAAGCGAAGTTTGAAATCAGTAGTGACCATAGGAATTGGCTCAGAGTATCTTTTAGTAAAGAGTCCACAGTTACTAGTCTTAGTCGTGTTATAATTTCAGTTAAAAGGGCAAAAAAAGTTGATAGAACTGATACTTGTTATAATCGAGATTATGTAAACTAGATAGTTAAATAACAAAAAGGTGTATAAAAAATGGAAAATAAAAAATTAATCATTTTGGGCAATGGTTTTGATTTAGCCTGTGGCTTAAAATCTAGATATGCGGACTTTTTTGAAAAAAGAATTACTGAAAATATAAACGATGGTTTATTAGAAATTTATAGAATATTTGAACAAAAGCATAAACTTGGATCAACTGGACTAAATGCTCCTGTGTATTCATTTTCTACACTTTTTGATCTTAAAACTACTCATGCTAAGAGAAAGAAAGGTTTTTATAATATACATGAGTATGAGGTACTTGAGATAAGGTTAGGTATGCAAGGAACAATCAAAGCTAGTAATTTAACTTTTTGGGATATCGTATTATTTTATTTTCAAAAAGTTGGTCAAATAAATTTAGAAGATATTCAATGGCAAAATATTGAAGATAGAATGTTAGATTTTTTAACTAATGAAAAAACAGAAACACCTTCATTTAAAGAAATTTGTCGAGTTATTAATGAGGATTACGATATGGGTCTTTCTAGCTGGGTTTGTTTACACGTAGCAAGTTTTTTACCCGATCGAAATAAGAAGTATCAAGAGGATGATTTTTTACAATATTTGTATGATGAATTACGTTTATTTGAAAAAGATTTTGCAGAATATATTAAAACCGAATCTAGCAAAAATTCTTATAAGCATAATGCAATAAATAAAATTTGTGAAATTTCTGGTAAATCTATAAATAATTTTACTGACAAAATTTTTTCATTTAACTATACAGATCCTTTTAGTAGAAGAAGCTTAGATGTTATAAATGTTCATGGAAAAGCTGAAACAGACTCAATATTATTTGGTATAGATCAAGAAGCCATTTTACCTAGTTCAGAAGTTTATAGTTTTACGAAAACCTTTCGACAAATGACTGAAACAAAATTAGCAAAAAACTATAAGGTAGATATTTTGCCTAGTAAAGATGAAATTGAAGAAATAGCTTTTTTTGGTCATTCATTAAGTAACTTGGATTATTCATATTTTCAAACTATTTTTGATCATTATGATGTATATGACTCCTATGTTAAATTGGTTTTCTACTACGAAAGATATGGAGATAAAACCACTAGGGATATGGAGTTAGATTTGGCTAGTAAAATTAGTCAGCTGCTGCATGCTTATTCTCCAAGTATTGATAATGAAAAAAAAGGAAGAAATTTATTACACAAATTGTTATTAGAAAAAAGACTGATTATCGAAGAAATTAACTGATGGCATATGGTATAATTGAGAGGTAGAAAAGTGAAAAGATGGTGGCTAATCTCTTGAAAAAGGGGTGATGCCTATGGTTCATAGCTTTATCCCTAGAAGGGAGTAGGCACGTGTCAACTTTTGAAGCAATTCAACTGATGATCGCTTTTGCGACGTTAGTTTTGCTGATTATTGACCATAAGGACAAAAAATAACCATCTAAACACTTTGACAGGGCGTTAGATGGTTTGAATAAAACAATTAATATCTGTCACCGTCTTTTTAACGGTTCTACATAGGAGCTATGTTGACGCATAGCTCCTTTTGTTAATTAGATTATAGCAAAATATTATCAAATTCGCAAATATAGACTAGGCGAACTGCAGTATTGAACGCTTAGATAAAGATAAAACGCACGTTTTTAATTTTAATTTAATTCAAAATAACGATTATGAGTTCAAAACCAAAGGAAAGAGTGATCTGTTGAAAGAATTTTTTAAAAAGAACTGGAAAGATATTTTTACAATAGTTGTAGCTACTTTAAGTTTATTAATAAGTTTATTATCGTATAGACAAGTATCTTTAGACAGAATAAATCAAGTTAGTATCGATTTGAAAGATAATAGAGTATTTTCTGGTACTGAAAAGATTCAGTATGATGTTACATTACATAATGGCTCGGATTTAACTATTTACAATGTGACAGTTGCAACTCCTGAAAATATTGCTGAAATGCACAGTGGTTTAATTTCGCTTGATGAAGAAGAAAGACCCAGAGGAATATATTTAGGAGATATAGCCCCTAGAACTAGTATCACTCGCACATTTGTACTAAGAAATTCAGAAAAAGCCCAGTTAGAAAACTTTTATATAGAGTTTATGTCTGTGAAAAGTTTTCCATTTGAAAAGAGAATTTGGTGGAATAAAAATGTTGGAAATCCACCTCAAAAACTAAATATTACTGAAAGTCAGTTTACTCAAATTGTGGGAATAACAACAATTCGAGAAGCTGAATAAAGGAATGTTAGTAAGTTTAGATGAATTATCATGTACTTACTAGTATAGTTGTGTTTTTTTCATAAAAAGCACCGCAGAAAATAAAGTGCTATAATAGTTTTGAGTATTACAAATAAAAATAGAGGTCGTTCTTTAACAGAACGACCTCTATTTTTATATTTTTTTAAATCATAAGCTTTTTTAGTTTTTTTTACATATGTAACACGATTATGTGTTTAAAATAGCTTTTTATGATATTTTTGCTAAAAATTATTTCAGTCATGATATAGTCTCAATATGGAAATTTTAGGAGGGTTAGCGATGGATTAGAATTAGGAGAAATTTGTTGTCTGTTTAAGACTGAAAATTCAGAAAATTTAAAATGTTTGTGGTTTAGAGAATATTAAAGATAGTTTGTTGTTGTTTAATTTGGAGAAAACTTAAAGGAGAAATCGTATTATGAAAAAAGTATTAACTATAGTTTTAATTTCTTTATTTGGTTTTGTTGGTTTTGGATTGTCAAGTATGGTAGTAAATGGTGAAGAGATTGATTTACAGACACAAGAACAAGCTATTCCATTCCATGAATTAACGTTAGATGAACAAGAATATTTTAAGTCTAAAGGATTTGATAGTGGAGATACTTTTTATACTACAGAAACTGTGTCTGATCAAGATTCTAAATTACGTTTATCTGCAAATGTGTTACGATTAACAGCTTCAACGAAAAAAATAAGTAATACTCAAGGTCGCACAGAATATATTATAACAAGTCCAAATTCACCAATGTATCGTATATCTACACGATTAAATTTAGGCAATGTACAATCATATACACAGACAGTAAATTTATATAATGTGACTGGTTATAGCGGAGGTATGTATTTTACGTATACTGGAAAAAGAAATTATTATAGTGTTAGATTGGCTATGCAGGTATACAATACTTTTGGTGTTGGATCGGTTTCAAGTACTGCAGGAGGATTGACAATAGGAAAATGATAATTTCATATTATGTGTTTGATCAAGTTGATGATGAAGAACTATTTATTTTCAAATCGTTACATGAAGATTTTGCTACAAAAGAGTTTTATAATCGTACAAATGAAAAAAAATTAGAAACAAATTTGTTTATTTTAAGTGACTCAATTAAACCTTTTATTGAAAATTCTAAAGTTTTCGAGCTATTGAGAATTAAAGACATTAAAAGTTTACCAATCATTGAAATTGATAAACAAATTGTAAAA
Organism: Enterococcus sp. 1001283B150225_161107_E12; assembly: GCF_015556925.1. NCBI lineage: Bacteria > Bacillati > Bacillota > Bacilli > Lactobacillales > Enterococcaceae > Enterococcus > Enterococcus sp. 1001283B150225_161107_E12. The sequence continues at coordinate 30,435 of NZ_JADNNI010000024.1, read as the reverse complement.
ATTGGAAATTATTTAAGTTTAGATGAGTTATCTGAACTTACTGGTATAGGGATGTCTGTTCAGAGAAAAGATTGATATGATTTAAATTAGCGGAAAATAAAGTGCTATAATGGTTTTGGATATTACAAATCAAAGGAGAGGTCGTTCGTCAAAAGAATGGCTTCTTTTTTATGTTCCATGTACTCCGAATTGCCTTTTTATTATAGATTATATAGTGGTGTAACTAATTTAGATATGGAGTTACATTTATCCAAAAAAATTATTAAAATCTATAGTCCTAGTATTGGAAATGAAAATTAGGTTAATAATTTGATTCACAAATTACTATTAGAGAAAAGACTAATTATCGAAGAAATTAGCTTATAAAATATGATATAATTGAGAGGTAGAGAAGTGAAAAGATGGTGGCTAGTCTCTTGAAAAAGGGGTGATGCCTATGGTTCATAGCTTTATCCCTAGAAGGGAGTAAGCAAGTGTCAACTTTTGAAGCAATCCAACTGATGATCGCTTTTGCGACGTTAGTTTTGCTGATTATTGACCATAAAGACCAAAAAAAATAACCATCTAGCACTTTGACCAGTTGTAGATGGTTAAATCCGTATTATAACAGTCACCGTCTTTTTAACGGTTCTACATGGGAGCTATGTTCGCGCATAGCTCCTTTTTGTTAATTAAATTATAGCAAATTTGTATCTAATTCGCAAACATATAGTAAGCGGACTTCAGTATTGAACGCTTAAATATAAAAATAAAACGATGATAAAAAACACGAATTTCTAATTATAATTTAATTTAAAATAACGATTATGAGTTCAAACTCAACGGTTATGATTTTTCGGACGCAAAAAAAGAACAAGCGTTTGTTTATTTGGTTTTGTTATGTTAAACTTTTTACTTGTAAGATTTGATTGATTAAATTTTACATATATGCTTATTCCGATATTTTACTTGACAATTATTTTAATTAAGGGTAAAGTCGTAAGCGAGTTGATTGTGATACTTAGCACAGTCAGTTATGTGTACGTAGATACAAAAAAAATGAAGGAAGGCTTAAAGGCTCAGGGCTGGTAACCCTTCGACGCCAGAAAGCCACAAGACCTAGCACACCTAGGCTCCTTCACTGTTATGGCTTGCGCCACAACGGTAATATGATAACACATTCTTGGTAATAGTTCTACGATTTATAATTATTATATTTATTTTTTATATATAATTTTTAGGAAACGTAGGGAATCTATTGTGTGTGGAATCATGTTATTTATCGGCGCAACCAACGTTTTAACAGTGAAAAAAGGAGTCAGTTGCTACTAAGGCGACTGACTCTTTTTTTCGTTTTTTTTTACGGTTATCACAATCAACTCAATTATTAACGAATGATCTTTGACAACTGAATAGTGAGCAAGAAAAAATCCAGTAATAGCTTCTTTCTTGTTCCATATACACATAACAAATGTGCATAGCATAGCCTAGGAAACTATACTATAGCATGTTTTAGTTAATTTGTGTAGTTGGTTGAGGAACCATTTATAAAATCCTTAAGACGCTTGCTAAAGCGAGCGCTGATGATACTAGATGGAACTTGTGATTTCGTGAGAATAAGCAAGGGTATTTGACTGACAAAGTGTCTGTATTTCAGGTGTGCGGTTGGAGCAGAAATGCCATGATGATCCCTGAAAAAAAGATAGCACAAGAAAAAAGCCAAAATATAAGTGAGGCAGGCGCAGTGTATAATACAGATTATTTTAATCAATTATTTACAGAAAAAGTTCGAAATTATTTTTCGGATTACAGCCGTTTTTTTGATCAGTGTAGAGATCAATTAGCAGAAAAGAAAGGATCAAATCCTTTAAACAAATTGGAACAAGAGTATAACGAAGCAGTAATTCGTTTAAAACAAATTTCAGAAAAGCTTCACTTAAAATCTTTGCAAGAATATGAAGAACAGCAGTTTACCAATCAAAGGGATTCTATTTCTTATTGCCATAAACTGTTGGACGGAAAGATCGATAATTTTTTAGAATTTTATTTTGAAGAAGCCAAAAAAGAGTTACAAGAAAAACTAGTTCATTGTCAGACAATGTTTACTTAAAATGGACAGTAAAACAAGAAACAGAAAGTAGGACGATACATGGAATTTTTAAAGATAAAACCACAAGAAACATTTGGAACATTATCTTTTGTTGGAAAACCAATTAAAGGTGCAGAATATACACAAGGTTTGGGACAAGCTCGTAAGCATGTTGGTAACTATTGTCGTTTACTAAGCGCTAAGCAGTCAGAAGCAATTGAAGTTATTTTTCCAACTCGTGTGAATTTAAGTGACTTTGCTTTCGGTGATGTGGTGTCAATTGCAGATGTAAGAGTTGAACCTATCAGTGAGAGTACAGGTAGCGGAGCGATTACAGGTTGGCGTATATTTGCACAAAGTATTAAAAAAGGAACTGTGTAGGGGGAAAATAAATGGCTAAAAGAAATGAATTGAATGCAGGCATGGAAATTGATGCAGATGAAACGTTTGGAGACATGACCTTTTTACGTATGAAGTCACCAAAAACAGAAGTGGATGAAGATACAGGTGAGCGTATTCCAGTAGCGCTACGCTATGTTGTAATTGCGAGGAAACAATTATCTGAAGAAATTATTACTGTGCCAGTTGAAACACCATTACGTGAATTGGTTGCTGGTGATAAAGTAAAACTAGTGAATCCGACGACTAATCTACTGGGTTTTGGAAATGGAAATTTTGCAAGTAGCTATATTCAAGTGTTTGCGGAAGATATCAAAAAATTGAATGAACCAACAACTGAACCAGTTGGAACGACGAATACTCCAAAAGATCCAAAAAAGAATCAAAATAATTAGGAGGATTTACTATTTCTAAATTTATTCGGTATCGAGGGATTAAAATAAGAAAAATTCATACAAACATTTATCGCTTTTATTTGTTTTTTATGGCTTTACCTTTTTTAGTTGGGGTAGGCTTTTTTTGTTACTTTCAAATCTATCCTATTGTAAAACCGATGATCGCAAATAGTAGATTTGAGTATCGAGTATTGATACTTCCAACAGCCCAATTAGTCGGTTTAATTACGTTGATTTTTGTTGTTTTAGCAGGTATAAGAAGAACTTCAAAAGTACGAGGGAAATTTTTTGTACGAGTTTTGCACCGACAAATGTTAGCTCAAATGATTGTTAGTCGTAATTGGGTTGATCGAAAAATAAAAAAAGGAACAGATGGAAAAGCACAAGAAAGAATCAAATTTCCTAAGTTATACTATCGGCATAAAAAGTTTACAACGTTAATCACAGTACCAACCGACGGTAAAAGGTATCATGAACAAATGTTGAAAATTGGTCCTGTATTAGAACAAATGTTTTTTGCGGATCTAATTGATTCAAGAAGCGAGCTTGGTTTTACGCAACATGAGCTTTTAATTGGGTTGGGAACGAATCGTATTTCAATTAATGATGTGAAAGTAACAAAAACGTCAGTTCAAATCATGAAAGATTTTACTTGGGATTTTGCTAAAATGCCACATATGCTTATTGGTGGTGGTACTGGTGGGGGGAAAACCTTTTTCTTGTTTACGCTCATTTTACATTTATCAAAGATAGGTACAGTGTATATTTGCGATCCTAAAAACGCAGATTTAGTCGCAATTGGCGAATTACCAGCGTTTAAAAATCATGCCTTTAGTGGCGTTGATCGCATTGTACGTTGCTTAAAAGACGCTGAAACAGAAATGATCAATCGTTTTGCGTATATGAAAACACACTCAAATTATAAATGGGGAGCAGATTATACGTACTACGATATGGCACCTTATTTTGTAGTTGCTGATGAGTGGAGTGCGTTAATGGCAGAAGTAAATGATGATTTTAAAAAACGTCAAGAAATCATGAAGCCGTTAACTCAAATCATTCTAAAAGGTCGTCAAGCAGGTGTCTTTATTATTCTAGCAACTCAACGCCCAGACACGGAAGATATTGATGGTAAATTAAGAGATCAATTTAATTTACGTCTTTCTCTTGGTAAGTTAGAAGGAAACGGCTATCGAATGATTTTTGGGAAAGCTGGAGAAAATAAGAATTTCTTCAATAATGAAGTACGTGGACGTGGTTATATTAGTGATGGAGGAATGCCAAGGGAGGCTTATTCTCCATTAGTTCCTAAAAGTTTTGATTTTAAGGAAGCTTTGTCTAAAATACCGAACATGATTGAAGAAGATTATTCACGATTAAGTTTATCGGAAGTTGAGAAAGGACAACTTGAAAAAGAGTTAGAAATCGAAGGCGGAATATGATACACAGAACTTGTTGATATGGCTACATTATGCCAACGTTTTGACCGTTTTTACTGAGTTGGAAAGTTTTCCGAAGTTGTTGCTTACTGTGCGGAGCGAACAAGGTCTCCTTGTGAGAGGTGGGCGCTTTAGCGCCCACCGTTGAACGCAACGACGAATACGAGGTCTCCTCGTGTGAGGACTGAACAGTAAGCTTACAAATTCGTGAAAGGCGCTGGTTTTGCGCCATTTTCAAGTAAAAACATAGGGAAAAACGGGCTTGGCGAGCTTTGCTCGTCAAGCTGTAACCCCCGTACTCTAACAGGGGGGTAGTGGAGATGTAAAATTCAAGTTTCAGAGGTTCTAAAGACTGATATAACAGCTTTTTCATTGGTTGCACACTCTCGAAAAAAAATCGTGATTTTGACAACTAAATTAAGTGGGGGAGAAACGATTGATAATTTAGTATTAAATGACTTAGGAAGAAGCGTAAAAGCTTCAAGAATAAGGTTTCGTATGACGCAAACGGAGTTTGCAAAGGAAATAGGTGTGAGTCGTCAGGTTATCAGTGAATTAGAGCGTGATATAGTGAGAGTTTCTGAGGAAACGTTAAATAAAATTTTTGATTATATTGCCATGCAGGATCGACATGATCCGTTAGAATGTATTATTGATTATCTGAGAGTCACATTTCCTGTAAATGATGTTGCTGGCATATTTAAAGATGTGTTAAAGATTGAGAAAGCTTATTTTGCCGAAGTGGATTCACATTTGTACGGTTATATAGGTGGTTATCAATTAGATTATATCCAAGTTCTCTATTCAAAGAAGAATGATGAACGTGGTGTATTAATTCAACTATCAGGACAAGGTTGTCGTCAATTTGAAGCCTTCCTTGAAGCGCAAGGTCGAACGTGGTTCGACTTTTTTTATTGCTGTTTTGAATATAATTGCCGAGTAACAAGACTTGATTTGGCAATCAATGATTATCAAGAATATTTAAGTATACCAACGCTCTTAAACAAGGTGTTTCGGCAAGAATTAATTTCACGATTTCGTAAATTTGATTTTAATGGCTCAGGAAGTATTTCCGAAAAGAAACAGGAAGGCACAAGTATTTATTTTGGATCGAAGAAAAGTGAGTTCTATATCACTTTTTATCAAAAAAATTACGAACAAGCTCGGAAATTAGGGATTCCTGTCGAAGAAGTGCCAATAAAAAATCGTTATGAACTACGATTTAAGAACGAACGTGCAATGTTGGTGATAAAAGAGTTCATGCGTTCTGGAGATTTAGCAAATATTGTCTTGGGTATCATAAAAGATTATTTATTGTTTACTGATCGAAGAGCAGGTGTTAGTAGAAAATACTGGAGCGTGAACCGAAAATGGCAAACTTTCTTAGGGGACGCTGAAAAAATGCGTTTAGCTGTTGAACCAAACGAACAGCTGTATGAACGATCAAAGAACTGGTTTAAACGGACAGCAGCTGCCACTGCTAAAATCATACAAGAAATTGATGAGATTAAAGGTACACAAGAATTTCAAGAAATTATCGATGAAATTGAATTAAGTGAGAAACAACAACATGTGATAGAAGTGCAAACAACACCTATCTTAGAAATGATTTGTTCCGCTTAACATGCAATTAACACGATCGATAAAAATAGTAACAAATTTAGAGGAGGCGAAAGAAATCGTGTCCTTTTTAGTTGTTTCAAATTTAATAGGAATGAGGACGTGACGTGAAGAACTTTAGTAAAAGTAATATGAAAAAGCATGTGGCAGTTGCCATGATGCTTGTAGGAACGGTTGCTGGTGTTGCAACGAGTAGTGTGAATACTTGGGCAACAGAAACAAGCAGTAGTGATTCAAGCAGTTTATCAGAAAGCGTGAAATTAAATTCAGAGCAGTTAGGACAAGTTACTAAGACGAATGGTTCAAACAAATTAATTGATGATCCTAATACTACTGTGGTTACAGATGATACAGTTATTTCTTCTGATTATAGTTTTTTTGTTCAGTTTATTAAGGGGAAGACAACGGTCGAAACCATTGGTGATTCTTGGAGTGAAAAAATGAAGACTCCAGAAGGTGAACAAAAGGATCGGTCGGTTAGTATTCCAATAAAAGATGTTCAAAAAGGAAAGTCAGGGGTTATCTATCGCAATGTGAGTGCTTTTGGGGAAGAGGTGGACGCCAGATTTATTATCGAGGATTTTAAGGAAGGAAAGACGACTGATGGAAAGGTACCAACAGATGGTCAAATTGCTTTTAATACGAGAGATCAAGTAGGGGTTTATCAAAATAGGATTCAAGAAGCGACTTTCAGTATTGAGTTCTTGAAAGCTGGTACAAATGAACCTATTCATTTAGATGGTTTTTATACTTTTTCTGATATCGATTGGACACAATATATTACGTTGCATAGTGATATGTTAGATAAATCTACAGGTATTCTGGCAGATCCTACGTGCTGGTTAGTTTTAACAGAAAATGAGGACAAATCAAAGACATTTGCAGAAGTGAATAATCAAGGAAGTGATGATTATGACATTCATGCGATGTTTACAGTGCTATTTAGAGATTTATCAAAATTTACAGTTAGTTTTGGATCAGCCCATGCGACCGATAAATTACCAGTCAATAATGATTGGGAGTGGAGTTGGTTTGGGAATACAGCGGTTAAACCTGCAAGATCTGATGATCCTAATCCTGAAAAAACAGTAACGGATATTGATGAAAAAGAAGTGACACAAAATCAATTAGCGCAAATGAATGAAACATTCACTTATAGTATTACTCAAAACATTTCAGGGCAATTAGAACAATTTTATCACCGCTCGTTTGAAATGATTGATGAAATTATACCAGAACTAGAACGAATATCAGAGGTCAAAGTAGTAGATGAATCTGGCGAAGATCGTTCTAACTTTTTTAAAGATCAATCTGAAGGAAACAAAGTACATGTTGTAGCTACAGAAGAAGCCTTGAATACGCAAGATTTTTATGGTCATACGTATACATTTAGCTTTGATACGAACGTTCGTGAAGCAATGAATCTCGATAAATATTTTAATCAAGAAGAGAAGATGTATTATTTTCCAAATCAAGCAAAAACGGTAATCAATAATCAAGAAAAATTAACGAATCAAACGCAAACAAAAGTTGGCGAGACACCAGATGATAACCCAATTAAAAAAATTAAAGATTCCAATGGGAAAGAAGTAGATGTATCACAAGTGAAACAAGGCGAAGTTGTTGAATTTGTTATTTCTAATCCAACAGGTGTACCGTATTCTTCGATTGGAAAGCCAGTTTCTATTTATGATGATTTAGAAGATGTTTTCATGTTAGATGATAAATCAATCAAAATGGAAATCGCTGATCTAGGGGATCAGGTCGAATTTACAGATATTACTGATAAAGGGAACTTGCTTATTGATAAAGAGGCGGAAAAAGCTACATGGTCAATTGAAGATGGTTCTATTTTAGCAGGAAAGCAATATCGATTAACTATCTCTGGAACGGTAAAGACAGATGTTGACTTTTCAAGTTACGTTGATGATTCGGGAAATATTCGTGTACCGAATATCGCTTATCAAATAATTGGCGATGAAGAAAAAACAACGAATCAAGTGAATGTTATTGTGCCACAAGAAAAACCTGAAATTTTACCACCAACAGCTATTGATAATGGAAATAATCAATTATTAGTGGTAACTGTTTTAGTCTGTCTTGTGTCTGCCTTGTGTCTAATGGGTGTCTTTTTGGTGAAAGGTAAAAAGAATGAGAGAAACAACTAAAAAAAAACATTTATTTGGAGCAATTGGAATCGGTCTGATTGCTCTTTCTTATATGATTTTTTTTATCATTCATATCAGTATTGACCATTCAGCAGGAAAAGAAAGGGAAATTAAACCGAGTGATACAAGCTTTATAGAAGAAAGTCGAAGGAACGATTTATCAGATAGTTCTATTTATGAAGAAGAAATCACTGAATCGGGGATAAGCAAGAAGAGCGAGACTGCGTCTAAGGAAAGTAGTACTCCATCGACAAAAGAATCCAAATTGACGAATACAAGTCAGCTTGATTCCGCAGGTAATGAAGATTTTTCTGAAATGGAGCGTCCAACACTTGAAGAAATTAATCATGCGCAAAGTAATCGTGAGGGTATGTCTGATCAAGTAGTTGGTGGAATTGAAATCCCAACGATTCAATTGAAATTATCTATTTTAGAAGGAACAACGTATCAAAAAATGCTTTATGGAGCGACAACTTTATTAGCTAATCCGATAATGGGGCGTGGAAACTATGCACTGGCTTCTCATAACATGGGGGTTGAAGGAAGTATGTTTACGTCTATTTATCAATTAAAAGAGGGTGAGGATATCTATTTAAAAGATAAACAAGGAAAAACCTATCATTATCAAGTGATTTCAAATGAGGTTGTCGATTTCAGAAATACAGAGAAATTAAATTTAACTCGAAAACCAACGATTACCCTAATTACTTGTCAAACTGTTCAAACAACAGATAATCGAGTAATCGTTCAAGGAGAATTGGTAGAGTGAAACGGTCGTTTAGCCCACCTTTAAATACTATTTTAAAAAATAAGTATGGATTTTGTTCATTTGTTAGCAGTCCAACTCCAAAAGATCGAGAAGACTATTTAAAAGTGTGTGAGTGGACAAAACGCAATGATCTACCCTTTACGCCAAGGGTGCCAGTGCTTTATGAACGAAAATTATCAAAGACAACTAGCTTGATGATTGAAGGTACAGTAATGTACAGCGAAACAGGACTTTCATTAGGTTATCGTTACGATTTTTACAAAGTACGATATTTTGGTAAATCAGAACCAAATGACATTAAAATTTATTGCCAAAATGTAAGTAGAAAAGAATTACTACAGCGTTTGACTAAATTCAGTTTTTTAGAAAAGGAGAAAGAACATGTTTCGTTTTAGTTATGAGGAAGACAAATTAAAAGCAGAGCTTTTCTCAAAAAATTTAAAAAAAATCAGAGAAGAACGTGAATTGGTCGTAGAACAAATTGCTTTATTGGCTGGGGTATCAACGGCAAGCATTCGCAGTTATGAAGCAGGAACGACGTTACCAAATGTTAAACGTGTGTTAAAACTTGCTAATTTTTTTGATGTATCACTAGATTATTTTTTCACAGAATAAGAGCCAAACAGCAATGGCTAATAGCTGAATTGAAGCAAAAGCCATTGTGGGTCAAGATGAGCAAAACTTAAAGAAAGGGGTGTTGATGTGGCGTTACAAATAGTTTTATTTATTGTTTGTCTTGTTGTAGTTATTGGAGTGGCTGGGTATGTATTAGCTCATTTTTTACAGCAAAAAAAGACAAAAGCAACGGAACAGGAAAAAAGAGAGGAGGAAGAAAATCGACAGCCAGTGCATTTTAGAGAATTAGAAACACCAAAAAGTGCAAAAAAAGAAGAATCTAAAATTTATCTTGTGAAAGGTGATCGGACAGATAGTTATAAAATTACCGTTCGGTTAAATAATGAAATTTATGAAAAAGAATATTATGCGTATGATTCGACTATTTCACGTGAACAAATTTTAAATGAATTTTATTACGTAAATGAACGAGAAATTGTATTGATTGATGAAGAAGGCGAGCATTATTACAATCAACAAGCAATTGAACGTATTGATTTTATTCATAGAAAAATTTTAATAAGTCAAATTGATCAGGAAGAACAAGAAAAACAAGAAGAACAAGAAGTCCCAGAAAAACAGGAAGTACTGAAACAGGAACAGATTCCTGAGAATGAGGGTAAAGAAGAAACAGAAGAAAAACAGGAGATTGACAACGATTCGAATGTATCAAATGAGGAACAGTTTTCCACTGTTGCATTAGAGTCTAAGCCAAAAAAATTCTTTAAAAAAGATAAGACTGGGAAACAGTCTTTAAAACCAATGCAAGCTAAAACATTTAATCGTTTATTTTTAGCTAGTTTAGTTTTATTGGTTAGTATCAGTGTGCTTGGTTTCACACGTACGTTAGGGTTAAGTTCTCGTGTCGATAAGGTACAGGCGAGTGTTACTCAACTTCCTAAAGAATTCGCTGGTTCAAATGAATCCAATTATTCGTCCATTTATCGAATGAATTTTTATATGCAAGAATTTTTTGAAACGTACATTCCTTTATCGACAAATAGTGTAGAAATGAGTACTAGAAATGAAGCATTAAAATCTTATTTTGCAGATAATGTCTCATTAAAATTAGAGAGTAGTACGGTCAATCGTGAGTTTATTTCGTCAGAACTTATTGATGTGGATACGACCGATAAAATCATTCATGCTAAGTATCGAGTTGTGACAATGACAGAACAAGCAGATGAAAAAATCAAAGATCAATCCGTATATGTCGTGCATTTAGTTGAAAACAACGGAAAATTTAGTTTAGTTTCTTTACCTTCCATTTCTAAAAATGAAAGTTTTAAAACAGGCTTTTCTGGTATTGAAGTAGAAGAAGAAGGAAACAAATTAACAGATACTGATCATACAAATGTAAATGATTTTTGCGAATTATTTCTAAAAAAATATGCTAGTGGAACAGAGGCAGAACTTGAATACATGATGAACGATGTGGAATCGATGGGCGAAGCGTATACTTTAGAATCGATTGATTCTTCTGAATACTATGAGTCAGAAGGTTCGATTCATGGCTATGTTCGAGCGACCTTTAAAGAAAATGCCACAAGTGCATTACACCAAGAAGACTTCTCTTTTGAAATTTCAAAAGCAGGCGATCAATACAAAATTATAAAAATGAATCATTATTTAGGAGGACTAAATTAATATGTTATCAACCAGTTTTGTAAATTTATCAACGAGTTTTTATCTAGCAGCAGCCAAACCAACGTTAGGGGATACCAAAGTATGGTTTACCGGAGAAATGAAAACAGCATTAGGGATTATTGTGTTAGCCTTATGTTGTTACTTTATCTTTAAGCAAAAGATTGGCATGATGGTATCAACCGTTGTTGTAGGGGCGTTTATTTGGTTCTTAGCCAGTGATCCAGTGGTTATCTTCGATTCTATCGGTCATTTATTTAAACCAATTTTTGGTGGGTAAGCCATGAAACGTAAGAATCTATATAACTATAAAAAAGCACTAAATGTTCCTTATATGGTACAAAAATTGACAAAAAAATTCTCATTAGAAAATCCGATAAAAGTAACAAAGATTGCGGTGTTTGCCTTAACACTGCTTTCTCTTTTTACCATATTTAAACCGCTGATGATCATGTTACGTGTGATACCGGGGCTTGATTTAGCTTGTTATGCGTTGATCCCAATCAGTGTCACGATGATGTACGATAGCGTTGAGCCAGACGGTTTGAAAATTTATCATTATCTATGGGATTCTGTGAGCTATATTCTTCAATATAAGTTAATTCCTAAAAGAATTTATCAGGATAAAAAGTATCGAGCAGAAGTAGATGAAAAAATACAATTTGAAAAAATGGGCTAGGAGAAATTCTCCTAGCTTTTTTGGAGGGATCTTGTGAAATTAGCAATACCATTAAAGCATGTATACGAGAATATGATGTATACAAAAGATAATGAAATATGGGCATATTATCGTATTCAATCTGTCAGTATGCCAGTGACAGCAGATAAAAAGAAAGAAGAAGTAAAGGCAAAATTTCGACACTTGATAGGTGAGCTAAAGGAAAGTGGAAATGTCGATATTTTTATGGTACCAAAAGATATGACATTAGAAGAACGATTTGAAGAATTGTCGGATTCGTTTTGTAAGGATTTACCAGAGGTAGCTAGATACTATGCAAAAAATACGATTAAACGTTTGGAACATGAAATGGGATTGATTTATACCTATGATTGGATTATTGGGGTTCCATTGAAATCCAATGAATTGATTGATTCGTTTAAAGACGGAATGAAAAAAACGTATGAAAAATTCCGTACCAATGTGGTGACACAACTAGGGTATGACGTTGTTGTCGGCGAAAAAGAATTTCTAGCTTATCGAGAAGCTGAATTATTAATCAGACGGAAAATGAATTTGTTTCAAGGAAAACCATTAAATGAAGAAGAAATGAAGTACTTGAACCGACTGAACTTTATTCGGAATATGCCCCATACATTAGAAGAGGAGTATGCCAATGATACATTGGAAAATATTACTGATTCTGAAATTGATCCAAGCAGTCGAGCAGGTGTATTGAAATTAAAAAGTATTGAAGGTGAGAGCGCGATTGCGGTGTTGCCTATTTCTGATACCCCTTTAGAAGTCTCTTACATGCACGTAGCGGAGATTGTACAGACCTTGCCATTTCCGGTGGAACTTCGTTTTAAATTGAATTTCACGCAAACTAAGGGCGCTTTAGGCATGGAAGGGAAGGCGAATCGTTCTTCTTTACGTTTAAAGAATGTGGTTCGAGAGAGTCGAGCAGTAGGAAACGCAGAAGGTCGAGAAATTTCAGATAGTCGGAAAGTCGTTGGAAATTTGCAAGAGCAATTAAACGCTGAAAAAGAAATTGTCGATTGGTTAGGTGGGATTGTCGTATATGCCAAAGATGAGAAAGAGTGTCGAAAACGTGTAGGAATGATTATTTCTTTATTTAAAGCACGAAAAATCAAGATTTCTCGTGCGCAATTCCAACAAGTTTATTTATTTTACAAGTTTATGATGGGTGAGAGCTTAAAAACAGCTGATAAGAAATGGGTTCAAACAACGACTGTAGCAGGCTTTTGCGAAAATTTATTAGCGATCAATCAACGTGTGGGCTATCATACTGGTTGGTATTTAGGGCGTGTTGATCCCCATTTAACACCTGCCAGTACATTGCAAAGTGCGATTCGAGGAAGTCGTAATATTATTTTATCTAATCCTTTTGTCGCCAATAAATATAATGAGGCAATGAAAACTGCTTCATTACACCAAGTCGTTACTGGTGAAACTGGACAAGGAAAATCCTTCTTAGTCAGTTTATTATTCATGTATATGGCAATGTTAGACGTCAAAGGGTTATTTATTGATCCGAAGACAGAAAAAAATAAACAAATAAAGGCTTTCCTAGCCAAAAAAGAAAATCAAAAGAAATATCCCTATCTTTATCGTCTCGTTCGGTCTTTTCATTTAGTCGCACTTGATCCTGACAAAGAAGAAAACTGGGGCGTTCTTGATCCTATTGTGTTTTTGAAAGGAACAGACGCAAAAGATACTGCAGAAGCAATGATTTATCAAATTATCAATTTAGATGATAGTCGTTTAGCACAAACAGAAGTTTCACGTAATATCCGTTTAACCATTGAAGAACGAGCGCAAGGTCAACGTGTAGGTATGATGAATGTGATTGAAAAGCTTCAAGGGCATGAAGAAAAAGAAGTGAAACAAGTAGGGGATTTATTAGCTGAAAAAGTAGCTGGTAGTGTCTTGCGTTTAGGTTTTAGTAATGGAAACACGGAGGGGTTAAGTTTTACTAATCGAATTACGATTGTAGGCGTTTTAGGTTTATCTGTACCAAAAGAAACAGATGATCCACGCTTTTATACGACGGCAGAAAAAAGTAGTTTAGCATTAATGGTGCCATTAGGTAAGTTTTGTGAACGATTCGGTGCAATGAATGAAGAGGAAGAAACGTTTGAAGTGTTTGAAGAAGCATGGCTGTTCAATACGTCACCTGTCGGTCGAAAAGTCTTGAATGCAATGAAACGTGTTGGTCGGTCACAAAATAATATGTTGATCTATTCTACACAGTCAGTTGCAGATGTGAACCAAGAAGACGATCATGGAAATTTTGGTACTATTTTTGCTTTCAATGAACCAAAAGAAGAAGATAAAATTTTGGAACATGTCGGGGTGACTGTTTCAGAAAAAAATAAAGAGTGGTTATCTGGTATGAAGAAAGGACAGTGTTTGATGCTTGATCCTTATGGAAATGTGCAAAAAATCAGTGTACATGCTCTTTTTCCAGAAATGCTTCAATTATTCCAAACGGTCAAAGAAACCAGTGGCTCAAATGCCGAACAACGGTTTAGTTAAGGAGGAATGACATGGGAAATTATGCACTTAATTCATATCGTTCCTTACTGTACACAAAAGGTTCTTTTTGGTTTAGCGCCAGTGAAACGTTCTATCAAGCAATGAACGGTTTGATCAATTTTATTTTGACTGCGAATGCGTGGATTTATCGTGTATTTGATTTGGGGTTACAGATTTTTTTATCGAATGATGTGTTTGATCAAACAATCGGCTCGGTTTTTACAACCATAATTGCCATGTATAATTCATTGTTTAGTTCTGTTGGGATATTAATTTTCTTAGTGGCAATTTTTTCAATCTTTTGTGTATTTATGTTCAAAAATCCGAATGAAGCGCTAAAGAAAATGTTTTTACTTTTTTGTATTATTGGGATTAACTCAGTGATCTATAGCAATGGCGAACAGTATATGAAAGACATTAACCATTTAGCCGATGATTTTGAAACGCAACTTGTTAAAGCGGTCAAGGTACCGACATTTAGAGAAAATGGTGAGATTGCGAAAGAGACGATAAATGTCGGGGAAAAATCGTCCGTAGATCGCATTAGAGAAGCGTATTTTACGATGGCGATCGAACAACCCTATTCTATGATCAATTTTGGAACCGTCCAAATTACCGAAGAACAGGAAAAATTCTTGTATAAAGAAAATGAAGTCGCTGGAGACAAGAAGGAAGATAAAATAAACAAAATTAATGAACTAGTAGAAAATGCCAGCGAAAAAAATGTTTATCTAACACCTGATAGTATTTGGGATAAATTATTTATTTCCATTTTTTCCTTAGTGAATAATATTTTTGTTGGCGGGGTCTTTTTATTAATTGCAGCTACGAAATTTCTACTAAAATTATTGATTTTTTGTATGTTATTCTTACTGCCGATCGTTTCCATGTTAAGTATGATCCCACAATTTGGCAATTCCTTGTTCAATGCGTTAGGAAAGATTTTAGCGGTCTTTTTAGGTGGCGCCTTTATTTCTTTAGGTTTGTTTGTGTTTTATTTTATTATGACATTGATTGACTATTCGATTATTCGTATGGCTGGAACCGTCGATATTGTTACGTGTATTTTGGCGCTAATTGTTAAAATTATTGTTATTACACTGCTTTATAAAAATTCTGGGAAAATCTTATCCTTTGTGACTGGTGGTCGTATAACTGGAAATGTGACGATCCCTGATTCAGGATTACACACAAGCGACCGAGAGAAGGGGTTAACGGAAGACAAAATAGCAGAAACAGAAGATCCAGAGACAGAGTCAGAAGGGGAAGGAAACAATGCGAATCATTTAACTGGGCGTCAATCAACTATGAATTCTGATGAGGTTGGACGGTCGTTAATTGAAGGGTTTGAGGATTCAGATTCCAATTCCAATTCCGATCAGGAGGATCATACGTCGAATGATCGGTTGACGGAGGAAGATCCAACTATGATGGAGTCAGACGAGGAAGAAAATTCAGAGACTTTTGAATACGAAGAAGAGCCGTCAGAACTAGAAGAACTCGAGGAAGATTCGCTTGATATACCAGAACAAGATTGGGCGGAGGAAGACGAATTTGAGGAAGATTATGAGGCGCTTGACCTTCCAGAAGAGTATGACGACTACGACGAAGCGTTCGATGAAGACGAGTTAAGCGAACTACCTGAAATAGCTGATGATTTTGAGCAAGAATCTGAAGTGGAACCTCTAGAAATAGAGGCAGAAGAGGGGGGATTTGAGGAGGAATCACTTGATGACCTAACGCCTTCTGAAATCAAAGAGCGTGAGGTGATAGAAGAAGTAGATGACAAAGAGCCTGTATCTATCGAGAATGTCGAACCTTCTACAGGCGTTTCTTATGATTCACCGACTCCTTCTGAAAATCAAGTAACAGATTCGTCCGATTTAGAAAACAATCAGACAGATCAACCGATTATTTCTCCTGAACATTCAGCCGATACTCATGAAGCCAGCGACGATCAGCTAACAATGGAAGAAGAAGTAATGATTCATATGGAAGATGTGAAAGAAGCAGAAGATGAAAGCAGTTAAACAGTATCGAAAATGGAAATGGCTAGGGATTGTCGCTGTCCCTTGTCTCTTTCTTTTTTTCTTTATCTTTTTCTTTGGTGGTGTTTTAGATGATGTCGGCTCAACTGGTGGGGAAGAGATCGGATTTACAGGCGAATATACCGAAGAATTACCTGAATTTCCAGAAATAACAGGCAAAGGGAATATCCCTGACGAAGTGGCGCAGTTCGCTGTAGGAACAGCGGTCAAGTATCGTTTGTTACCGAGTGTTGTGATGAGTCAGTGGGCGTATGAAAGTGCATGGGGGACTTCTCAACCCGCTAAAGAAGATAATAATTTTTTTGGTATTACATGGTTTGCCGGTTGTCCCTTTCCTAAAGGTTCCGCTCGAGGCGTGAATGGCTCAGAAGGGGGCTGGTACATGAAGTTTCCTTCTGTAAAAGCAAGCTTTAGTTATTATGGCTTTATGCTGGCTAGTCAATCCAATTTTAATGCCGTTGTGGGGAATAAAGATCCACGAGCGTGTTTACTCATTTTAGGTCGGGGTGGCTATGCCGCAGCGGGAATTACTGAAAGTAGTCCTTATTTCACTAGTTGTATGTCCATTATTGAAGCCAATCATTTAACGAATTATGATGAGTTTGCGATAAAAAAATGGCAAACTTTGGCTCCTAGTCTTCCAACAGGGCAGGCAACTGGTTCACAAGGCTTAAAAGAGTTAGAAAACCTTTTAGGACAACGTGTTGGGAATGGACAGTGTTATGGACTAACAGCCCAATATTCAGGCGTTTTAAATGGTTGTGGCTTAGGTGCAGGGACTCGTTATACGTTAAGCCATGTCATTGGTAATACAGAGTCTGCTTCTGATATTGGCATTGCTTATGATTGGTCAGCTGTCGGCTGGAAAGTCATTAAAAATCCTACTTATGATCAATTAGTAGTGGGTGCGATTATTAACTGGTCAAGAGGTGGACAAGTAGGTTCATGGAGCGCCGATCCTACGTATGGTCATACAGGTATTATCCGAGGGTTACAAGGCGGGCGGATTCAAACCTATGAACAGAATACGGAATTAGGGATGGTCTGTGCGAAGTTAGATCGAGAATTTTATCATTCTGGAGCGATCTCCTCGATTGTCATTCCACCTAAATAAGTCGAATGGAAAGGAAATTTTATGAAGAAAATTGCGAGTTTTAGTCTTATTATTTTAGGATTAGTTGTTTTTTTAAGTGGTTGTAGTATTGAAAAATCGAATGAAACAAAAGCTGATTCGAAAGACCTTTTTTATGACACCGATCATAGTCCGCAAACAGAAATATCGACTAGCGATGATACGTTAGACTCTTCTCGTAGTACTAATACGAGCGTTGTAGCTGAAATTGATGGAGAGAGTGGCGATGAAGAAGTGTCAGAGAAAGAAGTCTTAAACGAATTTGCGAACGCCTATTATAATTTTCAGTCGATTAATGATCGAAACAAAGCATTGGCAAAGTACGGAACACCAGAATTGATTGAAGAAAACGGACTGGCTATTGAGGTTGAAGTCGCTTATGATTCGGTTGGTTTTGTCAAAGGAATTTATCAAAATTTGGACGACCCAGCACATTATTCTATTTTTTGTGAGTCCACAGTAAACAATGTCACGATTCAAAGTGTGTTAATTTGTCAAATCACGAGTGAGAATAAAATTGAGTCTTTCGAAGAACAGGTATTCAAAGAAAAATACTGAGAGCATGTGAATAATTTAATTAAGTGTGTTATTTTGGTTGAGGTTTGTTATAATTAAAAGAAAAAGATGAGGTCGGATATTGTGCGAAAATGGTTGTTAGTGTTGGTTTCTGGTATGGCTATAGTGTTATTAAGTGCTTGTGGAGGATCTTCAACAAAAGATGAGGGAACACAAGAAGTAATTGATAAAATTATTGAAAGTAAAATCCGAATTGATAATAATACGCTAAATTCAGGAGACGAAAGATATAGCTATACGGAGGATGATTTTAGTTTTCTTATTTATTATGACTCGGATACCAAATTATATCTGGTTGATAGCTGGATTCCATTCGAAGGGAAACCCAATGACCTTAACAGAAAATATCAAGTGAATTTATTTAAAGATAAACTACAAACGTATCAGATTGATTCTCTGTTTGATGATGACAAACAATCAGGTAACTATGAAGCAGTTTATAAATCAGGGCAATTTGCAGATTAAAAAAGAACCTTTAACAGCTATTTGATAGTTGTTAAAGGTTCTTTTTTTGTATTAAGTGAAATTGAAAGACTGTATAGAAATCATGTTTATTAAAAACAACAAAATAGAGTTTTGATTTGACTAAATTATTTGTAATACAAGTGATTTAAGAGTATTATGTAATCGCAAAGTCATTTAAAATCTGCAAAATTGAGTATAAACAACTCAGAAGGGGATGGGAAAAATGAAGGTAAAAAAACGAATTGAAAAAAGTAGAATACAGGTCGGAATGGATAAGGATTTAAAAGAGAATGCCGAAATGATATTGGAAGAACTAGGATTAAATCCTACGACAGCAATTACAATCCTTTACAAGCAAGTTGTCGCAAGAGGTGAGTTTCCAGTAGAGATAAAGCTAAGTGAAGAGGAAAAGCAAGGGATCAGATTGCAACAGCTAACTAAAGATATGCCAGTAGATTTTCTAGATACCGATGAGAAGTTAGAAGAGTGGTTCAATGAAGCCTAATGAAATAGTGACTGTCTACGTAGCTTTTACGGATAAAGGCGGAGGTAAAAGAAGACCAATATTGGTAGTAAGTGACAAAAGAGATAGGGTAGAATTTTTCGGAATAACAAGCCAATATGAGAAAAAGTCAGAAAAGATAAAGAAAGTATATTTTCCAATTACTGAATGGGAAAAAACTGGCTTAAAGAAACAGTCATGGATTGATGTTGGTTCTTTAAGGGCTATACAAAAAAGCAATGAGAACATATCTTTTAAAAAGGTTGGCATGCTGTCAGTTAGTGATACGAAAAAGCTAAATCAATTTATTGAGAGATTACAAAGAAGGATGAATAAATGAGTAATTCAATGGTTATGAATGGTTCGGTTTGATTTTTATAATAGATTTAACTAAAAAGATAAGTCGGTATTCAAGTATTCAAAATAAAAAAGTTAAATAGGGGCAAAAATCGCTTAAAGGGATTTTTGCCCTTTGTGCACTCTTGGATGCTTATATTAATCAATTATTCTTTTTTAAAGAGTGTTGCATACGGAATAGTTCTTATGTCTTCTTGCTGTGCCGATGGCTTTTATTAATTTAAATTATTTGAGACAAACTTTTATATTTTTTTAGATTTAGGCAAATGAATCAAAGTAAGTATATTTACGATTATGACATTAAAAATAACTTTTATGACATCAAAAGCTACATTCATGAAGCCCATATTAATAATAAAATAAAATATGTTTTCAGATGACAAAATTGTAAGTTAAAATAACGTGGTTTTAACTTAAAAAATATAAATAATATGCTATCTTTTAAATAAGGACAATTATTTATTGTTCAAAAAATGAGAGAAGGTTTAAGTTTTGAAGAAATTAACAGCAAAAGAAATGTCACAAGTAGTAGGTGGAAAATACTACGGTAATGGAGTCTCATGTAATAAAAAAGGGTGCAGTGTTGATTGGGGAAAAGCTATTGGCATTATTGGAAATAATTCTGCTGCGAATTTAGCTACTGGTGGAGCAGCTGGTTGGAAAAGTTAATTTGAGCCTTTTATTTTAGTATATTATATTTTTAGAATACTCATTCAAAAATTCTATGGATGAGTATTCTTATTTATAGGTGATTCTTTGAGACAAAAATTAATAAAACAGTATAATGAAGTTGATTGTGGTATAGCCTGTATGCAGATGATTTTAAATAATTTTCATTCATGGAGTTCAGTGGAAGTTTTAAGAGACTTAACTGAAACCGATTCTGAAGGTACCTGTGCATTAGGTATAGTTAACGGATTTGCTAAATTAGGAATAAATTGTGAAGCCTATAAAGCTAATAGTGATGTATGGAAAGAAAATGAGTTCAATTATCCCGTAATTGCTAATATAGTAATGAATAATCAATTTCTTCATTATTGTATTGTATATGGTGTGAAAAAAGAGAAATTGTTAATAGCTGACCCTGCGATTGGAAAATACAAAGAATCAATAGAAAAGTTCAACAACAATTGGACTGGTGTTATTTTAGTTGCTGAAAAGACGCCTGATTTCCAACCCATAAATAATACAAAAAAAAGTTTTTTTTCTTCAATAAGTTTATTAAAAGATCAATATAAAAAAATTTTATTGGTGATATTATCTTCATTAATAATAACAATTATAGGAATACTATCAAGTTACTATTTTAGAATTTTAATAGATTGGTTACTTCCTGAAAAAGACTTTTTAAATCTATTTATGATATCAATTAGCTATATCATAGGCATTTTTATAACAAGTATATTTGAAATTACAAGAAGATATAATTTAGAAAAGCTAGGACAAGATGTAGGTAGAAGCATTTTATTTAAATATTTAGATCATATTTTCATTTTACCAGCTTCCTTTTTTTCTAAAAGAAAAACTGGAGATATTGTCTCTAGATTTTCTGATGCTAATAAAATTATAGAAGCTTTAGCTAGCTTTACTATATCTATTTTTTTAGATTTAAGTTCAGTCATTGTTGTGGGGATTATATTGATCAATATTAATAAACAATTATTTTTAATAACGTTAAGTTCTATTCCATTTTATATAATAATTATATTAGGATCAAATAAAAAAATGAGTCGATTAAACGGAGAAGAGATGCAAACAAATTCAATAGTTGATTCTAATTTTATTGAAGGATTAAACGGAATATATACTATAAAAGCACTTTGTAGTGAGAATAAGATTGTAAATCAAATATATAGAAGTTTAAATGAATTTTTTGATGTATCACTAAAGAGAAATATGTATGATTCTATAATTCAAAATTTAAAAATTTTGGTTTCTCTTTTAACCTCGGCTTTTGTATTATGGTTTGGTTCGTATTATGTTATCAATGGAGAAATTACAATAGGAGAACTAATAACTTTCAATTCATTATCTATATTTTTTTCTACACCTCTACAAAATATAATAAATCTACAAGAAAAATTCCAAAAAGCACAAGTTGCAAATAATCGGCTTAACGATGTATTTTCTATAAATAATGAAAATAAAGACAAGTTTATTCATTTGGCTAAATTAACTGAAAAAGCAACGATTACATTTGAAAATGTATATTTTAGTTATTCTACTAAATATCCTAATGTGTTAGATAATATGAGTTTTTCTCTACCTGTGAGTAAAAATATAGGAGTAAAAGGTGATAGTGGTGCTGGGAAATCAACTTTAGCACAACTTCTAGCTGGATTTTACTCTCCAGATAATGGAAGAATTTGTATAAATGAGCAAAATATTGAAAATATTCATAGAAAAGATTTACGTAAGTTGATTACCTATGTGCCTCAAGAATCTTTTATTATGAGTGGAACTATTAAAGACAATTTATTTTTAGGTTTAGAAAGTATTCCTGATGAACAAGAACTCGAAAAAGTACTGAAAGATACTTGTTTATGGAGTTATATTACTGCGCTTCCTCTAGGACTTGATACGTATCTAGAGGAAAATGGTGCGAATTTATCAGGTGGTCAAAAGCAAAGAATTGCTTTAGCAAGAGTTTTATTATCAGGAAGTAAAATTTTATTATTAGATGAAGCTACGAGTGCTCTAGATTCTAAAACTGAAATGCTGATTTTTGAAAAAATATTAAAGTACCCTAACAAGTCAATCATTATTATATCTCATAATGATAAATTAATAGACAAGTGTGACATAATCATTGATTTAGACGAAAGGGATTCGTAAAAAGGAATCAAGGAGGATGAATAAATGAGTAATTTAAAGTGGTTTTCTGGTGGAGACGATCGACGTAAAAAAGCAGAAGTGATTATTACTGAATTATTAGATGATTTAGAGATAGATCTTGGAAATGAATCTCTTCGAAAAGTATTAGGCTCCTATCTTAAAAAGTTGAAAAATGAAGGAACTTCAGTTCCGTTAGTTTTAAGTCGTATGAATATAGAGATATCTAATGCAATAAAAAAAGACGGTGTATCGTTAAATGAAAATCAATCTAAAAAATTAAAAGAACTAATGTCTATATCTAATATTAGATATGGTTACTAGTGATTTATTTATTTAAATTAGATAGAGTTAATTTTTACTATTGGATCATAAAATTATTAATTTTTGTCGGTGTCTTTAAAAATGCTGATAAATAGTTATTGGTTGTGGGGACAATGTATAACGATTTTAATTGAATCCCTATTGTTAATTCTAAAATCCTGAATAAGTTACTAAAAGTTACAAACAAGAAATACAATTAATAAAAGGGATCAGAAGCTTTTAAGTTTTTGATCCTTTTTAACTTGCTTATTTGATAATTCTTTCAGTTGCTCACTTAATTAGGTTTAGTAAGATATTTACCTAGAGTCCAACAGAGTATACCCTGTTGGACTTTCGTTTGAAGTTAATACTGCAATTAATTTTAATGGACATATGAGTTGTGCGGTAATATATTTTTAAAATGACAATATTTAGAATAAACAATATAATAATCTAAAAGGTAAAAAATAAAGGAGTATGTGGATGGTAGACTTTAGTAAATTAAAGAAAATAGAAAAAGTACCAGAAATTATTGATCCAATTGAGATATTTAGAAGAATGCCTAAACCTGAAGGGATAAACGATCTTTACTCTAGTCAATCAGAAGTTTTGAATTCTTGGTATAAAAAAAGAGACGAAGCTGATAATATTATAAAATTGCATACTGGTGGAGGTAAAACAATGGTGGGGTTGTTGATTGCTCAGTCAACAATAAATGAATTAAAAGAACCAGTATTATATTTGGCACCTACTAATCAGCTAGTCAATCAAACTTATGATAAAGCAGTTGAATTAGGAATATCTGCAGTAAAATATAAAAGGGGAGAGAGTTTATCACAAGAATTTGTAAATGGCAAAGCTATCATGATAGCAACTTATTCGGCATTATTTAACGGAAAAAGTAAATTTGGGATTCAAGGAAAACCTTCTATTCAAAATGTTGCAGCGATTATTTTTGATGATGCCCATGCAGCATTATCAGTTATACGAGACAATTTTACTTTAGAAATAAGTAGGAGTGACCATGAAGATTTATATGGCGAACTTTGCTCACATTTTAGGAAAAGTTTTATTGATATTGGGAAACAAGGAACGTTTGATGAAGTTGTTGATGGAAAAGAAGAGATGGTTTTGGAAGTACCATATTGGGAATTTATAGAATCTATACAATATGTAAGTGAAAAAGTTAAAAATATAGATATATTTTCCTGGCCATTAATTAGAGATCAGTTAACTATGTGTCATTGTTTCATTAGTAAGAATAAATTTACAATAACACCTATTCAACCAATGCTTAATATTTTCCCCACATTTATGAATGCAAAACGAAAAATATATATGTCTGCTACTATCTCAGATGATGGTGATATTATAAGAACATTTAATGTGACTGAGAGTGCAGTAGATCATCCTTTAACATCTAAGTCTGTGGCCGGAATAAGCGAACGAATGATATTAATACCAGGATTAATGGATTTTCCATTTGATTCTTTTAAAGACTCATTGCAATTACTAAAAAATGTTGCTGAGAGAGAACATGGCGCCGTTATTATATCTCCTTCTGATGAAAAAGCTAGTCGTTGGGAACCCGATGTAAAGTTTCTAAGAGGGTCAGAAGAGGTAAATGATATTGTGGAGAAAATGCAGAACAAGGATGAATTTGGTCCAGTTGTTTTTTCAAACAGGTATGATGGAATTGATTTGCCAGGAGATGCTTGTCGACTTTTAATAATGGATGGTATTCCAATGGGTACCTCAAGTTATGAAATTTTTCGAGCAACAGCTTTGATGGGTGGGGATACTATTACAAGAATGATGACTCAAAGGATTGAACAAGGACTAGGTAGAGGTGCAAGAGGATCTTCCGATTATTGTATAGATATACTTGTAGGAAAAGATTTAACTTCATGGATTAGCTTAGAAAGTAATTTTTCTTATTTTACAAGTGCTACTAAAGCCCAAATTGAAATAGGCAAGAATGTAAGCAAAGAGGTAAAAAGCATTTCTGATTTATCTGAAGTTATAAATCAGAGTTTGAACAGAGATAGTGGATGGACTGGGTATCATTCTAGAGAATTAGTGGAGTATATTGATAGTGATCAAATTCTAGACAAAGATTTATCTTTTGCTATGTTAGAAAGAAAAATAGTAAATCTATGTAATAAGGGATGTTTAGATAAAGCTATTGAGAAAATAAATGAATTTTTAGAAAAAAGCAATTCTATAGACAAAAATGAAAAGGGCTGGTTGCAACAGCTTGCTGCTAGAATCGCATATATATTGAAAAATAAAAGTTTGTCTAAAGAATATCAAAATCAAGCATATTTTAATAATACCAATTTATTTAGAAGTAATAATTCAACTGTTGAATACATTCCACTAAAAATACCTTCTAGCCAATCTAAAATGATAATTAGAAAGTATAAAGAATTTAAAGAGCCGCGAGGAATTCTTGCTAAAATTGATGAGATAGAATCATTTATTACTCCAAAATCTAGTGCAAATCAATTCGAAGAAGCATTAAAAAATCTAGGTATTATTTTGGGGTTTTCAGCAGAAAGATATGATGATGAGGGAGTAGGGCCAGATTTATTATGGCTAATTAGTGAAAAAAAGGGTTTGATAATAGAAGCTAAAAGTCGAAAAAAAGAAAATAATGCTTTTAGAAAAGAGGAACATGGACAGCTTCTTGTTGCAGAAAAATGGTTTAAAGATAACTATTCTGACATAGAAGCATTGCCAGTTAGTGTTCATTCAGACAACAAAGCCACTCACTCTTCTTATGCAGAAAATGTTCTAGTACTCACACTACCTAATATATTGCTTATTATAAGTGAAGTTAGAAAATTTTATAATCAACTAATAGAATCTCATGTAGGTGAAGATGTTTTGGAGGCAAAATGTCAACAATTACTTTCCAGTTCAAATTTAAGCAGCGAGAAAATTACAGGAACATATCTAACTACTTTTGAGACAATGGAAGATAGCTAATTATTAGTATTTTTTATTCGATAAACTGTTTGTCTCGTAATATTATGGTCCTTTGAAATAGCAACCCCCTGATTTAAAACCTCAACGATGCTTTTATAAACAAGGCGACGTTGGGGATCTTTTGCGTCTGTAATATATAGGTTGCCATCCTTTGTAAACACCATTCGCTTTTGCAATCCTAATTCCTTGTGTCTGGCGGCGTTTAGATTCTGTACGTTCCTGTTTGGCAATCATGGCCAATATCTGAATGATTGAATCTTTAATCAATTCATGGTCAATAAACTGGTTGTAAAGACATGTACGTTTTATTTTTACAATTATTATTGAAACTTGAAACAAACGCATGTTTGTTTCAAGTGATTTAACATGATAATATAAATTTAGCTAGATGGGAGGGGATATTTTGTCTAATAAACTATTAATTAACTCGAAGGACAGAAAGTTATTACTTTTTAGTGATTTTGTTAAAAATACTGAACCAGAGATTTTTGGAATACTTGAGGAAAATAATACCATTTCTATTGACCTTGCTATTCAGTTAAATATATTTAATAAGATAAAACAAGGTTTACCGTTTTGGTTAGAGTTTTCTAGAAAAGAATGGATTCCAGACAAACAAAACCCAAGATTAGTAGCAAAAAATGGTGATTTTAAAAAATGCCAATTATGTGCTACTCCCAATAAATTTCAATATAAAATTGAGAACAAAACAAATGGCAATATTTTACTAATTGGTGGAGACTGTGTAAATTCTTTTAAAGAATTAAGAACAATGAAAAAATTAATAACAAATGATGAAGAATATACAAGGTATCAAAATTTATTGAGTTATAATCCGTATTTCTATGAAGTTCTAGTAACAAACACTAATATTTTAACTAGTACAGAAATTATTTTACCTTCTTACTATAAGGATAGCTTTAAAAAAATTCAAAAGAGATTGATTCAAAAATTACGTGGTTATATAAAACATGGTCAAGAACTTAATGAAAAAGAAATTAGTCATTTAATTGCAGTATATAAAAATGAAATACAAACAATAAATGAATTTGTAAATAAGAATAAAAATAATGATGACTATCTATCTAGGGATATAGCAGATAAAATTAAAAAGAATCAAAAAAATGAATTTGAAAAAATATTAGATAGTGTAGAGAATAATGGTGGGAGAATTCCAAAATTCACTTCGTTAATAATTAAAGTTGAATCGTATCTTGAATTATTTATTAAAAAAATAAAATATAGGTTACCAAAAAAGTTTAATCTAGTAAGAGCCCAATTTGGGGCATTTGAATTAATCGTTACAAATGAAAAAGTTGACTATAAGTTTAAAATTGATTCAAAGCTACTTATGACTCAATATTTTGAAAATAAATTAAAAAGTATTTCTGAGTTTTTTTTGAATAATATTGATGTACTCGTTATTAATGAACCATCAACTAGAGATAAACTAGTACAAAAAGGACAAAGTAAAATTTTAGAAGAAATGAGTGGAGAATTTTACGAGGCTAATATAAAAAAAATTATTCATATATATGATAAAAATCTAACCCCTAAGGAATATGCTGAGACTTACAATAAGGTTGAATCAATAATTGAAAATTTCTTTGTAATTAAAAATCCTAAAGATGAAGTTTTGAGTATTTTTCCTATAAATGATTTAATACCAATAGGTAAAAAATTACTATTTTCAGATGGTAAAATCAATCTAAATGAATTACATTATAGAAAAGTTACGGTGAAAAACTTCCAACAATTTATTGTGTCACAAATTGTTTAGAATAATATATCAAAGTAACATGGACAACTATTACTCATTGGGCATGCCATCTTTTTTGATTCTGTATACAGTTTGTCTCGTAACATTGTAAGCTTTAGCAATCTTTGAAATAGCAACGCCATTCTCAAGATCCTCAACGATGCTTTTATAAACAAGGCGAAGTTGGGGATCTTTTGTATCTGCGCTATATAACTTAGGACGTCCTTTGTAAACACCATTCGCTTTTGCAATCTTAATTCCTTGTGCCTGGCGTCGTTTAGATTCAGAACGCTCTTGTTCAGCAATCATGGCCAAGATCTGAATGATCAAATCTTTAATAAATTTATCCAGGAGAGGATTTCCAATTGCTTCAGCCATGATTGGTAAACTAGTGATGATTAGTTGTACATTTTTCTTTTTGAGGTAATTGACTGAGTCAATGATTTCGTCATAATTTCTGCCTAATCGATCGATGGCTTCGACAATAAAAATATCTTGTTCTCTGACAAACTCTAAAGCTTCCTGAAAAATCGGTCGTTGGGTGATCGTTGCTCCAGATTGTTTCTCGATGAAAATTTTTTCTGCGCCATACTTTTTCATTTCTTCAATTTGCCGTTGTTCATTTTGATCAATCGACGAAACTCGAATATAAGCAATTTTCAATTTTTTACCTACTTTCTCGAATTATTTAAAATACACCCTAATCATACATTAGAAATCGAGATTTTTCAATGATTGGCTAGTGTCTATTTAGGGTACGCTTGTGTCAGAAAATTAAAATTTTTTGACATCATTTTTTACTATAGGAGAAACACAGGAGAGATGAAAGAGAATTGTTATTAATTCCAATAATCAACTCACCACACGTACTTCTCAAACGGATCTTTTGGGTCGATCATGAAGAACAAATCGATTCATAAAAAGAGGAAACTGATTGATTACATATGCCCCAAATGATCAATAGTGACGGTGTAGCAATCGGTGTAAACGAAGCATGGATTGTTTCTTCCCCAATGAACAATACGTATCGAAGAAAAGAGATAGCTGTGCGTACTCGGATCCATAAAGAAAGATCAAAAGCTGTACTCTTTGGGGGTCTAGCACGGTTATGTGCTTTTATTATTTGAGTGGGTATATAAAAAGCTTGTTTGAACTTATTATTTGTCTCCTTAGTGAACAATTTCCAACTGTAAGCGCCCTCCTCCTGTTCTTTTTTACTTATTTATCAATTTTGATGAAAAATAAGGTTTATCATTTTCAACGATTATGCTATGTATGTAATAGTACTATTAAGCATTCAATTGGAAATGAGGGGGAAACATGAGGGATCTACAATTGGCTTTTATCAGTAATCGCGTGACGAGTCGATTATTTAAACTATTAAGTGTCATCGAGCGTAATCGTCTCTTTACGATCGGTGAACTGGCAGAAAAAATTCAAGTGACGGAACGGACGATCGCTAATGATCTAAAATATATGCGAGATTATTTTGGGGAAAGTATCACATTGATGTCTGGAAACAGTGGTTTTGTATTTGAAGAAACAAGACCGTCGATTTATCAAGAACGAAAACAACATCTATTGGAAAATGAATGCTTGTTTGAAATCATTGGTAATATTTTTTATGGCAAGTTGTATCGAGTCGATGAACTAGCGGATTACTATCACTTTTCAGAGAGTTCGTTTCGCCGGATGCTCACGCAAAGCAATTCGGCACTAAAAAGCTACGGGCTGCAGTGGGCGTCAAACCCACTGACGATTCAAGGAGATGAAGCCAGTCTGCGCAAATTTTTCAAAGATTTTTATTACGAAGGAATCGAAACAGGCTACACCGTACTGCCAGACCCTGCCGTCCAAGACCTGGTTTTGACACAGTTAAATGGAAAACTCGGTAATTATAGGATTGGGTCAGGGACGACGCCAACAGCTCTTTACTATACGTGTTTTATTGCTTTAAAACGAGCCAGTTTAGGGTATAGCATAAACTTGCCTGAAAAATTGACAAACCTGGCTTATACCGGAGCTGATTTTTCGCTGATGTATTCTTTGAAAGAAAGCTTTGAGCAGCTATATGGAAACGAAATTCCCAAAGAAGAGTTTGCCTGGATTTATTTAATGACGATCGTCGAGCGTACACTAGATCGTGAAGATCAGGAACAACTCTTTTATGATCATTTCCATCAAGAAAAAGAAAGCGCTCAGTTGACCGAGGCGTTCTTAAAAATGCATGAACTACCGCAAACCAACCGCCAAACAGTTGCCACGTTTATACGATCCTTTTTTTTATCGAGAAAACTCAATCATTTGATTGCACCTGCATTAAATAAGGAAATGACAGATATTAAAGAGCAAGTTATTTATTCTGATCATGAAACATACCAGAAGAATCTTCATTTTTTGGAGGAACAGGGACTTATTGCCTTTGGTCTATCTAAATATTTAGAAGATATTTGTGTTAGCTTAACACTGTATAGCGGGTTAATTTTAGACTTGTACTCACCAAAGAAAACCATTTACTTCCTTTTAGAGGGCGATCATTTCATCTGTCAGTATATTCGAACCCGCGCGATCCAACAATTTGGATCGAAACATAAGCTAACCTTTCTGCCATTACAGTCTCTAACAAGCGAAAGCTTACAACAAGATGAGGTTGATTTGATCGTAACTAATTATTCTCGCTACGTGTTGGACTCTGTCATTGAAACAGCGTACCTCTTGTTAAAAGAAGTGCCAGATGATCAAGATTGGCACCAATTAGAACAAACGATCGATCCTTACCGCAAGAAATTGAAATAACCGATCACGCCCATACCAAGCCGCTGTAGGCGTTGTTCGCTTTTTTCAGGCGTCGATGAAAAGAACGATTTTGTTTTTTTGCCTTCTCCAAGTATGATGATTCTTGTAAGGAAAACATGCATGAATACTAATAGAAATATTTTATCAAAAACCTTCGTTTTTTAGAGTAGTGATTATCTATGTAACCCGTTTCTAGAAAACCAAATCTAACAACTTTTTCAAGACATCTAATCATAACGGATGCCTTTTTTTGTCGTCTACCCAAAAACGAAGGATATTGAGAGCGGAGGGAAATTCAATTTTATATTTTTTTGAGAAAGGAGAATTAAATGAGAAGGAG
>NZ_JADNNI010000023.1:0-64220 GCF_015556925.1 Enterococcus sp. 1001283B150225_161107_E12 | reverse complement strand
GAAAAGAAGCGTTCGACTTGCATGTATTAGGCACGCCGCCAGCGTTCGTCCTGAGCCAGGATCAAACTCTCATAATAAAAGTTAGAACAATCTTTCGATTGTTAAGCTCAATTGTTTGCTAGCATATTGCTTGCTTATTAAAAATGTTTGTTGTCTTGAATTGAATCAAGACGCCCTACACATTTGGTTTGTCTTACTTTGTTCAGTTTTCAAAGGTCTACGTGATAAATGAAACACAACTGTCTCAACTTATCGTTTGTGATTGCCGTAGCAACTTTTATATCTTAGCAAACTCTCGAATGATTGTCAACTATTTTTTAAAAGTTTTTTTGAACTCTTTTTTCATGAGGTCGTTTTAGCAACTCACTTATCATAACTTATCGTTTGTTATTTGTCAACAGTTAATTTTGTTTTTTTCTTTGCGAAATCAACGTTTATCTGTTGTCGTTCACAAGCGACTTGGTTATCTTATCATGTGTTGTCCCACACGTCAAGAACTTTTTTATGATCATTCAGAAGTTATGAAACTTAACTTTTGAACAAATAATAATATACCAACTAAAATCTTATTGGTCAACGAATTTTTTTGTGTTTTTTCAAGTTTTTTAGTTATACGATTAATATACTGAAAAACGATTTAAACGTTCGCTTTTCGCATGGCATAAAGATGTTGAAAACCTTTATCTACATAAATCATTCGCCATTGCAATTACGCTGAAACTTCTATAAAGTAGACTCATTTCTAATGGTTCCGTTTTCTTTTTTTATATCTATCTTATCCCTTTCCATAACTTTCTCTGAAATGGTTCATTGATACGCATTTACTTAAAAATTAGTTTCAATAAAGTCTTAAATATAGAACAAGATTTCAAGCAAAGTTATCTCATTTTTTCTCTAAAAAATAAACCGACAGCAGCTAGAAATAAAAAACATTTCTGGCTATTGTCGGTTTGGTTCCCTGAACTGGTTGTTTCTATTTATGTCTCAGATTTAACGCATGGTTGGGAATAGTAATACGTCACGGATCGATTGAGCATCGGTCAATAGCATGACTAGACGGTCGATTCCGATACCTAGTCCGCCAGTTGGTGGCATGCCATATTCTAGCGCTTCTAAGAAGTCTTCGTCTAAACCATGTGCTTCATCGTTTCCAAGCTCGCGTTCTTTTTCTTGCGCTTCAAAACGTTCTCTTTGATCGATTGGATCATTCAGCTCAGTAAAGGCATTAGCAAATTCTTTACCTGTGATGAACAATTCGAAACGGTCAGTAAAACGTGGGTCTTCAGGA
Organism: Enterococcus sp. 1001283B150225_161107_E12; assembly: GCF_015556925.1. Lineage (NCBI taxonomy): Bacteria > Bacillati > Bacillota > Bacilli > Lactobacillales > Enterococcaceae > Enterococcus > Enterococcus sp. 1001283B150225_161107_E12. Next base: position 62,932 of record NZ_JADNNI010000023.1, on the reverse strand, counting down.
TTTTTCTTCGCCAATGGAGAAACTTCTACTGGATGTCCATAGACAAAAGTAGGTTGCACTAAGGTTTCTTCCACAAACGCTTCAAAGAATTCATTGATGACGTGACCAACACCCATTGCTTCTGTCACTTCAACTTGGTGTTCTTTTGCAATCGCTAGTGCTTCTTCTAAGGTCATTTCTTTCCAGAAATCAACACCTGTATGCTCTTTGATTGCATCGACCATATGCACACGTTTGAAATCACTCTCTAAATCAACTGCTTGACCTGCATAAGTGATTTTAGCTGTTCCTAATACTTTTTCAGCTGCATTACGGATGATACCTTCTGTCAAGTTCATCACATCTTGAAAATCAGTATATGCAGTGTATGCTTCAAGCATCGTGAACTCAGGGTTGTGGGTCGTATCGATTCCTTCATTACGGAATACACGGCCGATCTCATAAACTTTTTCCATACCACCAACGATCAGACGTTTCAAATGAAGTTCTAACGCAATACGTAGATATAGATCCATATCTAACGCATTGTGATGTGTGATAAACGGACGTGCTGCTGCTCCACCGGCTTCATTATGCAAGACTGGTGTTTCAACTTCGATATAGCCGTTCCCATCTAAATAGCGACGGATCTCACTAATGATTTGACTGCGTTTCATGAAGCGGTCAAAACTATCTCTATTACTTACTAAATCAAGGTAACGCTGTCTGTATCGTTGTTCGATGTTCGTTAATCCATGATATTTATCTGGTAATGGACGAAGTGCTTTTGATAAGATGACGATTTCAGAGGCTTTAATCGATACCTCACCTGTATCAGTTTTCATGATTTCTCCAGTTACGCCAAAGAAATCTCCTAAGTCAGCATGTTTGAATACTTCATAAGCTTCTTCACCTACTCGGTCTTTGCGTACGTAGATTTGGATTTGGCCTTCTCTGTCTTGCAGATGGGCAAATCCAGCTTTACCTTTTCCACGGCGTGTCATCATACGGCCAGCAACACTCGCTGTCAATGCCATCTCCGCCAATTCTTCTTTTGTACGTGGATCAAATAATTCGTGCAATTCTTGGGAATTATGTGTACGCTCAAATCGCTTACCAAATGGATCGATCCCATTTTCTCTCAATTGCTCCATTTTTTCACGACGAACAATCATTTGATCGTTTAAATCTTCTAATTGATTTTGTTGTTCCTCAGTCACAAAAGTTCCTCCATTCTCATCTTATTCTCTTCCTTATAATGCCAATGAAACGCAAAAAAAGCAAGCCGAACTTAGTGTTTCGGCTTGAATTTCGCAAAAAACTTAGAATAACTTCCTAAGATTGAAGTGATAATTTTTCACTTTTTTCAACCAATTGGTCAAGCAGTTCATTGATTTCATGCTGTTTCTCAGTCTTATTGATCGCTAATTTGATCTTGGCTGCCCGGGAGACACCTTTTAGATAGTAGGAAGCGTGTGTCCGAAACTCACGACAGGCGATGGTTTCTCCTTTTAAATCAACTAAACGTTCTAGATGTAATTTTGCAGTAGCAATTTTTTCGCGTGCGGTTGGTTCCGGAATCAGCTCTCCAGTTTCTAAATAATGTTGCGTCCGATGGATCATCCAAGGATTCCCTAAAGCAGCACGTCCGATCATGACGCCATCGGCACCCACGTATTCCAACATGCGTTTTGCATCTTCTGGCGTTTTGACGTCTCCATTACCCATAAAAGGAATCGTTAGATGTTTTTTGACTTCCTTTAACACTTCCCAATCGGCTTTTCCTTCATACATTTGCACACGTGTTCGTCCGTGCATGGCTACTGCACCGGCACCGGCTGCTTGAGCAGCTAATGCGTTTTCGACAGCAAAAACATGTTCTTCGTCCCAACCAATACGCATTTTCACAGTAACTGGCACATCAACTGCCGATGCAACTGCATGAACCATTTCATAGACTTTATCAGGGTCTAATAACCATTTTGCACCTGCTTCAGCTTTGATGATTTTATTGACTGGGCATCCCATATTGATATCAATGATATCTGCTGTAGTATGTTTCTCAACAAACTGTGCTGCTTCTACTAGTGTGTCTTTGTTCCCACCAAATATTTGCAAGCTTAATGGATGCTCCGTTTCGTCGATATGCAGCATTTCCAATGTTTTTTTGTTGCGGAAATGAATACCTTGGTCACTGATCATCTCGCAAACGACCATTCCTGCACCAAATTCTTTGACGGTTACACGAAATGCGGCGTTCGTGATCCCTGCCATTGGTGCTACAACCACGCGATTCGGTATTTCAACGTTCCCGATTTTCCATGTGTGATCCACTTATAATCCTCCCAAGGCTTCTGTCTTCAATGCTGCTAGGTCATCTTCTGTGTAGGTATACTTACTATTGCAAAATGAGCAAACTGCTTCTGCGCCATGGTCTTCATCGATCATTGCTTGGATTTCTGCTGCGCCTAAAGCAATGATTGCTTCGCCAAACTTTTCTTTCGAACAATCACATTTAAACTGCACAGGCATTTTTTCTAGTACTTGCAATTCGTCTGTTCCTAACAATCCTTGCAAGATTTCTTCAGGTGTCAACCCTTCATCTAAGAGTGTAGAAATACGTGGTGTTGTTTTCAGTTGCTCTTCGATTTTCGCAATCGTTTCTTCGTCTGCCCCTGGCATGATCTGGATCATAAAACCACCCGCTGTTTTGATGGTATCATCCGTATTGACTAAGACGCTTAGCCCTACAGCTGAAGGGATTTGTTCTGAAATCGCTAAATAGTACGTGAAATCTTCAGCTAGTTCACCAGATACAATCGGTGTTTGTCCTGAAAAAGGTTCTTTTAACCCTAGATCTTTTGTCACACTGAACATCCCTTGTGTCCCTACTGCTCCACGTACATCGATTTTTCCTTCTGCGTTCAGCGGTAAACTCAGGTGTGGATTTTTGATGTACCCTTTGACATTACCTTTACCATTCGCATCAACAACGATCCCACCTGCAGGGCCATCGCCTTGGATGCGTACTGTTAATTTATCTTCCCCTTTAACTGTCGCACCTAGCAGCAGACTGCCAACTAATGCACGGCCTAATGCTGCTGATGATGTATGCCAAGTATCATGGCGTTGCTGCGCTTCTGCAACAGTATTGGTTGCACGAACAGCATATGCTCGAACAAACCCGTCATTGGCTAATGCCTTCACTAAATAATCTTCCATTTGTATGTACCTCATTTCCCGATTTTAAAACTCATAGTGAATCATACTAGTAACTTCCAAATTTTTCAACTTTTGAATTTGTAAATTCTACGTTTCTTTTTTAATTGTCAGACACAAAAAAAGAGCTGCGACTTTCGTCACAGCTGCTTTCTTTATCTATTTTGATCATCTGAATGATTTTGTTCATCCGTTGAAGTCGATTGATTGTCATCATTCAACTCTTTTTTCGCTTCATCAAACTCATGTTTTTCTTCTGCTTGTTTTTCCGCATCTTTTTCTTCTAGTGCACGTTTTGCTTCTTCAAACGTTTGCGCTTCTTTTTCACTAGGGAAGTCTGCCGATTCTGCTCCTTCAGGCATTACACCTTTTTCAAAGAGAGATTTGATTGCTTTGGCATCCAATGTTTCAAATTCAAGCAGTTTTTCTGCGATCAGTTTGTGTTGCGCACGGTGTGCTTCGATGATTTCATGTGCTTTTTGATGTGCTTCCATCAAGATCTTGCGTACTTCTTGGTCGATTTCAAAAGCAACTTGTTCTGAGTATGCTTTCGTTTGACCATAGTCACGGCCTACGAATACTTGGTGGTTTCCTTCATATTGGACAGGACCTAAGCGATCACTCATCCCATACTCTGTAACCATACTTCTTGCTAGTGCTGTTGCTTGTTCAAAGTCATTTGATGCACCAGTAGATTGAACGTTGAAGATGATTTCTTCTGCGGTACGTCCACCTAGTAATCCAACGATTTGTTCAAACATATCTTCTTTTGTCATTAAGAATTGATCTTCTTTTGGTAAAGCGATCATATATCCACCAGCACGTCCACGTGGGATGATCGTTACTTTGTGAACGACACGGGCACGACTCAAGACAAGCCCAACGATCGTATGACCTGCTTCATGGTAAGCGACCATTTCGCGTTCGCGTTTGCTGATGACACGGTCTTTCTTCGCTGGTCCAGCAATCACGCGGTCTTCTGCTTCATCGATATCAGAAGCATCGATTTTTTTCTTGTTTCGACGAGCAGCTACTAACGCTGCTTCGTTTAAGACATTTTCTAAATCCGCACCAGCAAAACCTGGTGTTTGTTGTGCCACGACTTTTAAATCAACATCGTCAGCAATTGGTTTGTTTCTTGCGTGAACTCGTAAAATCGCTTCACGGCCTTTGACATCTGGACGACCAACTAAAATTTGACGGTCAAAACGTCCTGGACGAAGTAAGGCTGGATCTAATACGTCTGAACGGTTTGTCGCTGCAATCACGATCACGCCTTCGTTGCCATCAAATCCATCCATTTCAACAAGCAATTGGTTCAGTGTTTGTTCACGTTCATCGTGTCCACCACCCATACCAGCGCCACGTTGACGACCGACAGCATCGATTTCATCAATAAAGATGATTGCTGGAGCATTCTTTTTCGCAGTTTCAAATAAGTCACGAACTCGGCTTGCACCGACCCCAACAAACATTTCAACAAAGTCTGAACCCGAAATAGAGTAGAATGGTACGCCAGCTTCACCAGCAACTGCTTTGGCAAGCAACGTTTTACCTGTTCCTGGAGGTCCTTCTAGGAGAACTCCGGCTGGGATACGTGCGCCTAATTCAATGAAGCGTCTTGGATCTTTTAGGAACTCAACGACTTCGACAAGTTCTTGTTTTTCTTCTTCCGCACCCGCTACATCAGAGAAACGAACGCGATTTGCTTTTTTGTCGGCTTCTTTTGCTTTGGATTTTCCAAAGTTCATCACACGGCCTCCGCCGCCTCCGCCGCCTCCTTGTTGTCCCATCATCATATAGAAGAAGAAGACGATGATCACGATTGGCAAGAAGCTTAATAGGAGTGATACCCATACGCCGCTACTTGATTCTTCTCTGATCGTAGTTGCTACGTTGTTGTCTTTTGCCAACTCTGTGACTTGGCTCAATGTTGTATCGTTTGGCAAAATAATCGTAGTGAAGTGCGTAGTTGATGTCTCGGTAGTACCTAGAATCGATAGACCGCCACTATTTGCAACTGTCTGTTGTTCTTTGTATTCACCTGAGATCTTATACACACCATTAGCAGGTTGCACCTCAAAGTTTTTGATTTTGCCTTCTTGTAATTGTTCAGTGAATTTTGAGTACTCGATATCTGACGACCGTTGGCCATTGTTACCAAAAATAAAGTAGACGACCATTACCATCGCTAAGATTACGAGGACATAATACAAGGCATTTTTCATCATGCCATTGTTTTTTTTGTTCATAGTTGTCCTCCCTATGCGTTATTTTTACTTGATAAATCTTTTATCAATCCTGACCATACTATTGTAACATAATTTATAAGAGATAGATGATTAATTTGATTGATAAACGCTCGGTTTTAGTACACCGATGTATGGAAGATTTCGATAGGCTTCTGCATAATCTAATCCATAACCTACCACAAACTCGTTTGGCACATTGAAACCAATGTAATCCGCTTCGATATCTACGACTCTGCCTTCGGGCTTATCAAGGAGTGTCACGATTTTGACTGAGTTTGCTTTACGGTATTTGAATAGATCGACTAAATAAGCAAGTGTTCTTCCGCTATCAATGATGTCTTCGACGATCAATAAATCACGGCCTTCCACATTCGTATCCAAGTCTTTTACGATTTTTACTTCACCTGATGAAACAGTTGCGTTACCGTAACTTGAAACATCCATAAAATCCAATTCTAGGTAAGCATCGATCGAACGGATAATGTCTGCCATGAATGGGACAGCACCTTTCAATACACCAACAACCAACGGATTTTTATCTTGATAATTTTCAGTTAACTCTTTTCCTAGTTCTTTACAACGAACTTGTATCTCTTCTTGCGTGATCAATACTCTCTCGATATCTTTTTCTAACATCAGGTTCTCCTTCCAATTGCTTCTTTTTGATATTTGTAAAGAAGTATGTAGTGTATTTTATCAGTTTCTACACCAATACTCAAATAAGAATGGACAAAAGGGACTAGACTCCATAGATTTCTCCCTTCATCTATAATAACCCATGAATTTTTTCGTTGTGCAACAGATATTTTTTTATCGATAAAATATCTTGACACTCTTTTGTTCAACGTCTCCGTCAATTGGATACGATCTCCCGGTTTTCGCCGATCGACCCAAAGCGATTGTTCGGCGGATAACCAGAGATCATGAGTGAAGATTTCACCTGTTTCATCCAATTTCCAATCTGGAAGTTGGTCGGGTGTGTAGATCCCTAACCATTCCGACTCTCCTAACTGAATGGCTTGATTCGGTATGATTTTTAACGGAGTATTTTGGTGGTTGGTTGATCGTTCCTTTTTTCTTTCATAAAGATAAAGTACTTCATAGGAACGTTCAATCACCCAGCGTTTGCCCAGATCAATCTGCCATTGTCCTGCGGCTTGTTCACATTGTTGTAACAACGTGTCAATCTGTTTTTCTTTGATCGTCACTTTCGTAACTGGAAAAACGTAATCAAAGAACGTGTAAAAGAAGAAGTAACGTTCAAAAGATTCCAAACTTTCGATCACCTTCCACGGAATAGATAAGCGCTCTTCTCCATACGTAAGATGTTCCGTGATCATCTGATGAGTATTTTTTCGGATGAATTGTTCTGCCCATTGGATTTGTTGTGAGAATTTTTGGAAATGAGCCATCGCTTGGGTATTTTCTTTTTTCAATTGTGGTACGACTAAATGACGAAGTCGATTACGTTGGACAGTTAGTTCCTGATTGGTATGGTCCTCAAAAAAAGGTAAATCTTCTGCTTCCGCATACGCATACAATTGTTCTTTACTAAATGACAACAACGGTCGAATAAGTCGCCCACCAGCAAAAGGTTGCGTTTCCTTGATTCCCGCATAGGTACCTAGCTGCCCACCACGAATGATTTTCATCAAAATCGTTTCCATTTGATCATCCCCATGATGCGCTGTCATCAATGTATCATAATGATATTCTCGTACGATCTCATCAAATTTCTCATACCGAAAAGCTCGAGCAGCCGTTTCAATTCCTTGTTCCGCGGGATTCTCCCATACTTTCAAGTGGAAAGTAAGATTGTTTTTATCGCAAAAGTCAGCAAGATAGGCTGCTTCATCCGCAGAAACGCTCCGTAAGCGATGATCGATATGGACAATCCCTAACCGAAAGCCAATTTGTTTTTGGGCGGTCATTAAGCAATCGAGTAAAACCATCGAGTCTACACCACCGGAAACAGCAACTAGTATTTTCGCATGTTCAGACAGATAGCCACGGCGTAAGCCTCTTTTTATAAATGCTTGTTTAAACTGACTTGCTCTTCTATCCATTGGTGTCACATCCTTTTACAAAATAAAAAGAGCGGACAAAAGTCTGTGACAATTGCCTGCCCTTCAATTTCGCTTAGCTTAGCTACGGCGACCGCCACGGCCTCCGCGTTTTCCTTCTGTGTTGCGTTTTAAGGAAGTCAATCGATCATCGCTATCTTTTAAAAATGAGCTCATCAATGAATCGAAGTCTTCTTTTGTATTGGAAGGTTGGCTGCGAGAAAAAGATTTTTTCTGCGGTGCGCGTCCTCGATTATCTCGAGTTTCTTTTTGTGGATATCTCTTTTGACGATTTTCATCATTAGTTTCTACTGGTTGCTCTTGTGCTTTGCGGATAGATAAACCGATTTTCCCATCATCATTGACTGTAATGACTTTGACTGTTACCTCATCACCAACGCTCAATACATCATGAATATCCTTGATATAACCGTTTGATACTTCACTGATATGAACTAACCCTGTTTTGCCAGCTCCTAAATCAATAAATGCGCCAAAATTTGTGATTCCTGAAACTTTTCCTTGCAGTTTTGCTCCTACCTCGATTGACATAAAAAAAATGTTCCTCCTAATTATTTCCCTTTTTTATATTACTGCTTATTGGGCAGTTGTTGAACTCGTTGTTTGTTCATCGGTGTCTGCTGAATTATCTGTCGTAGATTCAAGTATCGGGTAGACTTGCTCCCCTTCTTTTGAATAGAAAAATTTGCTTCTAGCAAGTTTTGCTACGTAATCTTCATCTTTAAGCAATTTCACGTCTTCTGTGAGTTGGTCTACATCTTTATTGATTTGTTGTAACTCTGTATCTGCTTCGACTTTTAATTCATTTAAATGATTCATTCGTTGCATATCATTAAAAATTTGGAAACCTATTACAGCGAAAATGACCAAAGCACCTAAAAAGATGGCTGCTAACCTGCGTCTACGAAAAATCAATTGGCGTTGTTGTTGTTGAAATTCGACATATTTTTTCTTTGCATACTCTGTGTCTAGTGCAGCGATTTTATTGCTTTTGTTTGCCACCTGTATTCGCTCCAATCTTTTTTGATTGTCATTCTTTATTATACCAACATCCTGAATGCTTGTCTAATCTATTTCGCTTGTGTTTTGTACTCGTGTTTCTGACAAGACTTCATACATTTTTTGTGCATCTTCTTTTTTTGTTGACTCATGCAACTCTGCTACCTTGATTTCCATCGTCTTGTTGCCAAATTGGATGTCCAATTGGTCTCCAACCTTGACATCACTGGAAGATTTCGCTAGTTTGCCATTGATTTTGATTCGGCCTTTATCCGCCACTTCCTTAGCGACAGATCGGCGCTTGATGATTCGCGAGATTTTTAAAAATTTATCTAGTCGCATCTCATGTCCTCACTTTTCTTTTTTTATTTTTTTCAAACGTAAGATTTTCTTACCAAATGGCAGTAACAGCCATTCACGGATCGTAAATAATTTTGTCCAGATCACTGCATATACAAATGTGACTACGCCTATAATGACACCGCCTAGGCTGGCAAAAAGAGCAGTCGAGCGATGGCTCACTGGACCAAACAATAAGTTTAAGAAGCCATAATACACAAACAACGCTAAGACCATCCAACCTAAACATTGGATCAATTTCTTACCAAATTTTCGTTCGTGCCAAAAACTATTGATTGCTGGAGTTTCAGTACGGACAAAATACCATAAAGTCACTGATAGTCCAAGTAATGTCGATAAACTAGCACCGACTGTTCCTAAATAACTCGTGAGAAGCGGTGTAGCTAAAGCTTTAGCAAGCAAGCCCCAACCAGCACCCTTTAGTGAGGGGCGGAAAGAGTTTTTACTTTGAGCAATGCTTTGGTACGCTTGAATAATTGCAGTTAGTCCAATGGAAAAAACAAATAGAACTAGTGTCATATTCCCAGCATAATCTTTAAACAATGCGTAATTGATATAAGGCAACAATACAGCTAATCCTACTGAAGCTGCCAATGCTAATGCAGTCGTCAGACGTAAGTAAATTTTGGCTGTGGAATAAAATTGTCCTTTGACTGCACTTGTTAGGTAGCGTGTCAACGCGGGTAAGAACGTAGCACTTAAAGCTGTAGCAATAACTAATCCTAATTGAACTAACGGTTGCCCACGATCATATACTCCTTTAGCTATTTTAGATGCTTGCTCGGATAAACCATAGATTTGTAACGCATTCTTAACAAAAAAAGAATCAATCAATTGGAAGAAGATCAATAGACCACTATAAATGGAGACTAATCCCCCTTCAATCAAGAAACGGCGCACGAGTGATTTCGCTGGCCTTCTTAAAATCGGAAAGTGGCGGAAGCTCAATGCACCACCATGGATTTTTTGTTCATAATAGTACAGTACACCATATGCACATACGCCACCAAATACTGCGCCACTCATTGCCGCTGTGCCTGTTTGATAGACTGTCCAGCCTAATCGCTTAAAGGCAATCGCGCTAAAAACAATGATTGCTACACGAACAATTTGTTCCACGACTTGCGAAACCGCTGTGGGTTCCATTAAAAATCGTCCTTGAAAATTCCCACGATAATAAGATAGTCCTGGCATCAACAAAAACGTGAAGGAGACGATCCGAATCAACGGCATCAGTTGTTGATCACCCATCATTAGAGCGATCCAGTGACTAAATGAAAATACGAAGAGCCAGAGTAAAAAGCCTGACCAAAAAACAAGGGGATAAAGATTTTTCAATGCTTGTCTTTGTTCGAAAGGGTCTTTTTTTTCTGCTACATATTTAGAGATAAACTGGGGTAGCCCCGACAAAGCGAGTGTCATCGCAATACCATAAATAGGATAAACTTGTTGATAAACATAAAAACCTTCATCGCCCACTAAGTTTTGCAATGGAATCCGATAGAGTGCGCTGAGGACTTTTGCTATAAAGGAGGCAAGCGTCAACACAAAGGCACCATGCATCACTTGACGCATTTCTTTATGATCCAAAGGTTCAGCCCCTTCCTATGCAGTCGCATATTTCTGTTCGCGCAATGCTTTGACAAATTGTTGGATTTCTTGCAACCAAACAGCAGTCGTTGTTTGAGGTGGCAAGGTCAAACGAATCATCATTTGTTCTTTTTCCACACCAAGTCCTGCTTTTAATTTTGTGGCAGTCAGCGCTTCAAATAATTGTTCAACCGTGTAGCGTTTTGTTCCCACTTTGCTCAACTTGAACACGATGGTTTGTTGTTGCTTACGAATCATCTCTAGCAATGCACGATCGCCATCCATTTTGATTTGTCCAATCGTCAACAAATGCGCGACTTCTTCAGGATATTCACCAAAACGATCCAGTAGATCTGCTTCTAATTCTTCCAACATCTCTTGTGAATCCAATTCGCGAATCCGTTTATAGATTTCGATTTTTTGGCGTTGATCTGACACATAACTTTCTGGTAGATAGGCATCGACGCCTAGATCGATCTCCACAGAAGTTTTTTCTGTTTGCTGATTTTTACCTTGTTTACGAGCGACTGCCTCACTCAACATTTGAGAGTACATATCAAAACCAACAGCATCGATAAATCCATGTTGTTGCGCCCCTAGCAAGTTACCAGCACCACGGATCGATAAATCTCGCATCGCGATTTTAAATCCTGAACCCAATTCCGTAAAGTCTTTGATTGCTTGAAGACGCTTTTCGCTGACTTCATTAAGGATTTTTTGCTGTTCGTACATAAAATAAGCATAAGCGACACGATTGCTTCGTCCAACACGTCCTCGTAATTGGTAAAGCGTAGAGAGTCCCATATAATCGGCATTTTCTACGAAGAGTGTGTTTGCATTTGGAATATCCACACCAGTTTCGATGATCGTCGTCGTCACTAAGACATCATACTGTCCCTCGATAAAGTCGAATAATGTGTTTTCTAGTTGGACTTCCGTCATCTGTCCATGCGCATAGGCGATTCTCGCTTCGGGAACTAATGCTTGGATTTCTTCTACTTTACGTTCAATCGTTTCTACACGATTATATAAGTAGAAAACTTGTCCGCCTCGTCCCATTTCCCGTTGGATCGCTTCACGAATCGCCCCGGGATTTTTCTCCATCACATATGTTTGGATCGGATACCGATTCGCCGGTGGCGTTTCAATCACCGATAGATCCCGTACGCCTAGCATCGACATATGCAGCGTTCGCGGAATAGGTGTCGCTGTCAAAGTCAGCACATCCACTTGCGCACGCAATTGTTTCAAACGTTCTTTGTGTTTTACACCGAAACGTTGTTCTTCATCAACGATCAATAGTCCTAAATCACTAAATTCAATATCTTTTGACAATACACGATGAGTACCCACAACAATATCTAGTTGTCCTGTGCGTAATTCTTCGATCGTTTCTTTTTGTTGTTTCTTTGTTCGGAAACGACTCAGCAAACCAACATTCACTGGGAATCCCTCAAAACGTTCCAACATCGTTTCGTAATGTTGTTGCGCCAAGATTGTTGTCGGCACAAGAAATGCCACTTGTTTACTTTCTTTGACTGCTTTAAAAGCGGCACGTAGCGCAACTTCGGTTTTCCCATAGCCGACGTCCCCCACAAGTAAACGATCCATTGGTTTTTCTTTTTCCATATCTCGTTTGATTTCCGCCGCACTTCGGAGTTGGTCATCTGTTTCCGAATATGGAAAAGCATTCTCAAATTCTTTTTGATAAGAGTCATCCGGACCAAATGCGTATCCTTTTTCTGCTTCTCTGACCGCATACAATTGGATCAAGTCATCCGCAATATCTTCGATTTTTGAGGAGATCTTACGTTTCGTTTTCGTCCATTCACTACCACCGAGTTTGTTGATTCGTGGTGTTTTGGATTCCGAAGCTACATATTTTTGGATCAAATTCAACTGCGTGACAGGAATAAATAGCTTATCATCATTTTGATAAATGATCGTCATATAATCTTGGTGGACACCGTCGACCTCTAAGGTTTCCATACCGATATATTTCCCGATCCCATGATTCGCATGGACAACGTAATCTCCAGCTTTTAATTCGTTGTAGCTTTTTAGTCGTTCTGCATTCGTTACCGTTTGACGACGTGTCTGTTTTTTTGTTGTCTTTTGAAAAATCTCTTTTTCCGTGATCGTTACGATTTTTTCTTGCGGCAACTCAAAACCTGTCATCAATGCGCCTTCGACTAATTGGACTTGTCCTTTGATCAGTTGGTCTGCTTCTGTTTCTACCACTAATATGTCTTCGTCACGCAACATTTGTTCCGCCTTACGGATACGTTCTTTCGTTGGAATGAAGATGACGACTGTCTGCTCTTGTTTGCGCCAACGATCCATTTCCGTTTTCAGCAATGGCATTTGTCCAAAGAACTGTTGCATCGTGCGATACTGGAACTGGTAAAGTGCTTGGAACCTGAGATTTCCCATTCCTTTTTGGAATAAAGAGAAAAAAGTGGTCGCAAATTTTTCTTTTTGGATGATCCCATGTACATCTGCCACAAATTGTTGTTCAGAGAATACGCGTAACTCACTAATTTTTTGTGTATGCCATTCCGCTGCTTCTCTCTCCATTTCGCGATTCGTTTCCATGATTCGTTGGTAATCGTCCACGATCAGCAAGCTATCTTGGGGGAAATAATCCAAAATCGATAAATGTTCAGGATACAAAAGATCCGCATAGAACTTCGCTTGGTCTGTCGGGATATTACGTTGCCATTCCGAGATCAACTGACCGAAATAGTCATGCAAAAATTGTCGTTCAGTAGGTTCTGCGGTCGTTGCTAATTTCTTTTCTAAGAGGTTTTCTATTTTGTTGATACCGTCAAGTAGATTCTCTTGAGAATAAATTTGTTCACTTGTTGGTGGTAACCACACTTCTTCGATCTTTTCAATCGATCGTTGCGTATCAGCTTCGAAGTATCTCATGGAATCAATTTCGACATCAAATAATTCCACACGAACAGGGTATTCAAATGTCAACGGATAGATATCGACAATACTCCCTCGCATACTAAATTCTCCAGGTTTTGCGACCATCTCTGTCCGCTCATAGCCCATCAAGACGAGTTGTTGCGGTAATGAGTCCACGGCGATCTCGTCGCCAATCTGCCAATGTAATTGGGCATTGCTCCATGTTTCTTTATCAGGAAGACGTTTGTGCAATGCTGCCACTGGAAGAAGATAGATTCCTGGCTCATCTTGTTGCAAACGATTCAACGTCGCTACACGTTCCGCCCGAGCTTCAGGAGAAGAAAAAGCCATTTCTGCGGAAAGCACTTCATCTACTGGAAATAAGTGGATACTTTCAGCCGGCAGAACGTGTTGCAGATCCTCTGCCAATTGGTTGACGTAATATAAATTCGGCATCAGGATAATCAGATTTTTATCCAGTTTTTTAAACGCATGTGCAAACAACAACGTCTTAGCAGATCCAGCTAAACCTGTAATCAACTGTCTAGACATCCGTTGTTCAAGATTCATGGACCATTCAGCCACTTGAGCATCTTTGCCAATCAATTGGATCATATCCATCGTTTCATTCTCCTTTCTTAATTAAATTGATTCATTGTATCTATAAAGGAATGGCCATCCAATAGAAATTCAACAGCAGCGACAGATTGATCGATGCTTTGTTCGATCAAGGGTTGCGTCTCTTTACTAAAGGGACTGAGAACATGTTGGACGACTGTTTTTTTACCTTCTGGTCGACCAATACCAACTTTTATTCGATCAAAGATCGTACTATCCAAATGAGAGATAATACTCTTGATCCCATTATGTCCGCCTGCACTTCCTTTTTGTCGTAAACGGATTTTACCGATTGCTAAATCTAGGTCATCATAAACAACTACCAACTCTTCTGGATAAATCCCAAAGTAAGTCATCAATGGACCAACCGCTCGGCCAGATTCATTCATAAATGTTTGGGGTTTGACTAATAAAATTTTCTCACCTTTGTGGAAAAATTCAGCTACTTCTGCTTCAAATGTGTTTTTCTTAAAGGTCGCTTGGTGTTTTTCAGCCAAACGATCCACCACCATAAATCCAACGTTATGCTTTGTATGTTCATATTTCGTTCCTGGGTTTCCAAGCCCTACGATCATTTTCATTTCTGCGCTCATCCAATCTTATAAACAGCACAAAAGGCTGGACTGCTCATAGGCGGTCCAGTCTTTGACTCGATTTTTTTATTATTTTAGCTCCTATTAGTATAACACACAATCCTTTGTTACAGCTAAAAAGAGAAACTTAATAAATGAAAAAATGATTAAAATTATAATTCAAAACTAATGAAATCATTGGTTTTGCTAAATAGTGAAATAACGCACATGTAAGCTTTTACATATGGTACAACCTTGTTATCTGTTATATTTTGTAACCAAATAGCGTGACAGCAAGCTTTTTCCATGTTAGCATAGGCATGGGAAAAACAAATCAATGGAAGGATTGATATAAATGACTGCAAACGCAGAAAAAAAAGATCATCAAAAAGTAATACTTGTTGGAGACGGTGCTGTAGGTTCTAGCTATGCCTTCGCTTTAGTTACACAAAATATCGCTCAAGAAGTTGGTATCATCGATATCAATACAGCAAAAACTGAAGGAGATGCGATCGACTTATCACACGCTCTAGCATTTACTTCACCTAAAAAAATCTACTCAGCTTCTTATGCAGATGCACATGATGCAGACTTAGTCGTTATCACAGCTGGCGCACCACAAAAACCAGGTGAAACACGTTTAGATCTAGTAAATAAAAACTTAAAAATCAACCGCGAAGTTGTTACACAAATCGTTGACTCAGGTTTCAATGGTATTTTCTTAGTTGCTGCTAACCCAGTTGATATTTTAACTTACTCTACTTGGAAATTCTCAGGTTTCCCTAAAGAGCGCGTAATCGGTTCAGGAACTTCACTTGACTCTGCTCGTTTCCGTCAAGCACTTGCTGAATTAGTTGACGTTGATGCACGTAACGTCCATGCGTATATTTTAGGTGAACATGGAGATTCTGAGTTCCCAGTTTGGTCACATGCCAATGTTGCTGGTTTACAAATCTATGAATGGGTCAAAAATAATCCAGACGTGGATGAAGAAGCAATGGTTAACTTATTCTTCGGTGTACGTGATGCTGCTTATACGATCATCGAGAAAAAAGGCGCAACATTCTACGGTATCGCTGTAGCTTTAGCACGTATCACTCGCGCGATCTTAGACGATGAAAATGCAGTTCTTCCATTATCTGTTTATATGAATGGTGAATATGGACTAAACGATATCTATATCGGTGCACCTGCTGTCATCAACCGTCAAGGTATCCAAAAAGTCATTGAAATTCCATTAAGCGACAGCGAACAAGATCGTATGGCCGCTTCAGCAAAACAATTAAAAGATATCTTAGATGAAGCTTTTGCTAAATTGGATGCTGAATAATTAATTACTTGAGACGCTGTCGTTCTCACTAAAAAAGAATACACGTTGTTCCAGAAGTAATGTCTTCGAAAACAACCTCATCTTCACAGGGAATCCTGAAAATCGACCTTCCATTTTCTAGGATTTCCTGTTTTTTTATACACTTCCGTATATAAAATCCTTGCCTAACTATCGTTATTTTTCTAAGCAGTATGTTAATTTTTATATAAAGAGGGACATCATTTCGTCTTTTACTGTAAATTATGCTATGATAGAGTCGTTACACCCTATAACTATTATTATTAAGGAGTTGCAGATATGACAAGATCTTCTCATCGAAAAAAATCAATGCGTATTGGTTTGCTTTCTGTTCTCGGTGTGATTCTAGTATTAATCGGCTTTTACACCTATCGTAGTACATATTACACGAATCGTTTTCTTCCTAAAACGGAAGTCAATTCGATCAATGTAAGTAACCTGACCATCGACCAAGCAAATGACAAGTTAAAAGAAGCGTATTCCAATAAGACGATTTCAATCAAAGAAAACGGAACGGTTTGGAAAGAGATTGCAAAGTCCGATCTTGGTTATAAAAAGGATTTTTCAACTGATCTAGCTTCGATCTTGAAAAACCAAAATGCTTGGACTTGGGGAATGAACTATGTAGCTGCGGCCGAAAAACAAGAAATCGATCCATTAAGTGCGGAACGGGAACAACTGGATCAAACGATCGAGACATTGTCTACGGAATTGACTGAATTGAATAAAGACCGTACGCCTACTGCCGATGCAACGATTGAAAAATCTGGTGACTCATTTAAAATCAAGCCTGAAGTGAAAGGGAACACGGTCGATGTCGAAGCCGTTACGAAGGAATTGACGACTGTTGTAAATGATGGAAAAGATACCATTGATCTTACTGAGTTCCAAAAAGAACCAGCCGTCACATCTACAGATAAGAAGTTGACTGAGCAGTTAACGACCATGAATAATATCGCTAAAGTAAAAGGAACTTACAGTATCAATGGCGAAACAATTACGATCCCTTCTTCACTCATCGTTGAATGGCTCACCTATGAAGATGGAAAACCAGCGCTTGATTCAGAAAAAGTTCGTCAATATGTTAGTGAACTTGGCGAAAAATACAATACAAGTACAAATGATACTAAATTCAAAAGTACCAAACGTGGCGAAGTAACTGTTCCTGCTGGCACGTTCAGTTGGACGATCCAAACAGATAGCGAAGTAACAGCTTTAACAGAAGCGATTTTAGCAGGACAAGATTTCACACGTTCACCAATTGTTCAAGGTAGTACAACTGCCGACCACCCATTGATCGAGGATACGTATATCGAAGTCGATTTAGAGAATCAACATATGTGGTTCTACAAAGATGGGAAAGTGGCGCTTGAAACAGATATCGTTTCAGGAAAACCTTCTACCCCTACTCCTCCCGGTGTCTTTTATGTCTGGAATAAAGAAGAAAATGCTGTATTAAGAGGAACGAACGATGATGGTACACCATATGAAAGTCCAGTGAACTATTGGATGCCAGTCGATTGGACAGGTATCGGTATCCACGATTCGGATTGGCAACCAGAATATGGCGGCGACTTATGGCGAACTCGTGGTTCTCATGGTTGTGTCAATACGCCACCAGGTGTCATGAAAGAATTATTTGGAATGGTTGAAAAAGGTACGCCTGTTTTGATTTTTTAATCGTAACTACTAGAGCACAGTTGCAGACACGCAACTGTGCTCTCTTTTTTACTTTCTCTTCTTTATAAAAGTAAATAAAATACATATAATAACTGCAGTCAATGCCCCCATCGAATCAAGCATGACATCTTGGAACATTGGTGAACGATCACCTGTCAACATTTGATGGAACTCATCTAGACCGGCGTATCCTGTCGCAGATAACCAAGCAAGAACCCCCGTTAACCACCAGATTTTCATTTTCGGGAATACACCTAGATACAGACTACCTCCTAATAGAAAATAGGTGCCAAAATGGGCGCCTTTTCTTAAAAAGAATTCAATGAATTTGCTGTATCCAGAATGGTCGATACTGATAACACTTTCTCCATAAGTAAACTGGATACCTGATAATGCTTCTTTAAAGGGTTGGTTTGGGAACCAGGCATCAATTCTTGAAAGTTGCGATTGTTGTCCATAGGTTTGCGAGGAGCTATAAAATAAAATAGCCATGATCATTAATGCAAACACTAAATAGAAATTTCCATTTTTTCTTTGTTTTTTTAAAAACTCCATAAGTCACCTCTTCTTTCTATGATAGCTTTTTTTTCATAAAACGACAATAATTTCTCCAAGACTTATTCCTTCTTTAAATGCTATACTAGAGATAGTACCATAAATATGAGAGGGGTTTTTTGATGACTTATTCGCTTAACTGGGATTTAGATTCTATCTTTCCTGGAGGAAGTGCTTCAACTGAATTAAATGAACGTTTGGCTCAATTAGAACGACAAATAGAAACATATTACGAACAAATCAATCAATGGTCATTTTCATCCGAAGATATCGATTCTCTTGTGACGATTTTGGCACTTCAAGAAAAAGTAACCAATGGCTTCAGCCAATGTAATAGTTATATTACTGCTTTATTATCTGCTAATGTCAAAGATTCCGATGCAAAGATTTTGTCTGGTAAACTCTATGCTTCGTTACCACGTTGGCAAGCAGCAGATACGATCTTATCGAAAAAATTTGCAGAAATATCTGACAATGAATGGACAAACTTGATTGCCCAAGATCAATTAGCTCCGATTGCTTTTCGTATGAACGAAATTCGTCGCGATGGCGCACGCTTGTTATCTGAAAACGAGGAGCACATTATCAATACATTATCTTTGGATGGTTTGAATGCCTGGAGTAGTCATTATGATACGATTGTCGCTAGCGTGACTGTACCATTTGAACAAGAGGGAGAAATCATTGAATTATCTGCTGGTCAAGCATTCAATAAAATGATGGGTGATCCTGATCCAGAAGTCCGCAAACAATTATTTACAGCTTGGGAAACTGCTTGGCAAGAAAAAGCACCTTTATTTACAGACACCTTGAATCATTTAGATGGGTTCCGTCTATCTACCTATAAACTACACGGTACAACAGATTTCTTACAAAAGCCTTTAGAATATAATCGCTTGAAAAAAGAAACATTAGATGTAATGTGGGAGACGATCCAAAAAAATAAACAACCCCTTGTCGATTACTTAACAAGAAAAGCCAATCTTTTTGGTAAAGAAAAAATGGAATGGCAAGATCAAGATGCACCGATCATTCTAGGTGATATGAAAGAAAAAACCTTTACCTTTGATGAAGCAGCAGCATTTATCATTGAGAATTTCAATAAATTCAGTCCTAAAATGGCTGAATTTGCTCAAGACGCTTTTAACAAAAGTTGGATTGAAGCAGAGGATCGTCCTGGCAAACGACCTGGTGGTTACTGCACGGAATTGCCTGAAACACAAGAATCCAGAATCTTCATGACTTATAGCAATTCAGTCAACGAAGTCGCTACTTTAGCCCATGAGTTAGGTCATGCTTTCCATAGTAGTACGATGTGGGATCTTCCAGCGTTGAATCGTGAATACGCAATGAATGTTGCTGAAACAGCAAGTACCTTTGCAGAATTGATCGTAGCTGATGCAACACTTAAAGCGGCATCAACAAAAGAAGAAAAAATCAATTTATTGGATACGAAATTACAAAATGCTCTGGCTATGTTCATGAATATCCACTCCCGTTTTATCTTCGAAAATCAATTCTATACTGCTCGTCAAAAAGGACTAGTGGCAGAACAAGAGATCACTGATATGATGATCGAAGCGCAAAAAGAAGGATATGCAAATGCATTATCTACTTATCATCCTTATTTCTGGGCAGCAAAACTACATTTCTTTATTGATGATGTACCGTTTTATAATTTCCCTTATACTTTTGGTTACTTGTTCAGTTTAGGTATTTACGCCTATGCTAACGAGCAAGGTTCAAGTTTTGAACAAGAGTATATCGACTTACTACGCGATACTGCTTCAATGACAACGGAAGAATTGGCTCAAAAACACTTAGGTGTAGACTTAACGAAACCAGATTTTTGGCAAGCAGGCATCAACATGGTCTTAGAAGATATCCAAAACTTCATGGAATTGACGGAAGAATTTATTTGATCATGCTTTCTAAGCAAGAAAATTTTAAAGGATCGAACAGACAGTTATCAAAACTGTTTGTTCGATCCTTTTTAGTTTCGTAAAAAAAGAACTAACTCACTTAAGAGTTAGTTCTTCATAAATTACATACTTACAGCGAAGTCAGGTGCATACCATTGAACTGAGCCAATTTTAACACTTTCGCCCGGTTGTGGTGCATGGATGTATTGTCCGCCACCTAAAGAAATTGCTACGTGGTAAGTGCCACCAGCTGCTCCCCAGAATAATAAGTCTCCAGCTTTTGCTTGAGAAACTGAGATTCTAGCTCCTGCTGATTCTTGAGGTACAGTCCAACCACCGATGTCACGGCCAGTTACTTGTAGGTACACATAGCGTGTAAATCCAGAACAGTCAAATCCACTTGGATCTTTTCCACCCCATACATAAGGAGTCCCAATGTATTTCATCGCTTCAGCTACAATCGCTGCTCCATTAGTAGATGGAGTCGTTGGCGCTGGAATTGATGGTGCCGGCGTTGATGGTTCAGGTGTTGGAGCTGGTGTTGCAGGTGTTGATGGCTCCGGTGTTGATGGCTCCGGTGTTGATGGTGTTGTTGGCTCCGGCGTTGATGTTGTTGTTGTTTCTGGAACAGATGGTGTAGTAGTAGATTCTTCTGTTGAAGATTCTGGTACACTACTTTCAGTTGTTGAATCTTCTGTTGATGTAGATGATTCAGGAACTGAAGATTGTTCTGTTGAAGATTCAGCACTTGATGATGATTCTGAAGTAGCTGATTCAGAAACTTCTGTTGATTCTTGTACTGATGAAGAAGCTTGTTCTTGTTCTTGCTCTTGTGCTGCTGCAGCGGCAACTGCTGCTTGTTCACGTGCTTCTCTTTCAGCTTGTTCTTGTGCTGCTTGTTGACGCGCTTGCTCTGCTAAACGAGCTTGTTCACGAATACGTGCTTGCTCTGCTTCAGCTTCTGCTTTTTGGCGGTTCAAGTCTTCTTTTTTATCTTCTGCTGTTGCTTGTTCAGCCGCTAAAGTAGTTTTTAGAACATTTAAATCAGCTTGTTTTGATAGTAAGTCGCCTTTTTGTGATTCTAAAGCCGCTTGATTTTCTGCTAACTCTTTTAGCTTCGCTTCATTTTCAGCTTTTTTATCTTCAACTGCCTGTTTGTCTTCTTTTTGTTGTTTCACTAAGTCTTGGTTCGCACGTACAATCGATGACATTGCTTGAACGCGTCCGATTGCATCTGAGAATGACTCAGCATTCAATACTGCATCGATGTAGTTAGAGCTTTTGCTGCTAACTTGTGTTTCACGTGCTTGCTCTTGGATTGTTGCTTCACGTTTTTCGATACGTTCTTGTAGATCTGCAATTTCTTGTGTCAATTGAGAAGACTCTTGACGTAATGTTGCTTGATTAGCTAATAAAGTTTCAGCTTTTGTATTGATGTCAGCGACTTGACCTTCTAATGCCTCGATTTGAGATTGGGCACTTGCTTGTTGGTTTTGTAATTCCGCAATTTTTTGATCTTGTTGTTGTATTTGAGAATCAAAATCTTCCGCCGCGGCTGCGATCGGTGATGCTACGGCAGTCAAGGCCATTGAACTTACCATTACTGCTGATATTAAACTCTTTTTCACTCTTCATTCCTCCGACTGGCTTAATTTAATAAATATCTAAAAATATTTAAGTCTTTCTTAACGATAACAAAATTGTACCATAGCTGTATGTCAATGAGATAATAGTTATGTTACAAAAACATTTCAAAACAACTGATTATAATGACAGAAATGTAAGATGACATGGTTATTTTCATAATACATTTTTCAATAATTAAATAATGCCCGTTTTAAATTAAATAAAAAAAGGCTGAAACATTCGTCCTTTCGCACCACCTAAAACCGAATAAACGGTGGGAACAGAAGTAATCTCTTCGGAAAACAAGGCGCCATCCACAAAAATTTGAAAAACAATTTTCGTGGATGGCGCCTTATTCTGCGAGGCTAGACACTTCTGTCCCGACCTTCTTTAAATAGCTTCTTTAATGGGAATACAAGTAGAGCGAACAATACCATATTCAATAATAATGTTGGACCTAAATATTTAGTGATAAAGTACGTACTATCTACACTCGCAAGTTTGAATACCATTTGTACGATCAATGTAAACAACTCATAGCCTGTGATGAAAATGATGAGGCTAAAAAACTCAGTAAAAATATTTACATGGATGACAGATTTCATCCCATACATGATAAATACTAATAAAGGTAAAGCAACTGCATAAATGCCAATCACACCAATATAGTAAGAATCAAAGATAATACCTAAAACTAATGTCGTGATCAGTAAGTAGCGTTTGGAGAAACTCAAACTGCAAAATAGTAAAACCAATATCAAAAGATGCGCACTTGCCATGTAGTCACCGCTTGACCACCTGATCATCATTCGGGTAAAGTGCCCATCGATCAACATGAGTAAGAACAAGAGGATCGGCAAATAAATGGTCATTTTCTCTTTTTTTAGCATGGACTATTCCTCCACAAGACGTTTGATGATCGTTACTACTGGGAGATCATACATATCCGCATAAGGTTTGACATAGACTTCGCGATCTAGCCCATAACTATCTGGTTTTGTTTTGATGACTGTACCGATTTGCAGATCTGCTGGCGAGTTGCCTCCAAGACCTGATGTTTGTACTACGTCGCCCTCTTTGATTTCACTTTCACCTGTTAGCTGTGTCACAACTAGCGCTTGTAACTTTTCGTCATAATTCTTGAGTAAACCGAAAGATTCTCCGTTTCCAGAAGATACGCGGACAGGGAAATGGTTGGAACTTACGTTTGACGAAGTCAGCAATTCTACTTTAGAAGAAGTGGCATTGACTTCAATGACACGTCCGACTAAACCTTTTTGCGCCATGACTGCCATATTGACTTCGATTCCATCATTTGATCCTTTGTCGACGACTAATAGATCTTGCCATGAGTCAGGTGAACGAGTGATCACATTTGCTGTGACTCTTTCATAACTCGTCAACGTTTGGCTTAAATCGAGTTCGCTTTTTAGTGCATCGATTTCTTTTTGCATGTTCTTGTTTTTTTGAGCTATCTCATCATAGCTGTCGATTTTTTCTTTTAACCGTTCATTTTCTGAATAGGTGGTGAAAAGATGATGTACTGAATCCACGCCATTTTGGACCCATTTGACCGGAGCAGAAATCGTCCGATCGACAAAAGAGACACTGTCGTTCACAATAGATTGGAAGAAATTGGGCTTTCCTTCATTCGCTCGCTGGGCAGCTGTCACACTTAGGACCGTTACTACAATAATAACGATGACTAAGGTAATAATGATATTTTTATTAGGATTGAACTTCTTCACAAAGACACCTCGAATTAAATTAGACTCTTACCTGTAATTTTATCATTAAATAAGGGGAAACAAAAGGCTCGACCCTTCTTTTAAGCTTTTTTTAGCAAATAATTTAAACTGTCATTTTTCCGCTTCATTTCTTTTGCTACTTTGTCCTGAACCGATCCATCAATCTTTACTTTGGATGACTGAAATGATTCCTTCAGAGAAGCTGAAGGATGCTTTGTCAGTGACAAATTCATTGCTTGCATAAGAAGTTGGACGAGATACTTCCTCGTTTGATAGTTGATATTTGCTGTCAGATAATGTCAATTGACTAACAGGTGTCAAACAACAGTAAGCTAAATACTTCATTTCAGGAATTTTTTTTATCTCGTAAGCTCCTGGTAGATAGTAAGTGATTACGTTTTGTTTGTCTTGTATTTGGATCTGTCGTATAAAAGGTTGAAACCGTGGTTCTAATGCTAACCATAGATTAGCTAATAAATGATCTAATCTTCCACCAGTTGCACCGATCAGTGTCACGCTTGCTTCTGGAAAGTGTTCGAATGTCTTTGCTAAACCTAGCTGAGTGTCCGTATCGTCTTTCTCTGCTGGCGCTTGGTGTACTTCGACAGCTTTATCGGATACTCGTTGATATTCTGAGGAAGACAATGAATCAAAATCACCGATTGCTAGATCTAACGAATAGCCTTTTTCAAGCAAATAGAGTGCCCCACGGTCGATGCCCACGTATCGATCAAATGATTGCTGTGACAAGTCTGGCCAATTTTCTGGTGATCCGCCTGCAACAAGTAATACTTCCATTAGCCTAATGCCTTTTTCAATTGATCGATTTGAGCTGCTGGATCTTCTGCACTATAGACAAAGGAGCCTGCCACAAATACGTCTGCACCTGCTTCATGACAAATTTTTGCAGTTTCTGGAACGATTCCACCATCCACTTCGATTTGATAGGTCCAATCGTTCACCTTGCGTAATTCCGCTAACTCTGCGATTTTATCCACTGTTTCTGTAATAAAGCTTTGTCCGCCAAAGCCTGGATTGACTGTCATCACTAACACTTGATCAACTAAAGGCAAAACATGCTTGATCATTTCGATCGGTGTACCAGGATTGATAACGACCCCTGCTTTGACATCTAAATCTTTGATCATCTGGATCGCACGATGGATATGTGGTGTCGATTCCACATGGACCGTAATGATATCTGAACCTGCTTTTGCAAAATCAGCAATATAATTTTCAGGATTGATGATCATCAAATGAACGTCTAACGGTAGTTTTGTGACCGGACGAATTGCTTGCACTACATTCGATCCGAATGTAATGTTGGGAACGAATTGGCCGTCCATTACGTCCACATGGATATAGTCTGCTCCACCTTTTTCTACTCGTTCAATGTCTGTTTGGAGATTGGCGAAATCTGCGCTTAAAATCGATGGTGCTATTTTCATAAAAATACCCTCCTACTTTCTTCTAGTTTCTTTTTTGTTGTACATCGGTTTACGGTTTTCAACTTCTTGCAAAAATTGCAAGTAATTGTCATAGCGAGTCTGTGCAATTTCTTTTGCCGCTACTCTTCGTTTGACTTCACAATCTGGCTCTTTTACGTGCATACACTCTCTAAAGCGACAGTCTACAGAAGCATCGACAAATTCAGGGAATTGTTTGGATAACTCGACAGGTTCGATGACTAAGAAATCAATAGAACTGAAACCTGGTGTATCGGCAACCAATCCATCATAAAGTGGTAATAACTCGACATGTCTTGTCGTGTGACGTCCCCGTCCCAAAGAATCAGATATTTCACCTGTTTCTAACTCAAGCTCTGGTGAGATTTGGTTGAGCAACGTCGATTTACCTGCACCTGACTGTCCCATGAAAACAGTCAGTCTTTCTGGAAAATAGCGAACTAATTCATCCGTATCACCCTGTGTGCGAGGGACGATCACTGGATAGCCAATTTTTTCGTAAGTCTCTTTAATTTCTTTTATTTGTGTAGAATCGACAGCTAAATCCGTTTTCGTCAAATAGATCACTGGCTCGATCGATTCATATTCCAACATGACTAAAAAACGGTCGAGTAGATTATAAGAGAATGTTGGTTCGATCAAACTCGTCACAACAACTCCTAAATCAACATTTGCTACTGGTGGTCGTACTAATTGATTTTTACGTGGTAAAACTTCTAGTAGATAGCCATCGGTCTTGTTTTCACTTTCAAATATGACTTGATCGCCAACAAGGGGCGTGATCTTTCGATTACGAAAATTCCCTCGACCTCGTGTCTGATAGGTCTCTCCATCTTTATATACGTAATAAAATCCACTTATTGCTTTTCTGATTTGCCCTTTAATGAAACCCACCTCCATTTTTAGTATATTTTACCATAGGACAGCAGAAGTTAGGAGAAATCACCAAAAAATAGACCTAAGAATTTCCTCAAATGCCGACGACATTTTGAATTCTCAGATCTATTTTTTATCATTGTCGTTTTAGTTCGTTTAATTCTGTCTACTAGTCACTATCCGTCGAGGACGTTGTAGTGGTACTACTACTAGTTGTTTCGGAACTTGAACTACTGCTTGAACTGCTAGAAGAACTGCTGGAAGAATCTTTTTCAGAACTTGATGATGCTTTCGCTGGGTCTGGTCCTTTTGAGTAAATCACATTGACGATCGTTCCTGATGTGATCGATGCACCTACTCCTGGATCTGTACGGATCACTTTGTCTTTTTCTACTGTATCTGAAAACTCATACGTTTCATGACCAATGTAGTCGGCACCGATACCAGATAAGTAACTTTGCGCATCACTTTTCGTATAACCAGAAATGTCATTCAGTGTCTTCGCATCTGGTCCTTTACTCACCACGAAACTAATAAATGTCGCATCCGTCAATGGTTCCCCAAAACTTGGTGACTGACTGATGATTGCACCGGCTGGGACCGTATCACTATAATCATTCGTTGCACTGATATTCGTATAGCCATTCGTTCTCAAAATACTAAGAACTGTTTCATAGTTTTGTCCGGTGTAATCGCTCATCGTCGGCTGACTTCCTTTACTAACAGTAAAAGTAATCGTATCTGATGTGGGATCGACTTCTGTTCCTTCATCTTCTGATTGTGAGATGATATTTCCACTAGTGACCTCATCACTAAATTCTTCTTCTTTTTTGATTCTACTTGAAGAGAAACCTAAATCCAGTAGCTGCTTGCGCGCTTCATCGTAAGACATACCCGTAAAATCATCGAGTTGGATTTTCTTCTTACCTGTACTGATATAAAGCGTGACTTCACGATTTTGTTTCACTGTTGTTCCTGAGGCTGGATCTGTTTTGACCACATTTCCTTTCTCAATCGTATCGTCAGCAATTTCTTCAGTGTTCGTTGCTACCTTTAATTTTGCTTGTGTCAAAGCTTCTCTTGCTGAAGCTTCGGATTGACCCGAAACATCGGGAACCGTTACTTCTCCTCGTCCACCTGAAGCAAATAAAATCGCTGTCCCAATTCCTAACAAAGCAAGCAAGACCAGCAAAATGATCCACCATTTTTTTCTTTTTTTAGTCTTTACATCTGGCATTGTTTCTTCGGGATCTGGTAATTCTTCCGCTGGTTTCTCTTCGGGAAGAGGCATTGACTTAAAGGAATCTGGCATCGGTGTTTCTGCCGTCAGTGGTGTCAATACTCTTGTTTCGTTGTCCATCGCCTGGGGTTGCCATTTTTCTTCGTTTGCTCGTTCTAACGACAACACCGTTACTAGGTCATCTGCCATTTCTTCTGCCGTTTTATACCGGTCGACAGGTTCTTTGGCTGTTGCTTTCAAGACCACATTCTCCAATGACTGAGGTGCCCTTGGATCTAACTCTTTGATTGAAGGCAAGTCATCCTGAAAATGTTTCAGTGCAATGGTGACAGCTGATTCCCCATCAAAAGGAACGCTCCCTGTCAGCATTTCATATAAAATGATCCCTAACGCATAGATATCTGATTGTTTTGTCGCCATACTACCTCTTGCTTGTTCTGGTGAAAGGTAGTGAACCGAACCAAGCATCGTATTCGTTTGGGTGATCGATGTTTCCGATAAAGCAATCGCAATACCAAAATCTGTGATTTTCACAACACCTTCATTATCGATCAAGACATTTTGTGGTTTTAGATCTCGGTGGATGATTTGATGGCTATGTGCTAAAGAAATCGCAGACAAGATTTGTTGCATGATGTTTACTGCTGTTTCATAAGGAATCGGATAGTGCGTTTGGATATACCGTTTTAAATCCATTCCTTTTACATATTCCATAACTAAGTACTGCATGTTATCTTCTTCACCGACATCATAAACACTGACGATATTTGGATGAACTAGTTCGGTTGCCGCTAATGCTTCTCGTTGAAAACGACGGATCGCCGTTTGGTCATTTTGGAAATCAAAGCGTAGGACTTTGATTGCAACATCTCGATCTAAAATCAAGTCATGGGCTAAAAAGACATTTGCCATACCGCCACTACCGATGTTACCGGTAATTTGGTAACGACCATTTAATTTTCTTCCTGGCTCAATCATGCAACATCCTCCTTGTATTCAATAAGAAGAACGCTGATATTATCTGCTCCGCCGGCTTCATTTGCTTGATCCACTAATTGCGTTACTTTTTCTGATAATGATCCTTCTTGATTGATGATCGTACCGATCGTTTCTTCTGACAGCATATTCGTCAAACCATCCGAACATAGAAGTAAACGATCTTGGAGTTGCCAAAGATACGTTGCAACATCGACTTCTAATGATCCTGGCATGCCGACAGATCGAGTCAAGATGTTCTTACGTGGATGATTGACGGCCATTTCTTCGCTGATTTCACCAGATTTGACTAATTCATTTACTAAAGAATGGTCTTCCGTCAAGCGAATGATCCGATTGTCGCGAAGCAAATACGCACGACTATCCCCAACATTGGCAATCGTGAAACGTTCCTCTGATAGGGCAGCTGCTACGATCGTTGTTCCCATTCCGTTATATTCAAGCTGTTCTTGTCCTAATTGATGAATCGCGCGGTTTTCTTCTTGGATCGCTTGGATAAACCACTGCGCGATTTTTTCGTCATCAAGTAACGCTTGCTCTTCCCAGGCTTTCCCTAAGTTTGTGACGGCCATTTGACTAGCAATATCGCCTGCGCGGTGCCCACCCATGCCATCTGCTAAAACCGCCAGCGTGAGACCGACTTGGTTTTCAAATACACTGACATAATCTTGATTCGTATTACGTCTTCTTCCTACATCTGATTGATATTCAATCTGCATACTTTCACCTCATTACTTTTTGCGCAAACAACAAATGAAAAAGCCATCTGTATAAGATTGATGTGGATACAACGTCAACATCTTCTCCTTGATTGATGATTGTAGCACAGGATCAACTAAAACATCAATCTTCTCAAAATCAGGATGTCGTTGTAAAAACGCTGAAACAACTTCTTGATTCTCTTCTTTCAAAATCGTACAAGTACTGTAGGTCAATATTCCTGAAGGTTTAAGAGCCGTAGCTACACTTTCCAAAATAGCTAGTTGGATAGCCGGTAAATTGGCTAATTCTTTTTCATTATTTTTATAACGAATATCTGGTTTTCGGCGTAACAAGCCAAAACCGGAACATGGAGCATCTACTAAAATACGGTCAAATTGTTCTGCTTCAAACTGTTCTTTGACTTCACGTGCATCCATTTTTTGTGCGAACACTGCGTTGGCAACTCCTAAACGGCGAGCGTTCTCTTCCACTAGTTTTACTTTGTGGTCATGGACATCTAGAGCCACGACTTCTCCTCCACAAGTTGGATCAAGGAACGTGGCGATATGGGTCGTTTTGCCACCAGGGGCAGCGCAGGCATCTAGTACATGATGTTCTGGCTCAATCTGCATCGCTGGTGCAACAAGCATCGAGCTTTCATCTTGGATCGTCATCAAGCCATCGTGAAAAAGTGTCGTAGAGGCGAGTCTGCCCTTTTCAGCAATCACACCATATGGGCTTATTGGACTTGCTTTTACATCTAGTCCTTCTTCTTTCAATTGATCCAGTGCTTGTTCACGCGAAAGTTTACGGGTATCAATACGGCCACTCACATGACTTGGTTGATACAATGAAAGACCTAACTTTTCTGTTTCCTCGTAGCCGATTTGGTTAATCAAGCGCTGTGTCAGCCAATTCGGCAGACTTAATTTAACGGCTAAACGTTCGACTTCATCTGTGATAGTTTCCAGATCAGGTTTTCCTTGACGTAAATAATTTCTTAATACGCCATTCACAAATTTCCCTGTGCCGGGGTTGCCTTTGATTTTTGCAATTTCTACTGCTTCATTCAAAATTGCATGATCAGGTACTTTATCTAAAAATTCGAGTTGATAGACAGACAAATACAGCAAAGTTTTGACCCAGTCATCCACTTTTTTTGCATTTGCAATCAATGGCGCAACATAAAATGCAATCAAACGATGGCGACTGATCGTTCCATACACTAGTTCTGTAAACAGACCGATATCTTTTTGGTTAAGGTCGCCTTGGTTGATCATCTCATTCAATAATAGATTGGAGTATGCTCCACCTTTGTTGACACGCTCTAATGTCATCAACGCCATAAAGCGAACCGAACGTTTCATTTTTTTGGGTATTTTCGCCATTATTTCACCTGCTGTCCTACAGCGACTTGTTGTCCACTGCCATTTAGGAATTCTTGTATTAGTTGTTTTGCTTTACCGGCAGGTTGTAGTTCTTTGATCGATAATACCGTCTGTTCCCCACAAGCTACCCATAATTGTTTTTTATCTTTATGGATGATAGTTCCTGGTGTTTCAGATGTCGTCTCATCTGCCAACACATCTACTGCCCAAAGCTTCCAGCGTGTTCCTTCATAGGTTGTAAAAGCAATGGGCCATGGACGCATGCCACGAACTTGGCAGTCGATTTCTTCTGCTGTTTTTTCCCAATTGATTGCTTCTTGTTCACGTGTGATATTCGGTGAAAACGTTGCTTGGTCCTCATTTTGAGGCGTAGGCGTCAATTCGCCAGAAATGATTTTCGGTAGTGTTTCTAGCAATAACTCTTTGCCTAATAGACTAAGTTTTTCAAACATCGTACCGACATCATCTTGTTTAGTGATTGGTAGGCTTGCTTGTGAGAAAATACCACCCGCATCCATTTTTTTGATCATCTCCATGATCGTTACACCTGTCTCTTTTTCCCCGTTGATAATGGAATAATGGACTGGTGCACCACCACGATATTTTGGCAACAAAGAGGCATGAACATTGATCGCTCCATGTGTTGGAACTTGCAATAGTTTCTCCGGTAAGAATTGACCAAACGCAGCTGTTACCAGCACATCTGGTTGCAAATCAATGATTGTTTGCATTTCTGGAGAACCCGTGATTTTTTCTGGCTGTAGCACAAGAAGATCGTGCTTCAAAGCCGCCACTTTCACAGGTGTCGGGGTAATGATTTTTTTTCTTCCCACTGGTCGATCAGGTTGTGTCACGACAGCGACGATCTCATACCCTTGGTCGATCAGCCCTTCTAGTACAGGAACTGAAAATGCTGGGGTTCCCATAAATACGATTTTAGTCATCTAAATGTTCCTCCATGTATTCTTCGAGTTTTTCTTCGGGGATTTGTTCGATCATTTTATCGATAAATAAAATCCCATCTAAGTGATCGATCTCATGTTGAAAGGCGCGTGCAAGATAACCAAACGCAGTGACTTCGATTTCCTCTCCGTCACGATCATAATATCGAACCGTTACTTCATCTGCACGTTTGACTGTACCGTAGACATGCGGAATACTTAAGCAACCTTCCACATCGATACTTTCTCCTTTTGCCTCGATAATCTCAGGATTGATGAGTTCAAACTTATCCCCTTCATCGACTTCAACAATAGCGATTCGCTGATTTTTGCCGACTTGCGGCGCGGCGATGCCGACTCCGTCATTTGCCACCATTGTTTCATACAAGTTATCTAACAAGACGATTGTCTCATCAGTGATCATATCGATTGGTTGGGCTTTTCGATTCAATTTTTTATTTGGGTGGATCATTATTGGATAACTCATAGTGTTTCCTTTCTTAAATAAAATGTAGCGGCTCATTGTCGATCGCAACAAATAGATTTTGTCGCTGTTCTTTTTGACTTTGATCCAAAATTTCTTTCAGGACATTAGGCAGTTCTGGTTCATGTTTATATTTGATGATCAGCTGATAGTAATAGCGATTTTTCACACGTAAAACGGTGCTAGGTACCGGACCTAACAGAAGGCTGTTCGTTCCTAATACTTGCTTTAATTGACTGGCGATCTGAAAGATTTTTTTGGCTGCGACTTGTTCTTCTGGATGACTCGTCGTGATTTTCACAGTGAAGTAATAAGGCGGATAGCCTCCACGATGGCGTACATTCATTTCTTGTTGATAAAAGCGTTCATAATTTTGTTCCTTTGCTAAAGTTACCGCATAGTGATTCGGATTAAATGTTTGGATCACAACTTCCCCAGCTTTTTCGGCTCTTCCTGCCCTTCCGGAGACTTGTGTCAATAATTGGAAGGTATGTTCACTAGAACGAAAATCTGGCAGGTTCAACGATGTGTCTGCATTTAGAACGCCGACTAAGGTCACATCAGGAAAATCTAACCCTTTTGCGATCATCTGCGTTCCTAATAGAATATCCGCTTGTTTGTCCCCAAATTTTTGTAAGATTCGTTCATGCGCACCTTTTTTTCTTGTGGTATCCACATCCATCCGCAAGATTCTTGCTTGAGGATAAAGTGCTTTTAGCTCTTCTTCCACTTTTTGTGTTCCCGTTCCATAATACCGGATTTTGTTTTCTCCACAATTTGGACAACGATGCGGGATCGCTTCTTCATGTCCACAATAATGGCAACGCATCGAGCGAGAATCCATATGGAGAGTCAAAGAGATATCGCAATTTGGGCAAGGCAAGACAAAGCCGCAATCTCGGCACATCACAAAGGAAGAATACCCTCGTCGATTCAATAGAAGAACTGTTTGTTCTTTTTTTTCTAATCGATCTTGGATTTTTTCTTGTAATAATTGAGAGAACGTCGATGCTTGATTCTTTTCGAATTCTTCACGCATATCGACGACTTCGATCTCAGGTAATTGCGCACTCATTTTCGCACGCTGACTCAAGTGCAACATGCGATAGACACCTTTTTGTGCACGGGCTCTTGATTCGAGGGAAGGTGTCGCACTCCCCAAAACGATCGGGCAATGATGGTAATTCCCACGCCATATTGCTAAATCTCTGGCATGGTAACGCGGGGTTTCATCTTGCTTATAGCTTGATTCATGCTCTTCATCAATGATGATCAAACCAATGTTGTCTAGTGGGGCAAAGATCGCTGAACGTGCACCGACGACGACTTGGGCTTCATTGCGCTCGATTTTACGCCATTCATCATATTTCTCACCTTGAGACAAGCCACTATGTAAAACTGCGACGGATTCTCCAAAGCGCCCTTTAAATCGTTCGACCATCTGAGGGGTCAATGCAATTTCAGGGACCAACATGATCGCTGTCTTCTTCTCTGCCAAGACATCCGCAATGGCTTGAAGGTAGACTTCCGTTTTCCCACTACCAGTAATTCCTTCAAGTAAAAAGGTGTCATTCTTTTCCTGATGACAGGCTTCAATGATCTGCTGAACCGCCGATTGTTGTTCTTCATTCAATTGTAAGGCAGTCGTTCGTTCAAATATCCGATCTTTATAAGGGTCTCGATAACTTTCGACTTCTTCGATACGCAACCAACCTTTATCTCTACCTTGATTCAATACGGCAGAACTGACTCCTTTTTCTTTGAAATAAGCAATAGGCATCGGGTTTTCCATTTCTGACAAATAAAGAAGTAATTCTTTTTGTTTTTTCGCATTTTGTCTCAGGGTGCCCCAAGCTTCATCGAGTTGTGCTTTTGACAAAAGAGAGTGAACGACACGGATCGTTTTCACTTTGTTTTTTGTATGGACTTCGTAACGGATATCAACTAGCTTGTTTTTACGCCAACGGATCAATTGCGGTAAGATCCCAGTTTCTTCCGCTTCCTTCCAAGAAATCTCTTGTCTACCTGCGAAAAATGCAACGACTTCTGGTTCATCGGTCACTGGGTAAATGAGCTTATCGTATTCTGCTTTCATGACACTTGGGAGCATCGTTTGTAAACAGGTGATCTTAAAAGCATAAGTAATGGTTTTCATATAGTCTGCTAACCTCATCAACTCTTGATTGACAACAGGTGCCAAGTCAAGTAATTGAAGGATCGGCTTTAATTCTTTTTTAAGAGGTTGCTCGTTGGCTGTCAACGCCATCACAAAGCCTTGGACTTGGCGATTGCCGTTTCCAAATGGTATCGCTACACGCATACCGACTTGGATAGCCGCTTCCATTTCAGAAGGAACCAAGTAGGTGAATGCTTGATCGGTTTGCATAGTTGGTACATCGACAATCACATCCGCAATAACAGTCATGGACTCCTTCTCCTTTCTTCATCTTGGTTTTAAACACAAAATGGCTCTTGCCTATTTTACTAGAGATTCCTTGTTTTGTCTTACTTTCTGCCAAATCCTAACAAAAAATTAACGCAGGAAAAAAAAGAGCCTAGGAACATTTCCCAAGCTCAAATCTTTCGCTATCCATAAGCTGAATAGTGAGTTGATTTTATAGTTTTTGCTCGTCACGAATACGCGACTCTAATTCTTGTTGTGCACGGTCTTTTTGCGCACGACGTTCTTCGTCTTCCATACGTAGACGTTCACGTTTTAATTCAGGATGTGGATCACTGATCACATTTCCTGCTTCGATTTCTTCTAAAGCTTGTCCAACACTTTTGACAGAATCAAATGAATCCATTGTTGGTTGTGCTTTTGCGTCTAATTCATGTGCACGTTTACTTGCTAAGATCACTAGAGAATATTTTGAATTCACGCGATCTAATAATGAGTCGATTGAAGGCTTTAACATCATAAGACTACATCTCCTTTAACATTTTGATATATTTTCCGATGACACGATCGACACGGAAATGTTCACTTGCAATAATATCTTTGATTCGGTTGACCGCTAATGGAACTTCATCATTAACAACAGCATAGTCATACAGTGCCATCATCTCGATTTCTTCCTTAGCGACTTTCATTCGTTCTTCGATTACTTC
The DNA here is from genome assembly GCF_015556925.1 of Enterococcus sp. 1001283B150225_161107_E12. Classification (NCBI taxonomy): domain Bacteria; kingdom Bacillati; phylum Bacillota; class Bacilli; order Lactobacillales; family Enterococcaceae; genus Enterococcus; species Enterococcus sp. 1001283B150225_161107_E12. Next base: position 28,260 of record NZ_JADNNI010000023.1, on the reverse strand, counting down.
ATCTGCATCTGTCCCACGCCCAACGATTCGTGATTTCAATTCAGCTAAATCTGGGGGCGTCAGGAAAATAAATACGCCGTCAGGTACTTTTTCTTTTACTTGTTGTGCACCTTGGACTTCAATTTCAAGAAAAACGTCTTTTCCTTCGTCTAAGGTTTTGTTGACATACGATAGTGGTGTACCATAATAATTCCCGACATATTCTGCATATTCCAACATTTCGCCTTCAGCGATCATTTGTTCAAATTCTTCGCGGCTTCGGAAATAGTAGTCGACTCCTTCAACTTCTCCTTCACGCATCTTGCGTGTCGTCATCGAAATCGAATATTGGAAATCATTATCCTCACTCTCAAAAATTGCTTTTCGCACTGTGCCTTTTCCCACACCCGATGGACCAGACAACACGATTAATAATCCACGCTCTGACATGACGACGTCCTTTCAACTAGTCTTTTTTATACTATTGCTTATTTTGCACTTTTTTCTTGCAACTTTCAAGGCTATTTTTTTATTATAGCTAGAAAACCTAGAAAAAGCTAGTCTACTTCCCATTAAAGAGTCCGAGACAAAAGTAAAATTTACTTTTGTTGTATACCTAAAAAACGAATAAACGGCGGGAACAGGAGTAACCTCTTTGGAAATAAGACGGAATCCTGCCTAACGGACAGGTCATCGATCAGACAGGCTGGACACTTATTCAATATTTTGGATTTGCTCACGGATTTTTTCTAAAATCGTTTTAGACTGAACGACATGGTTTTTGATTTCGATCGCGCTTGATTTTGAGCCGATCGTATTGATTTCGCGATTCATCTCTTGTAAAAGGAAATCTAGTTCTCTACCGATGGGATAATCTGCTTCAAGTAGCTCTTCCAATTTCTGCGTATGGATGATTAAACGGTCGATTTCTTCATGGATATCGCCACGTTCTAAAAGAATCGCTATTTCGGTCAATAAACGATCTCGCTCAACTTCTGTACCAAGAAAAGCTTCTAATTTTTCTTGGTATCTCGTCTGAAATTCTTGCTCGTAAATCTCGACAAAGCTAGCTAATCCAGCAATATTTTGTTTTAATTCTGCGGTTTGTTGAAGTAAAACGTTCGCCAAAGCTTGGCCTTCTATACTCCGACTTTCTTCGATTGAACGAAGTGCCGTTTGCATCGTTTCTTTCGCTAATTGTGCAAGTAATTCTTGATCCTCTTCCGTTGCTTCAGCAATTGTCACAAACTCTTCGTTTAGTGCAAAACGTTCGATCAGTTTACCGATCGACAATGCGTTCGCTTCGCCATACTTTTCTTTAATACCGGTAGTCATCTGTGTATAGAGCGTATCGATCAGTTGCCAATTGATCGTCACTTTTTTATCTTGTTCACCTAAATATGTTAGGTTGATAAAGACATCGACACGTCCTCGACTTAACTTCGTTTTGATCAATTGTCTCAGTTCATTCTCAACAAAGCCTAATACTTTAGGGCTACGTATCTGGATATCTAAAAACCGTTGATTGACGCTTTTGATCTCGATTTCAAGTTGATAGTTCTTTTTTTCGCGGATGGCATTGCCAAAGCCAGTCATGCTCTTCATGCGACAGAGTCCTTTCTTTTACATATTTTTAATTGCTTTTTGTAACTCTTCAAACTCTTCGTTCGTTAATGTTAGTCCCTTACCCATTTTTTCATGGTCCGGTGCCCAATCCCGCAAGTCAAATTTCGGTGGTCTACCATTCCAACTCACTAAGTTCAATTCTTTGCGCCATCCTTTATTGTTTTCAGATAATACTGCAATTTCTTCTACGATCTCATATGAGAATTCTTGTGCCATTTTTGTTCCTCCTTTAGATGATAAAGATAGAGATACATCAGAGTTTCTACTGTATCTGCATTGAGTTGTCGTTGTAAGCGATCACGCTTTTTTTCTTTCACGTATTGGTAGATCGCGTGTTCCTTCATTACGTGTATTTTAGCATTTCGCTCCAGTTTTCGAAACTTCAACCATTCGCTAGCGTTTAATTGACCGACCTTTTTTAAAAATGCTTCATCGATTTTACTTTCTTGGCAAATGATTGGTAACATTTCTTCGACGGTATACACTTTATTCGGTAAGATCAATTTTTGTTTCGCTAGTAGCTCAAGCATCGCCAATCCGCATGTTTCACTTGTGACCCTGTCTTTATATACATTACGCAAGTCCCGCCAGAATTTTTCTTTGTAAAAAAAGGATACGTCTAAATCAAGTGTTTCGACTAAGAAACGTAAGAAACGTCGCCAATAACGTTCAGCTGGCTTTGCGGTTTCAAACGTATACCAGTTTCCTTGATAGATCCCTAAACATTTTTTAGCTTCTAAATAACCTAATTGGATATTCAATTGGTTTCTTTGTCGCTCAAAAACTAAGAAACCACCTAAAGACCAGTTTGAACAACATTTCCAGGTCACCAAAGCATCAGGTTCCTTGTATTTTTTGGCTACACCAGGTCCTTGGACATCGACAATCAAGACTTCGGTTGCACCTTGTTGGATAGCAACATCTACTGGCACGTTATTTCGATAGCCACCATCAACATATTTTGATCCATCGATCTGGCGATAAGCCATGGCAGGATAAAAAGAAGCAGAGGCGAGGATCCAATCGGCGATCTCTGTTGGTTCTAATGCTTGCATCTTTGTAACTGTTTCTTGAAATTCTGGGATTTTAGTTGCGATTGTATAGAGTTGCGGTTTTTCTGTACATTTGATTTTTTCTGCATCTAGGTATTGCTCTAGTAACGCTTCCAACGGTGCAATCGAGGTTCCTCCTTCGACTACTGCACGACGTGTCATCAAGCTGGCTTCTTGGATATAACGTTGCCTCAAATCTTCTGATAAGGCAACCTCTGGTAAAGCCAATACTTGATTGGTTGATAGTTCCTGCCATAACTCAATGGCTTGTGCTAGTTGATCCTGAACGACTAAAGCCCCATTTAGCGCACCTACAGAAGTGCCAGTAACGAGTGAAATCTCTAGATTTTCTTCTTTCAATGCTTTCCAAACACCTATTTGATAAGCTCCATGCGCCCCGCCCCCACCTAAGACAAGCCCTGTATGATAGGAAAGTTCCTTCTCAAACGATTGCGTTCCCGAATAACCACTTCGGTGGAAAAGGTCGACCATGTTGGGTGAGATCGAATGATCAAAGCGGACGAGTCCGTATTTTTTGAAAAAATAACGAGCCGTACTTTCTAACAATAGGAAAATATCGGACCACTGCCAATATTCTTCTTCAATCAACACGTTGGTATAGATCATTTTTTCATTCGTTATTTCTGCAGTAAAGTAAATGTTCAGCCTTTTCGATACGATCTTCCATGCCTGTTGTTTTTTTGCCTGTTGCCAAAAATGTTGCCGGCTTTCTTGATGTGTAGTAAAAAAACTAAAAACTTGTTTTGCTTGCTGCACTCGATTCTGCTGATAACGTTCCGACCAATAGACTTTTTGAACTTTCATAGACACCTCGTATTCTCTTTTTCTTTTATTATATCAGTAATCAGAAAAAAAGGGCGGGGTGAATAGTTATCCGATACCAGTGTTATATATATATAAATTTTTACTCTATGTTCATCTTTTATTCATAAAAAAAAGTTGCTTTGTAATCGAATTTTAAAATAAAAGAAACAAGCTTTTTTTCAGTAAATGTTGTAAAATGAAAGGGATGAGATACAGGGGAGGAGGAGCATGATGAGTGATTCAGTATATGTACATATCGATACAACTAGTAACGCCGTTTTGACCAAAGGGCTGACTATCAATGATTTTTCAAATAGCATCGTGCATTTTCCTCAAAATCTACTTTTGTTGGACCCTTCCGCATCTGCTGGAGAATATGAATCACACACAGGCTTGAAGGTCATTCGTGGAACTGAGAATATCCAAAGATTTTTCCAAACCGTTCGTAGCCGTAACAATAATACGGATCTTAAATGGATCGATTTTACTGATTTGACGATGTTAAAAGAATTAAGTCCTTTAGAAATCTCAGAGTTGCTTTATTTTGGTCATATGAAAACACATCTCCATTCACCTTTTTTCTATAAATTACAAAATAACTTTGTTTATTTTGATTTGAGCGATCATCTAGGTAGAACCTATTATCGTTATTTAGATGAATTTTATCGGATTTTTGCCAACAAATTAAGCACGATCTTGGCGGGGAAAATCAACGAAAAAAAATCATTCTTTCGAAAAGAGATCCCCGTCGAAAAAATCAGTGTGGAGATACTGAAAAAGATGCGTAATTTGATGCAAGAAGGAATCATTTTTTCGTTTGATCAAGCAGGTTTGGTCGATGACAAGTATGAGATCCCGATTTATGTCATTGAAGATTACGTTTGGAAATTAAAAGGGACACGTTACTTGGAAGAAAAACCGGTAGCTGTTCTCGTCTATCATGCCACTCAACAACGTTGGCAACTAGACGGCAACGTTTCTGATTTTGTCTACAACACATTTGTATAATGACATTCAACTCCACTAAAAAAGCGTAAAGGTAGCTACCTTTACGCCTTTTTTTAATTTTTGCTTTTACGTACTTGCAATCCTTCGCCTTCAAATAAAGAAGGAACGGTCTGTTCAATACCTAGTAGGACAATAGTTGTTACAATCCCAGTAGCTAACCCACTAGCGCCATTCATGACTAAGGAGAACAACCATGGATTCATCCCCCATAGTGCGAAACTTCCCCAAAAAGCAACCCCAGCGACAAAATGCCAGAAATATCTGGCAGTCACACCAACGAATGTCGCTAAAATGATCGTTGAGGCCATTTTCTTACGATTGCCTTGCAGATAACTCTGCTGCATTCTTTGCGAAAAAATCCCTGCAACGCCAGCAAACGTGAACGCGATCGGATACTCGATCAATACTTGGATGACACTCAAATAATAGACAGTTCCCATGGGAAAATGAAGGATTCCCCACAGAAAGGCCGATCCCATACCAGCTTTCCAACCCCTTCTCAAGGCAAATAAAGTTAAAGGGATTTGTCCGAGCGAGATTGCAAAACTACTACCGATTTGTAGAGGAATCATCGACAATACTAAAGATAATGCTGCGACGATCGTTCCCTCGATCCAGACACGATGATTCTTATTCATAAAAAAGCTTCCTCCTTTATAATTGGACATCACAAAGGAGGAAGCAAGTTTGTTTTTTTACAAACAGCTTCGTGCTTTCACACTAGCTATTCATTCACAATTCCTACGCTCGCATAACCGAAACAGGTACGAAGGGTTTAGAATATATTCAGTCTCAGCCCAAAATGGACTCCCCTTTGTGATTGTAATTATTTAGTTTTTGTTTTCCTTTATCTTTTTGTTTCAAATAAAGGACTAACTGGTTTGTTTTCATGGATACGTTTGATTGCGTCACCCATCAAACCACCAACGCTTACTTCGTCAATCTTATCAATTTTGCGATCTTCTGGCAAATAGATTGAATCCGTTACAACTAAGCGCTCGATTGCAGAGTCTTCGATTCTTTGTAAAGCAGGTCCTGACAGTACAGGATGTGTACATGAAGCATAAACGCTCACTGCTCCAGCTTCTTTCAACGCATTGGCAGCCAAGGTGATCGTTCCAGCTGTATCGATCATGTCATCGATCAAGACACACGTTTTGCCTTCTACTTGACCAATGATATTCATCACTTCTGCCACGTTTGCTTTTGGACGGCGTTTATCAATGATTGCAATTGGTGCTTTTAAAAATTCAGCCAATTTGCGTGCACGAGTAACACCACCATGGTCAGGTGAAACAACGACAACATCATCGCCTTGAATCCCTTTTTCTAAGAAGTAATTCGCAATCAGTGGTGCGCCCATCAAATGGTCGACCGGAATATCAAAGAAACCTTGGATTTGGACTGCGTGCAAGTCAAGTGTCAACATTCTTGTTGCTCCAGCTTTTTGGATCATATTTGCCACTAATTTTGCAGTGATTGGTTCACGTGCGCGCGCTTTACGGTCTTGACGTGCGTAGCCGTAATACGGCATTACAACGTTGATCGTTTTGGCACTTGCACGCTTCAATGCATCGATCATGATCAACAGTTCCATCAGGTTATCATTTACCGGACTACTTGTTGATTGAATAACATATACGTGTGAACCACGGATACTTTCTTCGATATTGACTTGGATCTCACCATCACTAAATTGAGTGACGGATGATTTTCCTAATTCAACCCCAACAGCTGCAGCAATTTTTTCTGCCAATGGACGATTTGAGTTTAATGCAAATATTTTTAATCTTGGATCAAAGTAATGTTTGGACATGAGGACCTCCGCTTTCTTTTTCACAACTCTACTACCTAATAAATACTAGTCATATTTGCCGAATAAATCAAGTGATTTTGCAAAAAGTATCATTTTGAATATGGGAGTTTCTTCGCGTATCCTTCTTTATTGACTTGTCTAGCGCGTGCGATTGCCATCGCATGTTCAGGAACATCGTTAGTGATCGTCGAACCAGCAGCGATACATGTATTCTCTGCCACTTCCACTGGTGCCACAAGATTCGCATTTGACCCAATAAAACTATGGTCACCGACTGTTGTATGATGTTTTGCTTTTCCGTCATAATTGACAAAGACGACACCACACCCCACATTGATTTCTTCACCTAGTGTGGCATCCCCGACATACGTCAAGTGTCCAACTTTTGTATTTTTGCCTATTTTCGCATTTTTCACTTCTACAAAGTTGCCGATATGGACGCCTTCTGCAATTTCTGCTTTTGGACGCAAATGGGCATACGGTCCTACATCTGCTTTACTTTTGACCACACTGTGTTCGATCACTGAGTTTTCAATGACTACTTGGTCACCGATCTTGCTGTCAACAATACGTGAATGTGCACCAATAAAACAATCTTCACCAATTTCTGTTTCCCCTTGGATCTGAACGCCCGCTTCGATCACTGTATCTGAACCAATCACAACATCTGCATCAATATACGTAGTTGCAGGATCAACAAAGCTAACGCCATTGACCATATGTTTTTTGTTGATTCTTTGGCGCATCAACTCGGTTGCTTTTGCTAGTGCCATACGATCATTGACACCCATACACTCATCGAAATCTTCCGTCTGATACGCAGCAACTGGATTTCCAGCATCTTTTAGGATCTCAACGATGTCTGTTAGATAATACTCGCCTTGTGCATTATCTGTTCCCACTTTATCCAATGCTTCAAATAACGCTTTGTTATCGAAACAATAAGTTCCTGTATTGATTTCTTGAACTAACGCTTCTTCTGGAGAAGCATCTTTTTGCTCAACGATTTTTTCGACGATTCCTACATGGTCACGAATGATTCTGCCATAACCTGTCGGATCTTCTGCTTGTGCAGTCAAAATCGTGGCACTTGCATTTTTCCCTTGATGATATTCAAACAAGTTGTTCAACGTTTCAGTTGTCAATAAAGGGGTGTCACCACTAATGACTAACGTTGTGCCTTCCTTACCTGCTAAAAATGAGGCTGCTTGTAGTACCGCATGACCCGTCCCAAGTTGTTCAGCTTGTAACGCATACTCACTACGTCCGCCTAACTGAGCTTTGACTTTCTCTGCACCGTGACCAACGATTGTCACGATTTGATCAGGGTTTGTCTCACTTACACGGTTGATGATATGTTCGACCATCGGTTTCCCAGAAACAGGGTGTAGGACCTTGTATAGTTTTGATTTCATGCGAGTACCTTTACCCGCGGCTAATATGATTGCATAACGTGCATCCAAATATGTCACTCCTAAATTACGATTTATTATTTTTAGTTTAGCCCAGTCGCTCTTTTTTTTCAACTAAACGTTCATTTTAACAACCAGGACGCAAAAAAAGAAGAGACATCATCCATCGCCTCTTCTTTTTCCATAGCACCGCTATGTTCGTTGTTTTATTCTTCGAAATAGTTACCTGGTACTACAGTGATATTTTTCGTTTTTGTATCCACATCTTTGACGTAAAGTAGTGACGTGTAGTCATTGATTGCGCGATGTCCGTTGAATTTTGACTCCGCAAACACAGTGATACCGACAAGCTCAGATTCAAATTCTTCAATCAAGCTCTTCATTCCGTTCACTGTTCCGCCGCCTTTCATAAAGTCATCGACGACAAGCACGCGAGAACCACGTTTCAAACTTCTTTTTGATAGCTCCATTTTTTCGATCCGTTCCGATGAACCTGAAACATAGTTCACACTCACTGTAGAACCTTCTGTGATCTTAGAGTCACGACGTACGATGACAAACGGTGCATTCAAGTAATAGGAAACGGCTTGAGCGATTGGCACCCCTTTTGTGGCTACAGTCATTACAGCATCGATTTTTTCTCCTAAATATTTTGAGGCAATGATTTTCCCTACTTGACGTAATAGCTCAGGTTCTCCTAATAGATCAGATAAGTAAACATAGCCTCCAGGGAGTAAACGGTCTTGTTCAGACAAGCGCTCAGCTAGCGATTCAACATATTTCTTTGCTTCTTCGTAGGAAATCTCCGGAATGAATAGAACACCTCCGGCTGCACCAGGGATTGTTTCAAGCGTTCCGTAACCTCTTTCTTTAAATGTTTTTTTGATGATCCCCAAATCTTCACTGATCGAAGATTTAGCAGATTCATAACGTTCGGCAAAGCTTGTTAATGAAATCAATTCATGCGGATGATCTAATAAATACTGTGTCATATCGACAAGACGCTCACTGCGACGTACTTTCAAAAATTCCAGCTCCTTTTTCCAACAAATTTTATCGTGTTTCATTATATAAGTTTTTTCGGGAAAATTCGAGCATTTTATCCAAAATTAAGAAAATAGTTCGGTATTTATAAAAAAACAGGTAGCTATTTAAGACATTTGTTTGTCCCAAATAACTACCTGTTTTTAAAATAGTAATCTATTTTTTCCTTCTAATTCCTAATAAAATACGTTTACTCAAGTTGACTAATAAGAATAAAAAGATAAATACTAACGTGATAGTTGCCCCTGGAGGTGTATCCAAGTAAAACGAACTAGTCAACCCAGAAAGCATACCAATAAAACCAACGATGATACTAATCAATATGACAATATTGAAGCTTTTCCCTAAACGCATCCCGATTGCTGCTGGTAAAACCATAATAGCAGAAATCAGCAACGCGCCTGCTATTGGGATCATGACAGCGATTGCTACCCCAGTAATGATATTGAACATCATTGACATCCAACGAACCGGCAGTCCATCGACATGAGCGGTGTCTTCATCAAAGGTCAACACGTACATCGGACGTTTGAATAAGAAAAACAAAAGACCGATTACTGCAAACAAAATACCTAGGAATAGAACTTGTGGCCAAGTGATCGTCACAATCGATCCAAATAAATAAGATTGGATGCTCGTGGCAGAATTACCCCCACTCAAATTCATCAAAACTAATGCAAGCGCAAGTCCTCCTGCCATTAAGATCGCAATGGAAATCTCTGAATACGTACGATACATCGAACGTAGGTATTCTAAAATGATTGCAGCGATAACGACTACCACCATTGTGGTCATCGTTGGATTGAGATTGAGGAAAAATCCTAAGGCTACCCCTGCTAAAGAAACATGAGACAGTGTATCTGCCATCAACGATTGCCGACGTATCACTAAGAATACTCCTAACATCGGTGCGATTCCTGCAATAAAGATCGCAGCAAGAAATGCCCGCCTCATGAATTCATATGAAAGCAACGCCATTGAGAATCCTCCTTTCTCACTAAACGGATTTGTCGATCCGCATATTGTTTGATGTCTTCGTGATCATGAGTGATCATCAATACAGCTTTACCATGGTCGTGTGCGCTATGGCGCAACAAACGATAAAATTCATTTCGTGATTCTTCATCCATTCCAGTAGTTGGTTCATCAAGTACAAATAAATCTGGATCAGTCGCAAAAATACGTGCTAAACTGATTCGTTGCTTTTGACCACCAGACAGCTCACCGATCCGACGATGACGCATATCCCACATACCAACAGATTCTAAGGCACGCTTGACATGCTCATGGTCTTTTTCGCTTAACCGTTTGAACCAACGACCTCTCGGATATCTGCCAGAACGTACTAATTCTAAGACTGTACTAGGAAAACCCGCATTAAAGGAAGAAACTTGTTGTGGAATGTACCCGATACTTAATTTGTCTCCGTCTTGATTTTTTCCTGCAATTTTTATGGTCCCTTTAGAGGGTTTCAATAGCCCCAAAGAAGCTTTGATCAATGTAGATTTTGCCGCTCCGTTTTCACCAGTTAAAATCACAAATTCACCGGCATCTACATGATAAGAAACTCCTTCTAACACAGGTTCTTCATCATAATAGAAAGTAAGATCGGCTATTTCGATATAACGCACATAGAGGACTCCCTTCCTTTACTTTATGCTTTCTTTTAATGCCTCTAGGTTTTTCTCCATGGTAGAAATGTAGGTTTCACCCGCTTGGATTTGTTCATTCGTCAAACTCTCAAGGGGGTTGAGTACTTCAAGTTTTACACCTGTTTCCTTCGATAATGTCTCTGCTACTTTAGATGACGCATTTTCTTCAAAATAGATGACTTCGATTTTATTTTGATCGACAAAATCTTTCAATTCAGCTAATCGACTAGGTGTAGGCTCTTGATCCGGTGAGACTCCTGAGATGGCTACTTGTTTTAGGTCGTAGCGATTTGCTAAATAAGCAAAGGCAGCATGTTGCGTCACAAACGTTCGGTTTGTTGCACCTTTTAATGCTTCTGTATAGGCCTGATCCAATGCTTCTAATTTTTTGATATAAGCTGCGGCATTTTGGTCAAATGTGTCTTTCTTCTCTGGATATTTCTTGCCGAGCTCTGTAGCAATCGTCTGTACTTCTTGGATCGCTAATGTTGGATCTAACCAAACATGAGGGTCATAGGCATGGTCATGCTGATGTCCTTCTGATTCTTCGTGTTCTTCTTCATGCTCTTCTTGTGACTCTAAACGTTCAATTCCCTTAGCAGCTTCGATCATCAACGTTCGATCGGTATCGACCGTGTCTTTCAATGAGTCAACAAAAAATTCCATGTCTGAACTGTTATAAACAAAAACATCTGCATCCGCAATGGTTGCACTTTGCTTTGCACTTGGTTCAAAATCATGGGGTTCCGTTCCTGCGGGAATCAATAATTCGACCTTCCCAGTATCACCAACGACTTCTTTCGTAAATTCATACATTGGGTAAAACGTCGCAACAACATTCAACTCGTCCGACCCAGACTCTTGGGTTGTCTGTCCACACGCTGTAAATAGGAAAGCTCCTATTGCTAAAGATGCAGCTAATAAATATTTCTTCATATTATGCTCCTTTCAAAACAAATCGTAATATTACGATTTATCAACGAGGATTAATGTACCAAATTAAAAAAAAACAGTCAATAGTTTAACCTGATTTTCTGATTTAAATGCAAACTTATCCTGTAAATCGGAAAACAAATGAATTGCCCGTCATATCAACAACGAACGTAATCGTTTTCTTTCAACTTTGGTTAAAAAGTGTCTGTTCCACACTATTATTTTTTGTTCCGATAACACTGAACGATTGGTTGAGATTGATAACAAAAAAGAAGGTAACGATCCTTCATCTTCTAAAACGAAATCAGCGGGAAAGATGTCTAGGTTATTAGTCCTCCCATATCTCCTAAAACTGAATAAACGGCAGAAACAGAAGTAACCTCTTCGAAAATAAGGCGCCATCCACAAAAATTTGAAAAACAATTTTCGTGGATGGCGCCTTATTTCTTGAGGCTAAACACTTCTGTTCCGACCTCTTTTACCGCTTATTTCTCGAAGCTGACTACTTCCGTCATGACATCGTGTCTCTTTCATGCGTTTATAGCGTTCTGACAAGATAAACTTCCTCACAAAAACCTTTTAATCCGTTGTAGACACGTTGGGCTCTGGAATAGTGTTGACAAAGGGCAAAAACAGTTGGACCACTACCACTCATCAGGGCCGCATCTGCGCCATATTTGATCATTCGCTCTTTGATTTGATAAATGACCGGATGGCGTTTTCCTGTCACATCTTCAAGACTGTTCCCCATTTTCGTCAACATTTTTTGATAATCTTGTTGTCGAAGCGCATCAGCCAAACCAGGAATATCTTGATGTTGGATTTTTTGCGTATCGATTTCTCGAAAAACAGTTCGTGTCGAAACACTCATTTTAGGTTTTACCAAGATGATCCAGCAAGAGGGCATCGCTGGCAACAATTGGACGATTTCTCCCTTTCCGCCTACGTAAGCTGTTTGTCCGTAAACACAGTAAGGTACATCTGTCCCCACTTCCAAACCAATCTCAGCTAGTTCTTCTAAGCTACAGCCTAAATCCCATAACCGGTTGATCCCTCTTAATGCTGCAGCACAATCTGTACTTCCACCACCTAGTCCAGCGGCAACAGGGATATTTTTCTTCACAGCGATTTTTACGCCTTTTTTTATCTGGTATTTCTTTTTCAGCAACAAAGCTGCTTGATACACATTGTTACGCTGATCTACCGGTAAAAATGCTTTATTCGTCTCAACAATGATCCGATCTTCCGATAGCTCTTCAAAGAACAAGTGATCAGCTAAATCTACACTTGACATCACCATTTCCAACTCATGATACCCATCTGGTCTTTTATATAACACATCCAACCCTAAGTTTATCTTCGCTGGTGCTTTTTCAATCAATTCCATCCTCTCACCCATTCGAAAAGTCTAAGTCGAAAGTATTCTATCATAGGGGAAAATAAAAGTATAGCTTCCACCAACATGCGTAAACACTTTCCTCACAGCTTTACAATCATTTTTACAATTCTGTCAGAACTTCTTCTGCTAGACTTGTTCCTTTTTCTTTCCCTTTACCAATCAATAAGAAAAGCTGCCATGTGGCTAAAGTAAAACTACTTCCTTTCATATACGCAAAATAACGGCCTTCCCAATGAGTAACATACCGTTGTTTTTCTTCGTAAGTTAATTGGAATGAGTAAAAGAAATTCCCGTAATTGAAGATGATCCTCATCACTTTTTCTTGCAAGAACGAGAAATCAGTTTCTCCGACATTTGCAAGGGGAGCCAGCCCTAGATTCGCTTCTGCATACCCATTTTTGCGATAGACATCCAGTAGATTTGCAAGTAAGTAATCACCTAGACTATTCGGCTGGTTCGGTAGATACCGCAATAAATCATACCCCGCTTGGCGGTCATTGATTGGTTGAGATGTAATGAACCCAACGATTTTCTGCTCTTTCCTAACAATACCAATACCACTCATCAAGAGATAATTTTTCTCAAAATAACCAACAGAGAAATGCTTCTCACGAGAACCATCCAACCATTTTTGAGAAACTTCCTGAATCGGTTCGAGCAACTCTTCAGGTAATTGGTCATACCAAGTAAAATGGTATCCCTCATTCGTCAAACGTTGCAATTCGATCTGCTTTGTACGCCAGTGAAGCGCGTCTGAAGAAAGATTAGTAATCGCTGCTTCTCCAACTTTTGCAAAGTGAAAACCCGCTTCGTGAAGCATGACGACATAACTTTCGGATACTTTATAAAAAGCTAATTCATAGCCAAAACAATCGGCTTTTTTCAAAAACTCATGCGTAGCTGTACGTATCTTCGTTGGATCACCAATCGGATCACCAAGAACAAAACATTTATTTCCTTTGATTTGGTAACCAAACACTACTTTATCTTGACCATTTTCCTGATAATAAAAATAAGTATATCCAGGTAAGTGCAGATAATGACTAGCCGCGGTTCCACCATAGGCTGTCAAGAGGCGATTTAAACGCATTTGATCCAGAGGTTCACCAAACCCTGTTTCTGAAGCTAAATATTGGTACAATGCAACTAACGCAAGTAATGAGATTCCTAAACCAATCAGTCCTGAAAACCAAACATCCTCAGATGGAAAGAGAATAAAGCGATTCGCAGTTAAATCTCCTACCCAAAAACTTCCACGGTGATAGCCTGCGATTGCATAAACAATAAATAAAAAGCCAAACAAACACGCATCAAATATGATTGCTCCCCATGAGTAGACGAACTTTTCACGATAAAACTCTTTTCGGGATAACCACACCGCTAATAAAATCAAAAGGTATACAACAATCAGTTCCCATGATAAGGTGCGCATTACAGTATTGATGATTCCAAAAGCGAGTAAAGCAATAGTAGGAATAAACGCTTTTTTGACTTTCATCGCTAAAGCTCTAGCTAGCCCTAACAATAAGAACCCAACCAGCAGGTTCAATGACTGATCTAAAAAATCAAACGAAAAGGGTAAGAGTATTTGAAACAACCGACTGACAGTCGAAAGATTCGTGATCGTTGAAAGTAAGACCATCATGATTCCCGCAAAATACACGGCACATACTAACACTAAATGAGCAATTTTTTGAAAAAATAGTCGGGGAATATTATCTAAAAATCGATTGATTTTGACGCCTGTGTGTGTCAAAAATAAAACGATCCCTGAAAGAAATGGTAGAACATAGTAGAACAAACGATAATAAAGCAACCAAACAAGTGCAACATCTTGCCGCACGCCAAGTTGACTCATTCCTAAGATCATCAGCACATCAAACGTGCCAACCCCACCTGGTACCATTGTCAACATCCCAATCAATGTGGCAATGATAAACATAGGGTACAAGGACCATACAGAAATATCTACAGCCATCAAGCGCCCAATCAACAAGAAAACCACTAAGGCACCGGTCCATTGTCCAAAGGAAGCCAGTAACAAGCCCAGTAAACCTTTAGGATAAAATTCTGCAAATAGCGTTTTACGTTTCAAATAGGCAAACAAAAAGATAAGCGGTGCTAGAAAGCTACCACCAAATAACCAAATCCAATAACTACGAAACACACTATCTGTTTGAAGAAAGAAGACATTGATGAACGTCACTAATGACCAAATAGAAAGACCCGTCAATAGAAACAAAGCAACCTTAGAGACTGTTGCCAACACCATTTTTCGATTCGTGTGCTTGCCATAAAAACTGGCGCGCAAGCTTGCTCCGACAATCCCTCCGAATCCTGCCAAGTTATTGATCGTATTCGTGATCCATGCAGATAACAAAAAGTCTTTACGACTCATTTTGGGCTTGCCTTGTTTTTCCAATACTCGAATCGTTACCCAATCATAAAGTAACATCGGCATCACACCAATCAAACCTGCTAATATCATCCATGCTAACGTGACATGACTTTGTTGTTCCATCGTGTGCCAGACATCTTGCCAACTCATCCCATGGGCAATGTTTGCGACTTGATTTGCCACAAAAACAAGGATCGATCCAAAGAAAATCAGCTTCAAAATCAACTGATGTGCTTTCACCCACTGGATCATGATCTGTAATTTATTTTTCACCGGCACCCTTCCTCACCTGTAGACTTTCTAAACATATACATTCATGTTATCTTATTTACATTGATTTTTCCACTTTGGGCATTAGGTTGTGAAAGAAGCGCTTTGACCTGAACAGTAAGCTGGAAAATCGGAAAATAGCTCCTCATATTTTTTGATTTTTCAGCTTAGTGTTGAAGGTCAGCTTCTTGAACACCGTTTATCGAGGTCGTGAAAAAGCCGTTAAGCTCCAAGTAGTAAGGCAGAACGTGGGAAAATAGCTCCTCATATTTTTTCACGTTTTGACTTACTATTGAAGGAGCTGGCTTTTGAACACCGTTTATCAAGGTTGTGAAAGAAGCACTTTGACCTGAGCAGTAAGCTGGAAAAACAGTTCGTCTCTCGACTTGCAGATTATGAGAAAGAAAGCTATGCTAAAAATCAAAGGAGAGGATTACATGAAAATCGGATTTATCGGTACAGGAAATATGGCACAAGCAATTATTCACGGTATCTTAGCAAATAATCTAGTGGCTAAAGAAGATATTTTTGTTTCAAGCGGTCATTATGAAAATGCTCAACGCTTTGCTGGTAAAGTTGGGATCAATGCTTGTCAAACCAATCAAGAGATTGCTGAAAAAGCAGAAATCGTTGTTTTGGCAGTAAAACCAAAAATCATCGAACAGGTGTTAAATGAATTACGCGACTATCGTAAACAACAGTTGTTTATCTCAATTGCTTCAGGAAAATCGCTTGCAACACTAGAACAAGCACTTGATCCAGAAGCTGCTATCGTTCGTGTGATGCCCAATGTCAACGTGAGTGTGGGCGCGGGTGTTTCTGCAATCTGCAAAAACCAAGCAGCAACAAATGAACAGTTGACACAAGCGACACAAATCTTTGAAGCGATTGGCAGTGTTTATCCTTTAGCAGAAGATGATTTCAGTACATTTATTGGATTAGCTGGAAGCTCCCCTGCTTTTATTTATATGTTGATCGATGCAATGGGACGTGCAGGTGTTTTACATGGACTACCTAAAAAAACAGCAACGGAAATTGCAGCCAAAGCGATTTTAGGTTCCTGTCAAAAGTTCCTAGCAAGCGATGAAAATCCTTGGGAATTAGTTGACCAAGTATCTTCTCCAGGCGGAACGACAGTTGCTGGTGTCGTCGCATTAGAAGAGGCTGGGTTTATCCCCGCAATCATTACAGGGATCACGAAAACGATCGAAAAAGACAAAGAAATGTTGTAAACGAAGAAGCGATGCAAGGATAGACTGGAAATAATAAAATTTAATATGATTAAAACAAAACAAGCCGAAGAATCCGAAAACACCTGTGCCTACTTCCGGATTCTTCGGCTTGTTTATAGTGAACATTTGCTATTATTTATTTCTTGTTTCGCTGTGAAAACAAAGTTACTCCACATAAAATTAGTATTCCTACAAGCATTAATCTAGCGTACAAAAAACGTGTAATCTCAAATTTTTCAACTTCAAATGAGCTTACTATTTTAGGTGGTAAGTAAAAACACAAGAATAGAAGAACCGCATATTGGATTTTTCTTATCCTAGTTTCATTCTTAAACGGTTTAACGGATAAAAATGGAACGCCAAAAACATAGCCTAAACCACTGGTTGATATTAGTATAGATTTATTTCCTTTCAATAAAAACTCAACCAAGCCGATAAAGGCTAATACAAGTGAAAATATAACTAGTAATTGAATGATGTATTTCTTCATACGATTAGTCATCTCGTTCTGTGATGCTTTCCATGATGTACCCTCCATGAGTCATCCCATACTTCTCGAACATATCATCCAGTCATATCACCAGTAGCTAAAGAGAATGCACTTGCTTCTCCACTAGATAACATACTCATTGTGACAGACAAGGTAAAAATTTCAGATTTAATCATTTATACTCCTCCTTTAACATTTAGTGAGAGTGCTCGCTAAACATTAAACCACTCATTTAGAGTACTGTATTCAATAATTTGTGTTTTTTTATTGTTACTATTCGACACACGATAACCTATTGTTAATACGTCCTTTATCCGTTGATTTTCAAATTAAATAATAACAATAATACATAAAAATCCTTGTAAATTCACTTTTTTCTGTCACCTTAGAACTGAATAAACGCCGAGAACATCCGTAACCTCTTCGAAAATAAGACTGCACATTTTTATGCTTACTGTCTTAGTAATCGAAGAGGTTGTTCTTCATATTTTAGCTGATACATACAGTAGTAAAATTATACCTTATCTCTGTGCTATCTTTTTTTGGCTAGTGTCCTTTACTGTTCGTTTTACAGACTGACCTGTTTTCCCTTCACGATAGACTGCTGGTAAGTGATTGTCGCGTTGGTCTCTTTACTAACCTTTTTGCCATGACTTATGATCTTTGCAAAATCTACCGCTCCATCTCTTGTTTGAGCAGATGCTTCTGTCGACATTTTTGGTACTACTTGTTTCCTTTCTACATTTTCATCTTGTTCTATCACTAAAAAATCACCTGTTTTCATTGTCGTTGCAACACGAAACAGCTTACCATCTCCCAATTCTTCTTTTGTCTCTCTTTTGACGCGGGGTTGATCGTGGGACTCATTTTTATCCTCATCCCCTCTCATGATCCTTGCAAAATCTGCCGCTTTATCTCTTTTTTGAGCAGATGCTTCTGTCGGCATTTTTGGTACTACTTGTTTCCTTTCTACATTTTTATCTGGTGGTATAACTGAAAAATCATCGTTAGACTTCTGGTAAGTTGCTGTCGCATTGGTCTCTTTATTAATCTTTTTACCATGACTTATGATCCTTGCAAAATCCGCTACTTCATCCCTTATTTGAGTAGATCCTGTCGGCATCATTTCAGACAATTCTTGCTTCTTTTCTAAATCTTTAGTTTGCTCTAACACAAAGAAATTACCTGTTTGCATCATTGCTAACACAGTGAATAGCTTGCCGTCTCCCAATCCCTCTTCCTTTGTTTCTCTTTTGACACGCGGTTGGTTATAGAACTCATTTTGATTGGCGAAATCTCTCATAATCGTTGCGAGTAATTGAGCATCCGTCAGTTTAAAGTTAGTAAATAACATAGCATCTGTTTGAAATGCTTTGACGACCGTTTTTTTAGATAAACGAGGGGCATTTTGCTGTTTTGCTACCCCTGTAACAAATTGATCAAAATTCGGATGTTCAAAAAAACCCGCGTATCTTGTAAGAAAATCATCTTTCACATTTTGTCCACTCGGCAAAAATCCAGTAAGCGTTAGCCCATATTTAACAACATCATATGTTCCTGAAACAATATGTGTGGTTTCATGCGTGATCGTTATCTCTGGAGGCGCTGCTATTTGGATTCCTGGTAAAATTTCTGGTCTTTTATGGAAAGCATCAGCTACAATAATGATGCGACACTCGGCATCTTCTTTCAATACAAAGGCATAGGCTTTCGGATTATCATTACTAACAGAGTAATAGGCATGTGTCTTTTCATCTAGAACAAAATCAGTCGAAACGATCCAAATATTTTCAAATCCCCAGTCTGCTGATTGTCTCAGAAATTGTTCACCTTTGGTTGCGATTGAAAGGAGTCTCTTTACCGATTCCTTTAAAATCTTCTCTTGCTGAACAGAAGGTGGCACGTCAAGGAAATTTATTAAGTATTGACCTTCGGCTGTTTCTGCGATTTTATCTACTTTTAACAATTCTAAACACACATCTTTGACGATTCTGAAATTTTCTATGGCATTCTTGAATTCTTGAGGAAGTTTCTCTATAAACGGTCTAAGTGATTCCGGCACCATACTTATGTCTAAACCGGAAAAAACACGAAACTGGTCATCTGGTTTCAAAGACAATACTTTGGCAATCTCATCAGAAATCGATTTTTGTGCTTTCTACTCGTCGATATAGACAATTCTTTGTGGCTCTGGGACAAAATGATCCAATGGTTTGATCGGAACTAATTCATCTTCCAACCTTGAAATGCCTTGCATTGGCGAATACTCGATTGCATTAAGCATACCGTACCATCCCCACCATCTATTTGGGGATTCTGGAAGGGTATTATACGGCGGATACAATGAATTCTCATTCCTCTGCGCAACTGTCTTTCCCCGAGCTGACCCTACATCCTCTTTTTTTGACATACCTTCTTGCGGAGAATTAGGGCTATTATATTGGACAGTCCCTGGATATTTTTCATTGGCTTTCTCTAAAGGCGTTTCAAACCGAAAAGCACCATTATTCGTGTCCAATCGTAATACGGTCATCGGTGCAAGAATATTTTTTTTCACCAAATGGTAACGATTCGTTTCCTTGTCCAACAAAACTAATGGAAGGTATTGCTCTTGGATTCTGATATAAGATCGCCCAGCAGAATTCCACATCAACCCATTTTCATCCGGTGGGGATAGCGTAGTCGGAGTCAGTAATGACTCATACTGACTTAATTCCTTTCCTACCTTCTCACGTACTGCTAGCGAAACTGTTGGGCTAGTTTCTGCTTCAAAATACCACTCTATCCCGTTAAAGTTTACCGGATATATCGCTCCTCTATCATGTATATCATAGCGGACACCATGATTCTCAATTGTACTGATTCTGACAGGCACTAATTTCTTATTCATTTCAATGAACGTTTGCCGAAAATCTCCTTCTCCAGTAACAGTTAATGTAGTTGCCTCCCCATAAGCTTTAGGATTTAAATTTAGTTCTTTTACAGCTACATCTCTATTAGGAATCTTCCTTGAAATTCGGTTAACCAAATATTTGTGTCTGCGAAAAAAAACTGCCGGTCCCTCAAACAGTCTTAGCTTTGTTCCACGCAATGTAAAATGATTTCCATAAACAGTCCCTTTTTTAAAATCTGATACTGGGACGTACAAATGATTTTGCACACGTTTCACGCGTATTTCTGGACCATTATTTGGTAAAGTAGCTTGCGTATAACTTTTCGCCCAATCGTGGGTTTCTATTCCAAATTTTTCAAGTTTTGCCACTACTTCCTTGAGTTCTTTTCTAATAAATGCTTGGTTTTTTAAACGTATCAACCCCTTAAATAGGGCTTGTGAACTATCATTTAGAAATTCTATTCCTGGATCAGCGTAACGTATAGCACTAACAACAATTGATCGGAGTTCTGATGTTCTTGGGAGGAAGCGCGTACTATGACGTACTATACCTGCTGCACCTTGTTTCATGATCGTTCTTGCCATACCAAATACAAATCTCGTATTGAGGGCTGTGACTTGACCCAATACAGGAATCAAGGACACTGCATCGAGCATACAACTGGGAACCGCCTCACCAATATCTTTATTCATACTACCGACCACGCAATCGTAAAAAGGAATGAGATGCTTGAAAACATCCCAAATTTTTGTAACCATTGTTGTCTCTCTTCCTGAATCATAGAGTTGTCGACAGACTTTATCCCTGTGTTTACCGCTGATATGGTTGATAAACGCCTCCTGTGCATTTCCTTTCAATAAAAGTTTGTTCTGATTCGAGTCTAGTTTAAAAATATAAGGCTTATCTCTGATCAGAACTTTATCACCATATTTTCGAAATTCATTTTTCCAAAGATCTTGTCGATTAAAAAGTCCATATCGGAGATATGACATAGGATCTTTATCAACGCGATAAAGCTTGTATCCTCCATCTTTTTCAAGCCTTTTCAACGCATAGCATCTTTCTTCTCCACCAAGAATAACTACAAATAAATCTGTCTCATCTAAGGTAAGAAGCGTCTCTACTTCCACTTCTTTTGCCAAAAAGACTGGTGGAAAACCTGACGTTCCTGGTCCACTTGCCGAATGCCTTGCTTTATGACTCAGCACTGCCTGTGCCTCATATATACGACTTTCCGATGAAAATATAAAATTCAACTCATCTTTGTGAAATGAATCCACCGCAAGTCGTATCAGAAACTGATCCAATGAATAAAATGATTCAGATACAGCTTTCGTTAACCGCATATACCATTCATTGATATCTGGTGGAATCCATGGACCAGGACAGGGATTTCCGCCAGCGAGATAAACTTGCCCACCCGCAAGACTAACCGCGATACCTAGTTTTTTGCACTCTTCCAGTACTTCATCCACAAGCGCTGATTGTTGGCGCCAGTTTATTACTGCTGTTTGATAAGATAAGACAAGGTCATTGACCATTTCTTGCTTTTTTATTAGTTCAAAATAGCCACGTTGCAAATAATTGACAAAGGTGCTTAACGCGACTTGTTGATAGTTCCCTTTTGCTATTGGACCTCTGAGAATATCTGGGTCCAACTGAGCGATAGCCAATGTCGCTGGAACTAAAAGATGAGAAATTTCTTCGACAGTATCAATCCCTTTATCTCTAAAACTCTCAAAAAAAAGTTCGCCTACTGATTTGATTTCTGTCTGATTGAATTTCTCAAGATACCCTAAATCCTTTAATATTCTAGAGCCAGTCATCTGCATTAAAGAATCATAATCAGCGATCAATACATCGTCACCAACCTCACTTGATTTAAGAAAATAATTAGGTAATGCTCGATTCATGAACATAATCCATAGTTTAGTGATATTATTTTGTCTTCCTATTTTTTGATCGACTTGTTGAGTGGCAGATTTCGGTGGGATGTTGATTAGATCAGCTTTTATCAATTCTTCTACGGAAAATGACTTCCTAAGCTGGCCGATCGTAAATGTAGATGGGTCAGATGAATCAATGATTTTTTTTGCTGCATACCCTTCTATTGTGGTACCCAGGACATTTTCAACTGTCCATTTCATTACGGTCAATTCAGCGTCCCTATCTGAGATCACTTCCTCTGGCTTTCCACCATATAGTTTTAACTCTTTCAGGATAACTTTTGCTATCGCTTGGACTTTCTCAGATGAGACTCTGCCATCCATCCCTGTTTGTCCAAACCATTCCCCCATAGCGGACAAAACATCTTCTTTGCTTACTTGGGTAGTAGACAACATGCCTTTTTGACGAAAAAATGTCTCAACTTGTGTCATGATTTTCTTATCCAACCACTTATTGATTGTTACTGCTGGTATAGATTCTGCTTTTTCATCTACAGTCGCAGAGGGAGTGGTGGTAGGCAAAACTAAATGATTGCTTTCGATCATGTCCCATAACCAATTCGTGAACGTGATTTCTGCGCCTTTATTTGAAATGACGCCATCTACTTCCTCACCAAGGATGACTTGAGCAATTTGTTTCATTTTTACCATGTCTATAACCTCTTGATTTGCTCCTTCCAGTAGTACCCAACTTGAGACTATTTTCGCAAAAGCATCAGCATCCGTAGTTTCACAATCTACGCCTTTTTCAGTTAAAAATTTAGCTACTCTTTGTTTTTCTTTCTCTAACTTTATACGATCTACGGTAGTATGTAACACTTCTTTTGGCTGGCTATTCGTTTGTGTCGTAGGCTTAAAATCATTTTCTGAAAAAAAACGTTCAATCTTTTTCTTAACTTCTTCTTCATGCTCCTGTTCTTGATTCTTTTTGATTTCTTCAATATCGATACCCAAACGAT
Organism: Enterococcus sp. 1001283B150225_161107_E12; assembly: GCF_015556925.1. Lineage (NCBI taxonomy): Bacteria > Bacillati > Bacillota > Bacilli > Lactobacillales > Enterococcaceae > Enterococcus > Enterococcus sp. 1001283B150225_161107_E12. Next base: position 5,325 of record NZ_JADNNI010000023.1, on the reverse strand, counting down.
TGTCTTGCCCCTTCTTATACGTATAGCCAATCTGTGCGTTATTGTTTTCCCACTGCAACACAATCGCTCGTGACTCAGCATCCGTCAAGGGAACAGCTGCCCCACCATAAGCCCTCACAATCATATTCGCTGCTATGTTCTGTCTTTTGCAGATTTCTTCGTACTGTAAACCTGCAAAGATCCATTTTTGTAACAACAAAACCAGTTGACGTGGTGTTGCCGTTGTAAAATACATTTGTTCTTTATATAGGAACTTGCCGACTTCGCCATTCGCTTTTTGGGTATTCTCTCGCATATCAAAAATCTGTTTATGATAATAAATTGGTACGATTAGTGTTTGCTTAGGAATACTATCTGGTCGATCAAGGATAAAGTCTTCATAAATCTGATTGTTTTCTTTTAAATGTTTTTTAACTTGAAGCATCGAGACGGTCTCCGCTGGTGATAAATCATATTGAATGGTTTGTTTCGTCTTCTCTTTATAACGATACCCCACTAGCAACGTGTTCGTTTTCCATTGTTTATAAATTGCTTGTAATTGTATATCGGATAAGAAATCTCCTAGTCTACTATTTTCAATCCCGTACCCTTTGTGGATGAGATAAGCTAAATACTGTGCCCGCTCTGACTGTAAGGTTTGGTCATTTTTCCAATTCCTACCTGCCCAATTTTGAACAACCTTAATCAACTCCAAGTCGGTATCTATCTGGCTCACAACTCCTGTACCGATGAAAAAAGATTTAAGCAGATGATTCACATCAGTTGTCTGATTTTTCTGCTGAAAAAGCGGTTCATCAAAATGAAAAACTGGTAATAATTCTGACTGATCAAAGGGTTGTATATCTTGAGAGATGGCTTCGGTGATTTGAAGGACCTTACTATAGTCAGAAGCACTAACAGGAATGAATAAATTATTGGTTAGATCATTTTCTGTGATTGTTTCATTATGTTTTTGTATCGGATTGATCTCAATATTCTTAATTTCAGTAAAAGTATATGGTTTAAACACGTTATTTGTTTCCCATTGAAAGAAAATATTGATTGCTCTAATAGCAGTTAACTGCCCAACTGAAAGACCATAAGCACTAAGAATAATCTTAGCGAGCTGTTGTCGCTTCTCAAGAAGTTCATGATTTGATGCACCTCTGTTTGCCCAGCTTTGAAGAGCAAGGAAAAAATCATGGAATGGTTTCTCTTTCATGTCACATAATTCACTATGCTGTTCACAAACAGCCTGCCTGATTTTTTCATTTGCTTTGTCTGTTTCATTACGCTGAACAAAGACTTCTTGATCATACCAGAACGGGGTAAATGGTTCAGCGACTGGTACGGGTGACGGTTTATTTTCCATATAAGCTAACATGACTTTGTTGATTTTCTCAAGTGTTTCCTCAGAAACTGCTTCTGACGATTTCAGACCAACAAGCGTTGGGGTTGTTGGTTCCATTACAGGTGGCTCATTCATCGATTGCGTAGGAATGGTTGCTGCTTCCGCGACAATCCTTGTTTTTAAGAAATCATACCGTTTAACAAAACGGTCAATCATTTCTGAAAAATCTTCGGCTAAAGCCCCAAGTTTTGCGGAAATGCTCACGTCTGTTTCATGAGATGCTCGGCTTTTCGAATCATCTGCCCGGAGCTGCTGACTTAAAATAGGTTGCTGATCATATTTCCTATTGTCTTTGCCTAACGGATCAGAAGATTTCTCTTGTGTTCCAGGATCGCTAGAGAAAGTTTGGATTAATAACTCTGTAAAATGTCCTAAAATATTGTATTTTCCATCTGTGTGATTCCTCGAATCAAGGATTTGCTCTTGCTGATGAAAGAAAGAGCTGAATACTTCATTTAGACCATTCCAAAAAGAATGAACACTAAGAGTCACATTGTCTGGTATTGGAACGTCTGTTGTCGTTTCATTCTTCTGATACTTTTCCTCAAAAGTCTTTTGAAAAAATTTTTTCAGCTTTTCAGCCGCATTGCTTGCATTAAATTGCTGTGGATTATTTGCATTCGTGCTTTTTTTGAAGGAAAACTGCTGTATGGAATGCGTTGTATGACTTCGTGCTTCATTCAATGTATGTGATTCAGCGATAGCATTTTGGCATACTGTCTTAAAATGGATTTGTGTATGATTTTTATTTTCCCACAAACCGTATTCTCTTTTATGGGACACTTGCTCGCTAGTCGTACAATCAATAAGTGTTGAGATACCATGAGCAAATTTGTGCATATCTATACTAAATTGGTGAGCAGCGTCTGCTAAATCCGAAAGTGGCGAGACAACTTCTGGTTTGTATTGTTTGATTTGGGTGGTATTCGTTGGTAAAGGAGGAGTCATTCTTTTGGGGTTAAACGACGATCTAGACTTGAGCGCAGGCATCCGCACTTGATTTCCGATCTGTTGAATTTCAACATGCGTATCTACTTCTAAAACAGCACCTGCATCTTGGACCGCTCGTTGCTGATCAGGGCGTTCCTCTGGCATCCGTAGACCAGCTAGAACGCTCCACATAAAGAGGAATCCTGTAGGGGTTAGGAGGTCTCTCGGGGTTTGACCTGACTTACTTGCAATCTCATACATCGTATTTTGTCGTTCTTTGGGGTCATCCTTCTTATTAAATTCGTTGTAGAACTCACCGATTTTTCGATTAAAATCTTCTCCTGGCATTTCTTCTCACTCCTTCATTAAAAGATGAAAATCAACTGAATAAGGTGGTAAAAATCACTAGTTTTATTTGTTTTTCTACAAATCTATTCTCCCCTTCACTTTCATCATACAAGGGTGGTAAAAATTTATGTGCCTTTTATTCAGTTATTTCAGAAAAAAATGGTCAAATAAATTAGATTGAACGTTCCAAGATGAAATGCCTGATTTTCAACTTATTACTCAAGAAGATGTGCATTTTTTGGCTAGGTAAAAAGGAATTCATTTAAGTGTTTTTTTACACCTAAAACGACTGAAATGAACACTTCCTGTCATTTCAGCCGTTTTTTATGAATGTATGTAAACATATCTTTTCTTATTGTCTTGTTTTAATTTCCTCTTTTTTTTGATTTGAGTTTAACGATCGACAATTCTATGACATAGTAAAACATCAGACTATAAATGCCTCTCGGCAGGAAATCACGATTCACGATATATTCAATCGTGATCCCAAAAGCACTTCCAACCAATCCAGAATAAATGACGATTAGATAGGGATGTTCGTCAGCAAATTTCATTATTTTCATCCGCAATATGCTTCGCCTCCTTATACTATAGTTATTTCAAGTATTACTATACCGTTAAAAAACTATGGATATCCTATCTGTCATAAAAGATCATTTTAAAGTCATAAGCGTTGTCACGATCTGTTCTGCCCTAGAATCAAAAAAATGACCCAACAGACTAATCTAATCTGTTGGGTCATCCTATATTTTAACTATTTTTTATTTCGCATAATCGGTTGCACGAGTCTCTCGGATCACGATTACTTTGATGTGTCCTGGGTAATCCAGATCATCTTCGATGCGTTTACGGATATCGCGTACTAAGCGTACCGCATCTAAATCAGAGATTTCTTCTGGTTTGACCATAACACGTACTTCACGTCCGGCTTGGACAGCAAAACTTGATTCAACACCGGCAAAGCTGTTTGAGATCGTTTCTAGGCTTCTCAAACGACGGATATAGTTTTCCAATGATTCGCTTCTTGCACCTGGGCGAGCTGCTGATAATGCGTCTGCAGCGGCTACTAGGACGGAAATAACAGAAGTCGCTTCGACATCGCCATGGTGAGAGGCAATCGCGTTGATCACAACTGGATTCTCTTTGTATTTCGTTGCTAGTTCTGCACCGATCTCAACGTGAGATCCTTCGATTTCATGGTCTAACGCTTTTCCAATATCATGAAGCAAGCCCGCACGTTTTGCCAATTGGATATCTTCGCCTAACTCCGCTGCTAAGATTCCTGATAATTTCGCTACTTCGACCGAATGTTTCAACACGTTTTGGCCATAACTTGTTCGGAAATGTAGACGACCCATGATCTTGATCAAATCTGGATGAAGCGTATGTGCGCCGACTTCAAAGGCTGCTTCTTCTCCATATTCACGAATCCGTTCGTCCATTTCTTTACGTGATTTTTCAACCATTTCTTCGATACGCGCTGGATGGATCCGTCCATCTTGAATCAGTTTTTCTAATGTCATTCGTGCGATTTCTCGACGAATTGGATCAAATCCTGAAAGAACGACTGCTTCTGGTGTATCATCAATGATCAAATCGATTCCTGTAAGTGTTTCAAGGGTTCGAATATTTCGTCCTTCACGTCCGATGATACGACCTTTCATTTCGTCATTTGGTAATGTCACGACGGACACTGTCGTTTCAGAAACTTGATCTGCTGCACAACGTTGGATAGCCAATGAGAGCAAGTTCTTCGCTTTGCGATCTGCTTCTTCTTTTGCACGTTGTTCTGATTCTTTTACCATCAAGGTCAGTTCATGATTCAACTCTTCTTCGGTTGATTTCATGATTACTTCTCTTGCATCTTCTTTCGATAAACCAGCAATTTTTTCTAATTCTTTTTGTTGATCTTCAATCAATCTTTCAACGTCTTTTTCTCGCTCTTCAATTAATTGCTGTTTTGAACTAAGTGCCTCTTCTTTACTTTCAAGTGAGTTTTCTCGTTTTTCTAACGAGTCATCTTTACGATCTAACGTTTGTTCACGTTGGATCAATCGATTTTCTTGAGATTTTAGCTCTAATTTACTTTCTCTCAGCTCACTTTCAACTTCAGAACGATATTTCTGATTTTCTTCCTTAGCTTCCAACAATGCTTCTTTTTTTAGAGTTTCTGCTTCTTTTTTTGCACCTTCAAGAATACTTGCAGCTGATGTTTTTGCACCAGCAATTTCTTTCTCATGACGTGACTTCGCAACCATAAACCCTAAACCAAGACCGACAATTAAACCGATGATAGCGAGGAGAATGTTGAGTCCCATTAAATCCACCTCCATACTATCTTTTCCATTTTTATCATCTACCAATTTCTATGATAAATTATTCTAAACTATAAATATGCTGTTGCATATGTGCATAAAAACCTGCACAAGTTTATTCTAATGTTTGTTTCCAGTAGTGTCAACTTTAAATACGAAAAGAAACGGCTTCCTCGATTTTCAAAAAAGGGAGGTTTTGAGCGAGTGATGACTTATTTTTTGGTTCTTATTCTAGTGAAAAATAAAAAAACATCCGGTAGTTATTTGAAGTGCCCCCTGTCAAGTAGACAGTAAAAAAACAAAAATGGTATGAAAACAGGGATCGAGTCACTCGATTCCTGT
>NZ_JADNNI010000022.1:0-65744 GCF_015556925.1 Enterococcus sp. 1001283B150225_161107_E12 | reverse complement strand
CTAGCTGTTAAAGCGCAAAAAGTATTGGCGGAACAAGGAAAAGATGTCTCAGTGGTTTCTATGCCAAGTTTTGATTTGTTTGAACAACAATCCGCGGAATATCAAGAAAGTGTCTTGCCAAAAGCAGTGACGAAACGTGTTTCTATCGAAATGGCTGCTTCATTTGGCTGGGAGCGCTATACAGGGACAGCAGGGGCAATCATTGCGATTGATCGTTTCGGCGCGAGCGCACCTGGGGAAACGATCATCCAAAATTATCAGTTTACAGTGGAACATGTTGTTGAAGTGTTTGATCAATTGTAGAAGGTATTTTTGTTCTTTTACTATTTAAAATTTCAAGTTAAAGATACGAGTACTTTATTTAGATAAAATCTGCCAAACTGGAATTCAATGATTTCCGGTTTGGCAGATTTTTTTATTGATTCATGATTATTTTAATTTCAGGTGTTTGATTTCTAAAAAGTGTTGGAGATTTAAGACCAATCCTCCTAGAAGTGTCGCTTTTTCGTTCAAGGAACTGTTGCGGACGACTAATTGATTCGAAAAATGATTGTGCAGATTCCCTTTTAATTGTTCGATCATATCAGGTATTTCGCGATAAAGTGAGCTATTCAAAATAATGATCGATGGGTCATAATGGGCGATCAAGTTGTTGATACCGATCGTCAAGTAGTTGATATTTTCCTCCACGACTTGTAATGCATCACGATCTTGGTTTTGAACATATTCTCGAAGGATGATGGCATTGACATAGTCCAACTTTTTTTTCTGAGCAAATCGATCGTAGCAGACTTTGTTGGCAGCGTACATTTCCAAACAACCTCGGTTGCCACAGCGACATTCCTTGCCGTCCATCACGATGATCTGATGACCGATTTCACCAGCAAAACCATGTGCACCAACCTCTAAATTCCCATTTTTGACGATTCCTGCACCAATGCCGCTATGCATATTGATACTGACAAGATTTTCCGAATCTGAGGTAAAGCTATACTCACCTAAAGCTGCAAGATTTGCTTCATTTTCTAAATAGACAGGATAGTTTCTCAGTTTTTCAGCTATTTTACGAAAAGGAATGTGATCGAAATTGTAATGAGGGCCAAAAATTGGCTCACCATGGTAGACAGGGCCATGCACGGCAATTGCTACCCCAATAATCCCATATTCTGTCGTCGGAAGATGTTGTTCAAATAACGTGAAGATTTCTGAAAGATATAGATGGATGGCTTCCTCATCTAATGTGATTGGCTTTTTTTGGATATGTTGGATCTCTTCCCCATCTAGATAAGTAAGAAGACCATGGATGTAATTATAGCCGATGTCAATGGAAATAGAGAGCCCAGCTTTTCCGTTATATTGAAGAATGATCGGTTTACGTCCACCGACATTACTAGATTCTCCAATGCCGGTCTCGATGACTAGTTGATCATCGATCAATTTTTTCACAATGGAGGACACAGTTGCTTTGGTTAGTCCAGTTATGGCTGAAAGCTCTGCACGGGAAAGAGCTGGTTGATTCATAATCAATTCTAAACAGAGAGACTCATTTGGGCTCCGTCGAGTATACGTTGGATTTTTCAAAGTAAATCACTTCCTATTCATTATGTAATGAGGATACGTTCTAAAGTATACTGGTAATCTCATTATTTTTCTAGTTATTTATCTATAGCTATTTCGTTTTGTAAAGTAAATAAATTAACTTCATTCGAATATAAATGCTTTGATAATAATAAAAAAATAACTTGACTATAATTATGAAAGCGTATACTATATGCTTGTTAAGTTAGTTTGTTAGATGAACTAACTAATAAAGAATGAATAAATTAGGAGGAATATGATATGAGCTATTTTCCACAAATAGAAAAAATCCAATATGAAGGAACAACGACAACCAATCCCTTTGCTTTTCGCCATTTCAATCCAGAAGAGGTAGTTGCCGGTCAAACGATGAAGGAGCATTTACGATTTGCTGTTGCTTACTGGCATACCATGACACAAGATGGCAGTGATCCATTCGGCTCACCAGTCAATCAAAGAACGTGGATAGGTGCGACTGAAATGGAAACCGCAAAAAATCGAGTAGCGGCCTTTTTTGAGATTTTAGAAAAATTAGGTGTCGAATATTTTTGTTTCCATGATGTCGATATCGCGCCTGAAGGGAATAGTTTAGAAGAATTCTATGCAAACTTAGATGAAATCACAGATTTGATCAAGGAACAGATGGAGCGTACGGGAATCAAACTACTTTGGAATACTGCAAATATGTTCAGCCACCCACGCTACGTGAATGGGGCAGCTTCAACGAATCATGCGGATGTCTTTGCCTATGCTGCTGCTCAAGTCAAAAAAGGCTTAGACATATCAAAAAAACTCAACGGTCAAAATTATGTATTCTGGGGTGGTCGTGAAGGGTATGAAACGTTGTTGAATACGGATATGGCGTTTGAACAAGATAATATTGCACGTTTGTTCAAAATGGCGATCGCGTATAGTGAAAAAATCGGTCATACGCCACAATTCTTGATTGAACCAAAACCTATGGAACCGAGTAAACATCAATATGATTTTGATGCCGCAACGGCTTTACAATTTATTCAAAAATATGGTTTACAAGAGAAATTCAAACTGAATCTAGAGGCCAATCATGCTACGTTAGCTGGGCATACGTTTGAACATGAGATCGAAGTAGCACGGATCAACAACGCGTTAGGTTCCCTAGATGCGAATCAAGGAGATGTGTTGCTTGGTTGGGATACTGATGAGTTCCCAACGAACGTCTATGATGTCACATTGGCCATGTATGGTGTCTTAGAAAATGGCGGTATCGCACCAGGAGGAATCAATTTTGATTCGAAAGTCCGTCGTTCCAGTTTTGCCATGGAAGATCTATTCTTAGCACATATCGCAGGGATGGATACCTTTGCTAGAGGGCTGAAGGCAGCAGCGAAATTAAAAGAGGATCGCTTCTTCGATACCTTAAAAGAGAAACGCTATGCTACGTTCCAAGAAGGCATTGGGGAATCCATTATCAACGACAAGGAAGATTTGGAAAGTTTGACTGACTATGCATTGAAGTTGAAAGATATCGAGCTGGAATCAAGCCATATCGAATATGTCAAATCTTGTTTGAATGATTATTTAGTTTAATCCAACTTATGGAGAGTCTCATTCAGTTAGCTAAGGATAGATGTCACTGACTCCTTTGGATGGTTGAAAGGGATTCTCCTAAAAAAATAGAGTGAGGTGTACGATGAAAATTAAAAATCCAGTATTAACAGGTTTTCATGCTGATCCGTCTATTGTGCGTGTGGGAGAAACATATTACATTGCCAACTCAACGTTTGAATGGTTTCCAGGCGTTCAGATCTATGAGTCGCAGGACTTGATGAATTGGCGTTTAGTGGCACGTCCATTGGCTTCTGTCGAGATGTTAGATATGAAGGGCAATGAAGATTCAGGAGGGATTTGGGCGCCCGATCTCTCTTATGCGGATGGGAAATTTTGGTTAGTTTATACCGATGTCAAAGTGGTCAATGGAGCGTTCAAAGATTGTACAAATTATTTGACTACCGCAGAAGAGATCACTGGTCCATGGAGTCAACCGATCCGGTTGAACGGTGTCGGCTTCGATGCTTCTCTTTTCCATGATGACGATGGCCGCAAATACCTAGTTCAAATGGAATGGGATCATCGCGAATACCATCATCCATTTAATGGGATCAAATGCACCGAATATTCAGTAGAAGAGCAACGTCTACTGCCGGAAACAGGTAAGATCATTTGGAAAGGTACTGACGTGAAATTAGTGGAAGGCCCACATCTGTATAAGTTATTTGGTTATTATTATTTGTTTTGTGCAGAAGGTGGTACCGTCTATACGCACCAAGAAGTAGTGGCACGGTCAAAAACTTTAGAAGGAGCTTTTGAAAGCCAAGCAGAGACCTTTTTAACTGCCTATGACTCTCCAGAAAATCCACTGCAAAAATGCGGGCATGGTGCATTAGTCGATACACCAGAAGGCGAATGGTATTTTGCCCATTTGACTGGTCGACCGTGGCATCACAAAAATGAATCCATCCATGATCCTCGTGGCTGGTGTACATTAGGCAGAGAAACAGCGATCCAAAAAGTGACATGGTCTAAAGAATTGTGGCCAGAAATTGTTGGTGGAAAACAAGGGAGCATGGAGGTGGAAGCACCTAAAGGAGTGGCACCTCACCCTTATGAAAAACTGCCAGAAAGGACTAACTTCGAACAAAGCGAACTGCCACCACAATTTCAAACAGTACGTGTCCCTTTTACGAAGGACATCGGCATCTTGAAAGATGGAAAGCTGACATTACGAGGTGCCGGAAGTTTAGCCAATACACATGGAAACTCCCTAGTTGCTAGACGTTGGCAAGCATTTGAGTTTGAAGCAGAAACTGCATTGAGCTATTCGCCAACGACCTTCCAGCAAATGGCAGGGCTGACGAATTATTACAATTCGCAACATTGGTCAATGATCCAAGTGACTTGGCACGAAGAAAAAGGTCGTGTCATTGAACTCACTGAGAATAATCAAGGCGTATTCAAAAGTTATTTGCAGGAACAGGTCATTCCAATTCCAGAGGATGTAACAGTAGTTTATTTCAAAACGATCGTCAGAAGAGAAACTTACACATATGCTTATTCGTTTGACGGAAAAACATGGATCGAATTAGCAATCCAGTTAGACGCAAAAGTACTATCCGATGAATATGTCAACCAAACCCATGGTGGATTTTTTACGGGTGCGTTTGTGGGAATGGTCAACATCGATTACTCAGGATATGATTTGCCAGCTGTTTTTGATTATTTTGATTATCGGGAAAAGCAAAGTGAATAGGACAGTGTGGTCGCTTCAGGAATAAGAGGGGAGATCTTTCATGGAAAAAGAACGTTTATTTTCAATGTCTAATATTGAAAAAAGTTTTGGCCCTGTCCACGTCTTGAAAAAAGCAAGACTTGAGATAAATAAAGGCGAGATCCATGCTTTTATGGGAGAAAACGGAGCCGGTAAGTCTACTTTAATGAACATTCTTGCGGGATTGATTGATAAGGACGAAGGAGAAATCATATTTGAAGGGAAAGAAATCCCTAAAATGACTCCTGACTTCGCACAAGAATTAGGGATTGCCTTTGTTCATCAAGAATTGAATCTAGCAGAAGATTTGTCTGTGGCAGAAAATATTTTTATTGGTCGTTTGCCCTATAAGAATAAGGCGCTAGGAATTGTTGACTTCAAAAAATTATATGAAGACACGCAACAATGGCTGAATCTAGTGGGATCTGCGATTTCTCCTACTACACTGGTTGCTTCGCTGTCTACTGCCAATAAACAATTAGTTGAAATTGCCAGAGCGCTTAGTTTGAATGCTAAAGTGATCATTTTTGATGAGCCGACGACTTCTTTGTCTGAAAAAGATGTCGAAGTTTTGTTTATTATCATTCGCAGATTGAAGGAAAAAGGTGTATCAAGTATTTACATCTCTCATCGGATGAAAGAGATCTTTGAATTAGGTGAACGAATCACGATCATGCGCGACGGAGAATATATCTTGACCGATGAAGTGAAAAACTTGTCTGAAGAAGCGATCATCGCTCGCTTAGTTGGGCGAGAAATCAACGATCTGTATCCGAAACAACCTACCCAATTAGGAGAAACTTACTTACAAGTTTTGAATCTTTCTGATTCTTTTGGGCGGGTGAAAAATGTTAGCTTCCAGGCAAGACGAGGGGAAGTATTGGGCTTTGCGGGGTTAGTAGGAAGTGGTCGAACCGAAACGATGCGATTGATTTTCGGTGCAGATCGAGCAAAATCTGGTGAAATCAAATTGGCGAACCAGCCGGTAGTGATCAAGTCACCGGTGGATGCGATTCGTCAAGGAATTGGACTACTAACGGAAGACCGTAAACATCAAGGCTTGTTTCTTGGTCTCTCGATCCAAGACAATATCACGATAACGAATCTAGGTGGATTTGTATTAAAACATGAATCACTTAATCAAACGGCTCATCAGTTTGTACAAGACGTGAAGATCAAGATCAGCAATATTGCGCGTCCAGTTGCCAGTCTCTCTGGTGGGAATCAGCAAAAAGTCGTTTTAGCAAAATGGTTGAATACAACAAATCAAGTATATATTTTTGATGAACCGACAAAAGGTATTGATGTGGGGGCAAAATCAGAAATCTATACGATCATCAATGAGTTGGCACGCCAAGGGAAAACGATTTTGATCGTCTCTTCGGAAATCCCTGAATTATTAGGGATCTGCGATCGAATCCATGTTTTTCGGGAAGGGGAGATTACAGGAGAAGTCGTCGTCACTGAGTATCAGGGCAGAAAAGATGAGGCGCAAGAATTGATTATGACCTATGCTACGCTTAATGAGCATTAACGATTCTTCAGTTAGAGGATATGTAAACAAAGGAGAGAACGATGGAAAAACGAAACAAGTTAACGATCAAGTCACTTTTTATGAACTACTCTGTTTATTTAGTGTTAATTGCTTTAGTCCTATATTTTTCAATTGCAAATGCGAATTTTTTAAGCACATTCAATATTGAAAATTTCTTCCAACAAATTCCACCGGTAGGCATTTTAACTGTTGCTTATGCGATGATTTTGATTTGCGGCTATGTGGATCTATCAATTGGTTATGTCGGAATGGCATCAGGAATGCTCGGTTTATATGCGGCAAATCAAGGAATGCCTGCGCCAGTCGTTGTGCTTCTAGCATTATTGACAGGGGCAATGTTAGGCGCGGTGAACGCTTTGTTGATCAAGAAATTTGATTTGCCTTCGTTTATTTTAACGTTAGGAACAAGTTATGTCATCAAAGGGATGCTCGGCTTTTTCACGGACGAACAATTTATCGGTTCCGAAAACGAGTGGTTCAATCGGTTAGCGAAAACGCCGATCGGTACGGATATGTTCAAAAGCAATGCCTTGATTTTTTTAATTATCATTATTGTATTTGCTTTTATAATGAAAAATACGCGTCTAGGAAGATATACCTATGTGGTAGGGTCAAATCAAGAAGCAGCCAGATTATCCGGTATCGATACGGATAAACATATCATCAAGATGTTTATGATTGAAGGAATGTTAGCAGCCATTGCTGGTTTGTTAATTGTTTCAAATTTAAATGGTGGCGCTTCCAAAGATGCGAATGGCTTAGACTTGTTCGCAATGGCGGCAGCTATCATGGGTGGTACATCATTTAGCGGTGGCATCGGCACGATTGGTGGAGCGGTAGCAGGTATCTTAACCTTACAAGTATTTAAAAATGGCTTGACATTGATGGGGGTAAATTCATTTTTACAAGATACAGTGACCGGTCTAGTCATTATTTTAGCAATCGTCATTGATTATTTGAAACGTCGAGCAAGTCGTCAGTCATAATTACAACCTAAGGAGTGAAAAGACCATGTTAAAAAAATCATTTTGGGTCATCAGTATGTTCGTTGCGTTATTATTAGTTGGTACAGGATGTAGTACGAGTGATTCTGCGGATGCAGATAGTGAAAAGACCTTGTATTTCATTCCAATCGTAGACACCGGAGCTTATTGGAACCCCATGAAAAAAGGAGCAGAAGATGCGGCACAAGAATTGGGCTATACATTGGTCACGAAAACATCTCCTTCTGCTGAACCAAGTAAGAAAGAGAAACATATCGGCTTTATCAGAGAAGCAGTTGCCAAAAACGTAGCAGGAATCGCCATTGCACCGATTGAGAAAAAAGCGTTTGTTGATCCAATCAAAGCAGCCATGGATAAAAATATTCCAGTCATCACCTTTGATGCCGATTTAGAAAATCCAGAAGATCGAACAGCTTACGTCGGTACGGACAATGTCTCAGCTGGAAAAGAATTAGGGTTACGTGCTGCTGAAGAAATGAAGGCAAAAGGCATTACCGGCGGTTCGATCGCAATCGTTTGTGTGGACGTCGCACAACCAACTATGATCGATCGTGAAAAAGGACTGAAAGAAGGTTTTGCAGAGATCTATGGAAAAGATGCTGAGAACTTTAAGTTTTTAGCGACGATTCAAGACAATGATCAACCATCAGAATCTAAAAAACAATTAGAAGGCTACATTGCGGCGAATAGAGACTTAGTCACTGTCTTTTCATTAGGTTCAGAAGGGCCGAATGTTGGTGTGATGAGTGCGTTAGAATCTCAAGGAAAAGCAGGACAAGTGCTTCATTATGGATTTGATTATACGGACACTTGGTTAAGCGGAGTAGCGGACGAACGAATCACAGCGATTGTTGACCAAGATGCGTACCAAATCGGTTATCAAGTGATCGAGAATTTAGTGAAAGCAATCGACGGTGAAACAATTGACGCAACGATTCCGATCGATGTCAACTATGTGTTAGCGGAAGAGTTAGAAGATTATGGAAAAGAAAAAAGTAAAGTGAAAACAGACTCAGTAGAAGATTCTTCGGTAGAAAGTACAGAAGAAACAGAATAAAAAGCGTATGTAATCAGTGGAAAGGAACAGGCGGTGTCTTGATGGAACGGACTGTTTCTTTCGCTTGTTTTTGTCGGAAAGGGGAACGATTCATGTATGTATTAGGTTTAGATCTAGGAACAAGTGCCTTGAAGGGCCTAGTGTTTGATCGAAAAGGAAAGTTAGTGGCAGAAGCAGTTGCTTCTTACCCTATGAGCAATCCGCAGATGGGGTATAGCGAGCAACAACCGGAGGATTGGCTCAAAGCAGCAGATCAAATATTGAAAGAATTATTAGAGGAAGTGACTGATCTTAAAGAGGAATTGGCAGGCATCAGTTTTTCTGGACAGATGCACAGCTTAGTTCTTTTGGATGAAGCAGATCAAGTTGTAAGACCAGCTATTTTATGGAATGATGTTCGTACGACAGCACAATGTCAACGAATCACTGAAATAATGGGGGATAAGTTGTTACAGCACACGAAAAACAAAGCCTTAGAAGGATTTACACTACCGAAAATCTTATGGGTTCAAGAACACGAACCAGCGAGTTGGGAAAAGGTTAAACACATACAATTACCGAAAGATTATTTGCGTTTCTGGTTGACCGGTTCGTATCATATGGACGATTCAGATGCGGCTGGAACGCTACTGCTGAATCAAGAAACGAAGCAGTGGGACGAAGAAATCTTAGAAGTATTTGGGATCGACCCAGCCATCTTACCTTCTTTAGTGGCTTCTACTGAAGTGGTGGGGACATTGAGAGAGGAATTAAAAGAAAGATACGGCTTTACCAAGCCAGTCAAAGTAATCGCAGGCGGTGCCGACAATGCCTGTGGCGCTGTTGGCGCTGGTATTTTAGAAGAAGGTCTGGGACTATGTTCCATCGGTACAAGCGGAGTATTCCTACGATACGAAAAGAATGTGGACAGAGACTATCAAGGAAAGCTTCATCTCTTCCAACATGCCTCAGGCGCCGCGTATTCCATGGGTGTGACCTTAGCAGCTGGCGACAGCTTGAGTTGGTTCAAACAGCGCTTTGCTCCTGATCGTTCATTCAGCGAGTTGCTATCAGAAATCGGAAGCGTTGATGCAGGCAGTAATGGCTTATTGTTCACTCCTTATATCGTAGGGGAACGGACGCCTTACAGTGATAGCCAAATCAGAGGAAGCTTTATTGGGATAGATACGCAACACGAGTTGAAACATTTTACCCGTAGCGTGCTAGAAGGGATCACCTTCTCTCTAAAGGACTCCCAAGAGATCATGGAAGAGATGACACAACAAAAAATCGAAACAATCGTATCAGTCGGTGGCGGCGCAAAAAATCAGACGTGGCTCCAAATGCAAGCGGACATTTTCAATCGACCAATCGTTACTTTAACCACCGAACAAGGACCTGGGCTTGGCGCCGCTATGTTAGCAGCAGTAGGCTGTGGCTGGTTTACTGATTTGAACGAATGTGCAAGTGTTTTTGTTTCCTACCAATCCCCTGTGCAACCGAACCCGCAACAAGTGGAAGTTTACCAAAAGGTGTATGCGCGTTATCGTAAAGTATACGAATGTACAAAGGAAATTTGTCACATGTATGAAAAATAATAAACGAGTACCTAAGTGAAAGGAGTGTGTTCCTAGTGAAAAAAATGATCACGTTGTTAGGCGATTCTTACCATCCGCATGATCCGTTAGTCAACTATTTTCAGGGGATCTCTAAGCACTTCCCACAAGAACTAAAGATAACTGATCTGACGATCGAGCAACTAACCAAAGCATTACATGAGCAACCTGATTTATTCCTCCTTTCAAAGGAAAATCGGTTAGCGCCCGAAACAAATGACGCTTTTTGGTTGGATGAAACATACGATCAGTTGGTTACAGACTATGTGGCGGGTGGTGGAAGTCTGATTGCGCATCATTCAGGACTTTCTAGCTACCCGATCCACTCTGCTTTTAGTGAGATGTTGCGGGGGCGCTTCCTTCATCATCCCAAACCTACAGAAGTAACCTATCGAGAACCAAACGGTAAGTCTTACAAAATATGGGACGAACACTATTTCACTGAAGTAGCTATAGGAGAAACGGAAGTTCTGATGCACAGCTATTCTCACTATGGTGAATCGATCGCCGCTTGGCGACATCTGTATGGCAAAGGTAAAGTTTTTTGTATGACTCCTGCACATTTTTCAGAAGGATTGCAACATGAAGGAAATCAAAAGGTACTTTTCGATGGAATCAGTTGGTGTCTAGAATCAACATGAATACGGCGAAAAAGAAGGATAGTTTTTTTATAACTCCATTTATGTTTCCAATCAGTGCTATACTTAAAGTATTCAATAGATTGGAGAAAATTTATGAGTCAAACAGAATTTATCATGCTCCTGATCGTCGGCATCATTGGAATCTTAATTGTCTTAGAAATCAATTCGCGAAAGAAATTAAGAGCAGATGTCCGTTACAAATGGGGGAAGCTTCCCTATCAAGTACGATTTGATAAGGAAGAGAGCTTAAAAGAAGCTTGGCAGACAGAAAAAAAGTTTCGTACGTGGGACAGTGAAGTCGATGACTTGACTTGGTATGACCTAGATATGTTTGAAGTATTCGAAACGGTCAATCATACGTATTCAAGTGTGGGTTCAGAAGCGCTTTATCAGCGACTGCGTAATTTTGATTTTGGACAAGATCAGCGTCTAGAAAAGTTGATTACTTTCTACCAAGAAAATCCTAAGTTGAGAGAAGAAATCCAATATCAATTTGCACGAGTTGGAAAAAAAGACCGGAATTTTGCCAAACAATACTTAGCAGATGGCAAAAGCAAAAGAATTGGTCATATTGGGCTATTTGCCTTTTTAGGCATGTTACCACTCATTGGTTTAGGCTTGTTTTTACTTGGACAAGTAATCGGCATTTATATCGCGATCATTAGTGTGTTATTCAATACGGTTTATTACTTGATAAAAAAGCAAACGCTCGAAACAGAACTTAATAGTATGGGCTATCTTGTTTCTACGATTTCTGCGGCGAAAAAAATTGCCACGTTTGCCACACCGTTACAAGCAGAGTTACAAAAAAATGTTCAGCCTTTAAAAGAAATCCCTAAGTTCGGTTTTTCATTTCGAGTGAAAAATGGCTCAGAAGCGGAGTTGTTTTTTGACTACTTGAATATGATGTTCATGTTGCCATTTATTTCGTATCATTTTGTCATTAGTCGATTGGAAAAGAAAACGGAACAAGCGATTCAATTATGGCAATTACTAGGAGAGTTAGAAGTAGCTGCGGCAGTGTTGAATTATCGCACTTACATGCCCTATTCTTGTCAACCAGTCTTTGCAGAAGGCGGGATCATGGCAGAGGATACGTATCATCCTCTGATTGCAGAGGCAGTCGTCAATCCAATCGATTGGCAACAGAACACATTGGTCACTGGCTCGAATGCTTCAGGAAAATCAACGTACGTCAAAAGTATTGCCATCAACTGTATCTTAGCACAAACGATCCAAACTACTTTAGCCGAATCTTTCACGATCCAACCCGGTCATGTCTTGACCTCGATGGCGATCGAAGATAATTTATTTGAAGGCGATAGTTACTTTGTTTCAGAAATCAAATCGATCAAGCGCTTATTACAGCAAGTGGAAACCAAAGAACGTTGCTATTGCTTTGTCGATGAGATCTTGAAAGGGACAAACACCATTGAACGGATCGCGTCTTCGGCAGCTATCGTGAATTGGTTGAGCGACTACCCTTCTTTAGCCTTTGTCGCAACACACGATATCGAACTGACTGAGATCTTGAAAAAAGATTGTGCCAATGTCCATTTTGAAGAGCAAGTAACTCCTGAAAAAGGAATCAGCTTTGACTTTAAATTAAAACAAGGGCCTGCAAAGACAAGAAATGCCATCGCCTTGTTAGATGTGTTGAAGTATCCTACAGCAATCGTGAAAGAGGCTCAAGCAGAAGCTGCCTTTTTTGATCAACATCGTCAATGGCGGGTAGTGGAGTAAGAAATAAGCCCAAACTGAAAGTATTTAGTTAAAAACCATCATTGATAGTGAAAACCACAGAGACGACAGAATTATTTTCTGGAAGGACTTGTGGTTTTTTCATTTTCATCTTATTGCATGGAGCTTAACGGCTTTCTCACAACCTAGATAAACGGTGTTCGAAAGCCAACTCCTTCAATAGTAAGTCAAAAATTGAAAAAATATGAGAAACTATTTTCTCAATTTCCGCCTTACTATTCGGAGCTTAACGGCTTTCTCACAACCTCTTTACATGCTAAAATAGTAAATCAGACAAAATAAGGAGAGTTAGTAAAAAATGACATATGCTCTTGAGATAAATGAGTTAAGAAAAATATATGGGACAGGTGTGGAAGCACTCCGAGGCATCGATCTGACGGTTGAAGAAGGCGATTTTTATGCACTACTGGGACCAAATGGCGCAGGGAAATCAACAACGATCGGGATTATCACTTCATTAGTGAATAAGACATCGGGAAAAGTGAAAGTATTTGGCTATGATCTGGATACAGATTTAGTACGAGCAAAACAACAAATCGGCTTAGTGCCCCAAGAATTCAATTTCAATCCGTTTGAAACGGTGCAACAAATCGTCGTGAATCAGGCGGGTTACTATGGCGTGTCCCGTAATGAAGCATTGAAACGTAGTGAAAAATACCTTAAACAATCTAATTTGTGGGAGAAACGCAATGTTCGTGCGCGGATGCTTTCAGGTGGGATGAAACGACGATTGATGATTGCCCGTGCATTGATGCATGAACCCAAATTATTGATTCTAGATGAACCCACAGCGGGTGTCGACATTGAATTAAGACGAGAAATGTGGGAATTTCTACGTGAATTGAATAACGCAGGAACAACGATCATTTTGACGACTCATTATTTGGAAGAAGCAGAAATGCTTTGTCGAAATATTGGAATCATCCAATCGGGTGAACTGATTGAGAATACCTCTATGAAAGCCTTGCTTTCCAAATTACAATTTGAAACGTTTATCTTTGACTTAGCACCTTATGATAAAAAGCCAGAGATCATTGGCTATACAAGTATCTTAGAAGATGAACGCACACTTGCGGTTGAAGTGGAGCGTGATCAAGGAGTGAATGGGATCTTTGAACAGTTAAGTGCGCAAGGGATCAAAGTCCTGTCTATGCGCAATAAATCCAATCGCTTAGAAGAACTTTTCTTGAAAATTACGGAAGAAACTTATCATATGGAGGCAACGAAGAAAAATGTTTAATCTTTATTTTACTGCATTAAAAAGTTTAGCAATCAAAGAAACTAATCGCTATATGCGTATCTGGGTACAAACGCTAGTACCACCAGTGATCACTACGTCTTTGTATTTTATCATCTTTGGGAAAATGATCGGAGGCCGAATCGGTGATATGGGTGGTTTCTCCTACATGGAATTTATTGTTCCAGGATTGATCATGATGTCCGCCATCACAAGCTCTTATTCAAATGTTTCTTCTTCGTTCTTTTCACAAAAATTCCAAAAGAATATCGAAGAGATTTTAGTTGCCCCTGTCCCAACACATGTCATCATCTGGGGATTTGTGATCGGTGGGTTGGGACGGAGTGTCTTGGTCGGTGCATTAGTCACAATGATTTCTCTATTTTTTGTACCATTACATGTCTATTCATGGACGATCGTTGTATTAACACTATTGATGACCGCTATCTTATTCTCGCTTGCTGGTTTGATCAATGGGATTTTCGCCCAATCTTATGATGATGTGTCCATTGTACCAACGTTTGTGTTACAACCTTTGACTTATCTTGGCGGGGTGTTTTATTCAATTTCGATGTTGCCACCGATTTGGCAAGCCATCTCGAAAGTAAATCCAATTGTTTATATGATCTCAAGTTTCCGTTATGGTTTCTTAGGCACCACAGATGTGCCAATCGTCATTTCGATTGCGATCCTTGTACTGTTCATCGTAGTGCTGTATTCAACGTGTTGGTACTTGATCAATAAAGGTAGAGGGTTAAGAAGCTAAACGAACGAGGTAAGCCAACTCCTTCAATAGTAAGGCGAAAATTGAAAAAATATGAGAAGCTATTTCCCAATTTCCGCCTTACTATTCGGAGCTGACCGGCTTTCTCATAACCTATGATAAATGATGTTCAAGAGGCAACACTTCGGGCATAAGCCAGAAAAATCAAAAATGAAACAGCCATTTTCGATTTTCCTTTCTTATGCCTTAGTGCTGATCGCTCCTTTCACAACCTAGATAAACGGTGTTCGAAAGCCAACTCCTTCAATAGTAAGGCGAAAATTGAAAAAATATGAGAAGCTATTTTCCCAATTTCCGCCTTACTATTCGGAGCTGACCGGTTTTCTCACAACCTAAGATAAACGGTGTTCAAAAAGCTGACCTTCAACATTAAGCTAAAAAATTGCAAAATATGAAAAGCTATTTTACAATTTTCTATCTTACTGTTCAGGTCAAAACGCTTTTTTCACAACCTATGATAAACGGTGTTCAAGGAGCAACACTTCGGACATAAGCCAGAAAAATCAAAAATGAAACAACCATTTTCGATTTTCCTTTCTTATGCCTTAGTGCTGATCGCTCCTTTCACAACCTCTACTTTGCTTCTTTTTCTTTTTCCTTGTATAATGGCAACAATGTTTTTGATGGAACTTTGTATATAGCGAAATGGAGTGTACTTGATGAAGAATAATTTTTGGGCTGAACTACCTACGCCCTTTTTTGTATTAGCACCGATGGAAGATGTGACAGATGTGGTTTTTCGCCATGTTGTCCAAAAAGCCGGCGCGCCGGATGTGTATTTCACCGAATTTACTAATTCAGATAGTTTTTGTCATCCAGATGGCAAAGAGAGTGTTAAAGGACGTTTGACATTTACTGAAGATGAACAGCCGATGGTGGCACATATCTGGGGGGATAAACCGGAATTTTTCAGAGAGATGAGTATTCAACTAGCTGACATGGGTTTTAAAGGAATAGACCTCAATATGGGTTGTCCGGTACCGAATGTGGCAGAGCGTGGAAAAGGTAGTGGTTTGATCCTACGACCTGAAGTTGCTGCAGAATTGATCGAAGCTGCAAAAGCTGGAGGTTTACCTGTAAGTGTAAAAACACGCATTGGGTACACAGAGCAAGCTGAAATGGTTGATTGGATCAGTCATTTACTAAAGCAAGATATCGCGAATCTTTCTGTTCATTTGCGAACACGAAAAGAAATGAGTAAAGTTGCGGCACATTGGGAACTGATTCCTGAAGTCGTTGCCTTGCGTGATCAAATTGCCCCACAAACGAAGTTGACGATCAATGGTGACATCCCTGACCGCCAAACAGGGCTTGAATTAGCGGAAAAATATGGTGTAGATGGCATCATGATCGGCCGAGGTATTTTTAAAAATCCATTTGCCTTTGAAAAAGAACCAAGAGAGCATTCAGCAGAAGAACTTATTGACTTACTGCGCTTACAACTAGATTTACAAGACCATTATGCACAAGAGATCCCACGTTCGATCACAGGCTTACATCGTTTCTTCAAAATCTACGTCAAAGGATTTCCAGGAGCCAACGATTTACGTGTGCAATTGATGAACACGAAATCTACGGATGAAGTTCGTGCACGATTAGATGAATTTCAACATAAAACTGAATAAACAGTTGAGGTTGTGATAAAAGTAATCAACCAAAAAAGCTGTGACATCTAAAAATATGAAAATATTTTCGGATGTCATAGCTTTTTTTTAATGAATTGGCTTTTGAAGGCTGTTTATTCGGGGGTTAGCTGACAATGGCTATCTAGATTGTATATTTCACGCGTAAATAATACTGAGTGAAAAATGATAAAAAATAAATTAAAAACAAAGAAAAATGAAGAAAATTTAATGTAACGTATGTTATTTGAGCGTTTTATTTTATGACATAACAAATTTAATGATATCCTAAAATTTATCAGATGATAAAAATTTATAGAACAAGAATTGAGTAGGTGGATGTCATGAAAAAAGTCATTGTAACAGGTGCAGGAGTTGCGGGATTAAGTGCTGCTGTACGCTTGCAAAAATTAGGCTATGAAGTAACATTGTACGAAAAAGAAAGTGGTCCTGGTGGTAAGATGAACCAAATCAAAAAAGATGGGTTCACGTTTGATGTGGGGCCAACGATCGTGATGATGCCTGAAATCTATCGCGAAGTATTTGAATTTTGTGGGAAAGATCCGGATGACTACATTCCGATGGAAAAAGTCGATCCTATGTTGAAGCTCTATTTCAATAAAGAAGAACCAATCGAATTTTCAAATGATCTCATCGAATTGACCAAAACGCTCGAAGCAATTTCCCAAGAAGATGCACAAGGCTATTATGCGTTTCTAGCGGATATCTACAAGCGTTATAACATAGCCAAAGAAGCATTTATTACTAAATCCTTTCGTGGTTTTTGGGATTTCTATAACCCTAAATCACTATGGGCAGGGATTCGTCTAAGAACCTTTAGTGATGCGTATTCATCGATTGCTAAATTTGTCAAAGATGAACGGTTGCGAAAATCATTGGCGTTCCAAACCTTATACATCGGTGTTTCCCCATACCAAGGTCCGTCGTTATATACGATCATCCCCATGATCGAACTCTTCTACGGAGTTCATTTTATTAAGGGAGGTATGTATACTTTAGCAACCTCACTAGCTAACTTATTAGAAGAATTAGGTGGAACGATCCATTACAATACACCCGTTGATGAATTGATCATTGAAGATAAAGTGGCAAAAGGTGTTCGAATCGGACAGGAACGAATAGAAGCAGATGCGGTCGTTTGTGGTGCTGATTTCCCTTATGCAATGAAAGAGTTGATTCCTGATGAAAAGAATCGTGGGAAATATACGGATAAGAAAATCGATAAGATGGAATACTCTTGTTCTTGTTTCTTACTATACTTAGGTCTAGATAAAAAATATCCGGGGGACTATCTCCACAGCATCTACTTCGCAGATGACTTCAAACGAAATGTGGATGATTTATTTGAAGATGGTCGTTTACCGGAAGATCCATCCTTTTATTTATACCGACCTACGATCATGGATGAATCATTAGCCCCAGAAAACCATGAAGGCTTATATGTATTAGTACCAGTTCCAGAACTTTCAAAATATGAAGATTGGTCAGAGGCGAAAGTCCAAGAATACCGTCAAAAAGTATTGACGTTATTAAAAGAAAAGACGGACTTTACTGATATTGAAGAGCATATCGTTTCAGAAAGTTTTTATACACCAAAAGACTTTGAAAAACATTTCAATGCCTATAATGGTGCAACATTTGGGTTGAAACCAACCTTAAAACAAAGTAACTATTATCGACCTCACAATAAATTTGCTTCTGCTGAGAATCTTTATTTCTGTGGTAGCAGTACACATCCCGGAGCTGGTGTACCAATCGTGATGCAAAGTGCTAAGCTTGCGGTAGAGGAGTTGGTTAAAGATGACAAAAACTAATCAGGAACTGTTTGAAAAACACGCAGACGATTTTGCCTATTGTGAAACTGTGATAAAAAAATATTCAAAATCGTTTTACGCAGCGTTTTCTCAACTTCCTGAAGAAAAAGCAAAAAGTGTCTATGCCATTTATGCTTTTTGTCGCTTGGCAGATGATACCGTTGACTTAGCGCATAGTGAGGAAGAATTGTTGGCATTAAAACACCAACTAGATGCTTTCTCCATGGGTAATATTCCTGATCAACCTATTTGGCGTGCCTTGTCGGTTGTTTTTTCCGTTTATCCCATGACCTTGTCTCCGTTCTACGACATGATCGCAGGTCAAAAGCAAGATTTAGTCTTTACACAGCCAAAAACATTTGCTGACTTAGAAGACTATTGTTACTATGTCGCAGGTAGTGTTGGCTTGATGTTGTTACCTTTATTATCTGACCAAGCAGAAAAAATCCAGTCACAGGCAAAACGACTGGGTGAAGCGATGCAACTCACAAACATTTTACGAGATATCGGTGAAGATAATAAAATGGGACGGATTTATTTACCAAAGGAAATGATGCGTGCCCATGGTGTGACTGAAGCCATGTTACAAGCAGATGAACCTGCGAAGCCGTTGATTGATCTATGGGAAGCGGTAGCCAATGAAGCAGAGAAAAAATATGAAACTTCTTTTACGATGCTGCCGTTTATTGATCGGAATTGTCAACTCGCATTAACTGCTGCCGCTATGATCTATAAAGAGCAATTAAGCGTAATCAGAGAAAATAAATATTTCATGTTAGACCGAAAAAACTATGTCAGTCAGATAAGAAAAATCCAGCTACTAAGAAAAGCAAAAAAATATGTAGAAACCCTAATTAATAGCCCACAACAATCAACATTATAATTGGTATGATAGCATTGATAATCTGATGCATCATAAAAAGAAATGAGCACTCGCAGAAAGTACCGTTGCGAGCGCTCATTCTTTTTTATAATATGACATGTTGAACGGAAAATATATTGTTTATTCCCTTATTATCACATTTATAAATAACATCAATATTTTTTTGTTATATTTTTTTTATTTGTTATTAAAGTCTTTATATTTTAAAAACGGTAGTTATTATAAATAAATGTAATATTCAAACAAGAATGATGGTAAGATTATAATAAACGGGGATTTTTAGCTTTATCAAATTTCAATCATAGAAGCTCTTTCTAAGAATCATTGAGTTCAAATTTCAGTGAAAGAGGTCAGGAGTGAAAAAATGGAAGTATGGGAAATCGTTGAATTTGTCAGAAAGCAAAAAGGAATAACGATCGCAGAACTTTGCGGAGAGGAAGCCAGTCGTTCGGTTTATAAACGTTTTATTCAAAATAAAGCAGATACGACAGTCAGTAAGTTAACTTATTTTTTAAAAAAACTAAATTTGGACTACGATGAATTGCAGTTATTTAATTTTCCAAATGATTTATCTGAGGTTAATCGATTGATGCAAGAAGCGGTAGTCGCTTTTGAAAAAAAAGATAGTTTAGAGTTACATAGTATTATCATGTTGTATGAAACAGAAGAACCTAGTACCCAAAGAGAACGCCATCTTATCAGTCTTTGTCGCTTGATGATCGCTCAATTAAAAGAGGAAAAAATCGATGGCCTATCTTCAGAGGTTTATCAGTATTTAATGAAGGCGCAAACATGGACTCGCTACGAAATTTTTTTGTTTACTAACTGTATGTATGCGTTCCATCCTAAATTTATTGATTTGATTTTAGAAAAGTCGTTTCTTAGTTTGGCGGTCTATGAAGAAAACCGTAGTGGACAAAGTGAAACGTTTCGCATGTTGGCGAATGGTCTCATTCTATTTATTAAAAATCAGGATCTCCGCCTGGTTTGGAAATATGGGGCGAAGTTAGAGGAGTATTTCCTTGAAGAAGAACTATACTATGAGCGGAACTTCCAACTGTTTTTGCAAGGCGTCTGGTATATGATCAAAGGAAATGAAAAAGGAAAGTCTCATGTGAAAAACGCATTAGCAGTCAGTTGCTACTTGGATTCAAAGCAACAATATCAAAAGAAATACGAACTATTACGCTTCGTGGAGCAGGCGTACCAAGTTGATTTTGAACTCAAGAATGAGTTTCCCCCCACTAGTAATTGAATGCTGTCTTAAAATAACTGATCTTATACGAAAAGAATTGTGCGTATACGACGAAGATCAACCTTATTCGGCGTATTTTATTTTGACCAGTTGAAAATCAAGTATGATAAACTAGTCAAAAAAATTTTAGGAGGTACAAAAATGGCAGGAGTAATTGCAGTCACACCCGAACAACTGAAGTCACAAGCACAGGTTTATTCACAAGCAGCCTCTCAGATCCAAGAGGCGATCCGTAAAGTAAACTCAATGAACCAACAAATCAGTCAACAGTGGAAAGGACAAGCATTTCAAGCTTATTTGGAACAATACAACCAGTTAGAAGGTAATGTCCGTCAAATGGAAGAACTTCTTGAGAGCATCAATCAGCAGTTGAACAAGTATGCTGATACGGTTGCAGAACGCGATCGTCAAGATGCAGGTTCGTTTGGATTTTAACTTGATTTTCAAACAGAAGTCAGTTAGGTTTTCTTAAACGAATCACATGTGCAACAACACACAATGTGCAACAGAGCATCTCAGCTATAGCCTAAAAAGAGGATATGACAGAAGTGCACATCGCCATGATATAAGCGTCAAAATCCGAAATCAGCTAGCTATTTTTGGATTTTGACGCTTATTTTTAAAGGTAGAAATACAGGAAAGTCACTTCTGACCCCATGCTCTTTTAGAAGGAGGAGAACAACTTGAAAAACCATTTGAAGCAAAAGCAGCCATTTATCCTTGCGGTCATCGCAAGTTTATCTTTGCTTCTTTTCTTTGCGTATATCGGCTTTAAAGAAAAGAGTATCATCACGAGCACCGCCAGCCCGACGACAAAAATGCAATATGTTTTGGTGAATGAGGATCGAGGAGCAGATTTTGAAGGTCAGCAGTACTTGTTAGGAACCGATTTTGTGACACTGATCAATAAAGATTCCACCAATCGTTGGGAAACGACTACGCGTAATATTGCAACAGTAGGACTAGAGAACGGCCAATTCGATGCAAAAATCATTATTCCCCAAGATTTTTCGGAAAAACTATTATCTTTACAAAGCATCAATCCAGAAAAAGCGGTCATCGAATATCAAGTGCGGGATGGACAAAATGAAATAACCAACCAAATGATCGAAGAACAAGTGAATCAGATTTTAACAAACTTCAATCAGCGTGTTGTGCAAATGTATTTTTCCAGTATTGTAGGAAATCTCTCTGAAGCGCAGCAAAACGTGAATAAAATGACGAATACACATAGCAATTATCAGCAAAATCTAGAAAATAGTATCTATCAGCCATTCCAAAATATTCCAGACAACTATGCGAGTGTATTAGACTCAACTAGTATTTTAGATACAACAAATAGTGCATTCAAGGCACAGCAACAAGCCTTTGTCGATTCGGTACAATCTCTTTTGGAGCGCAATAATTCAAGTTTAGAAGAGACTCACAAAGAGACAGAAAATGTTCAGGAGACAATTGTTGATTATACAAAAGAAGCGAATGAAAAAATCACTGAAGCAATCAATCAATTCAATCAACAAGTCACCTTACAAAAAAATCAATTAACCACTCAGTGGGAGAACGCAACAGTTGACTATAGAAATCAATACGACTTGTTCAATGATGCAATTTCAGCTCAGTTTAGCAATTTTTATACTCAAAATGAACAAAATAGTTTCGGTATCTATTGGGATTTCTTAACCCAGGCAACGGCGTTTCAAACCAATCAACAAACACGCATTGAAGAGATCCAACAACAAATTACTGAGTTGGAGAGTCAGGTAGCACAGCTAG
The DNA here is from genome assembly GCF_015556925.1 of Enterococcus sp. 1001283B150225_161107_E12. Classification (NCBI taxonomy): domain Bacteria; kingdom Bacillati; phylum Bacillota; class Bacilli; order Lactobacillales; family Enterococcaceae; genus Enterococcus; species Enterococcus sp. 1001283B150225_161107_E12. The sequence continues at coordinate 43,857 of NZ_JADNNI010000022.1, read as the reverse complement.
AACGCTTAAAAGGTCAAATTGCCAATGCGTATTATAATGATCCGACAAGTACACCTGTAACTGCGACAGAAGATCAAGTTAAAAATGCGATTATCAAATTGATGACAAATCAAAGTAATGGACCCAAATTAGATGGGGCATATCAATCAGTTATCGAGGAGACTTTGCCCCAGATCTCGGTGGATAGTTTAGCTCAATTATTAACTGAATTACAAAATCAAGCAGTGATCAGTCAGGATCAGGCCGCTATTTTCAATGATGAGCTAGCGATTGTTACACGTTATGCCCACGATTTTGACCGACCAATCGGAAGTGAAGCTTCTTTTGCTTATCTTGAACCGAAAGCGCAACATGATGCAACGATTTCTTTACCCACCACCAATCAACAGATGTCAATTGAGTTAAAACAAGACACGGTCCTCTCGATACAAACAGAAGAAGAGCAGCAAGGGATGCTCTTTTTTGATCCAACATATGATGTTACAGAAATGGAAAATCAATTGAATCAGTTACTGGCACCCTACAACTATGAAACAGCGATCCGAGTAGATACAGATTATTCATTAACAATCGTACAACCTTGGACGATTGAACCGGAGGAGGAAACGGAAGAAGAAACGGAAGAAGAAACGGAAGAAGAAACGGAAGAAGAAACGGAAGAAGAGCACCAGCGTATAGAATATCCTTCGCTACCAGATAAATTGAACTTTGAAGTAAGCATTCCTTTAAAGTGGCAGTTGACTCCAGAACAACAGACTACTTCATACAATCAAGTGTTTTACACATGGATAATCAATGGACACGTACAACAAACGAGGGAATTCTCAGTCTATCTTCCGATGGATCAGCCATTGATCGACGATGTGCCACAAATCTTGGAACAGTTTCAACTATTAAGTACGACTGCGCAACAAATCGTCACGCTATTTGGTGCACCGCACCATTCTATAACGATACCCGCATACCGACAGATGATCGATCAACCAGAAAATACGGGGAGATCCCTTATTGAATTAGCTGATTCTCGTTCAATCTACTGGCTATATAACAATCTTCAGGAAAGTGACAAACCTTCGATGATCAGCGAACAACTGTATCAGGAATACAAAAAAACAGGGGATCAGTTGTATAGCGATACCGAGAATCAAATCATTGCATTACAAGCAGTTATTGGTTCTCCAGGGACTAGAGAACCTGAAAAACTAAAACCAACCTTGTACGGTACCTTGCAACTAATGACATTGCCACAAACATTTATGGAAGAAGCGGACAAATTAAACCACTGGTTCGCCTCTGCGAATCAACAAATCCATGCAGTATACGACAGTTGGCAGCAAACGGCACAAACAGAAGCGGAATCCGTCATCTCAGAAGAAAATCCACATCCCAAAGAAAATGAATACGCCCTGATTGAAGCTCAAACAGCCAGTCTGATCCAAACGATGCAAGGATTGATGGCAAGTTCAAAAGCAGCAGCTGAAGTTACCGGTCAATCTGCGGCAGAAGTAGCTGATATCACACCTACGATCGATCAGCTAAAAGAATCGACCATCGAAGTACAAGAGAATGCTACCACTATTTTAAGTAATCTAAGTACCTCTCTTGATGAATCGGCACAGACTGTTTCTGAAAATCAAACATATGCCGAATCATTTAGTGAAGTCCTTTCGAATACAAGGAATGGAGGGGCAGATAATCCCCAGGTCTTTAATTTTCTAGCAAGTCCGATTTTAGGACAAGGAAGCTTTGGTCAAACAAGACAAAGCTCACTGACTCCTTACTACGTGACATTGATTGGAGGCTTTATGATTCTGTTAGTATCCTTTCAATTATCTAGCGTGATGAAAAAACGTGTAGTGACTTCTGTCGATTTGTTAGTCACACCGAACCGTATATGGAAAAACGTGCCTAATATGGTAGCGGTACTCAGCGTAACGTTAGTTCTGTCACTTATTTACAGCGTTTTAACGACCACAGTATCAGGAGCCGCCCATTCTTTTGTTTGGTTCGTTTATGCATTTTTAGTCTTTGCTAGTGGTCAATTGATTCTTTTAGGGTTCATGCGCCAATTCAAAAAAATCACGTTGTATTTATGTGGTGGGATTTTTGGTTTGTTCTTCATGTTGACTCCTTTGTTGGGCGTAGCAATCAAAAATGGCTCGTTGACAGAATGGCTCTATCGTCTATCACCTTTACAGAATATTCAAAACGGTTTTACTGTGTTGATGAATGAGGGTGTCGTCGGTTGGGGAAGTTATCTATTGCTCGTTCTATTCCTGATATTTGGAGTGATATTGAATTTTATTGTCCGGCCAGAAGAGAAGAAAGAACGGTCAAATGAATAAACGGAGGTATAAAATGGTTCAGAAAAAAATAGGGGGGCTTTTCTTTTTGTTGGTAGTTTCACTATTTTTAAGTCACCCGAATGTCACAGTTTTGGCAAGTACACTCACTATCAATAACCATGTGATCTACCAAGAAAGGGAAGGCATCGAAGATCATGAAACAACATTTATAGTACACGATTTATTTTTAGAAGATAAAACAAAATTAGACCAAGAACGTGTCCAACAACAAAGACAACAGATTTCCACTGCTCAGAACCTCGTCTTTGTGTCGGAAGCAACTTCACAGCCACAGGTCTTTGAACAAACAATTACACCCCAATTATTCAAAGAAGGGCAAATGTCTGTAGGACATCGGTCGTCAGCTAACCCCAATCACACAGCTATCCAGGGAAGGATTGTTTTGTGGATCTTACTTCTACTAGGAAGTATTTTACTGACTATTGGAGGCAATTATCTTGGTAAAAAGTTTTCACAGCAGAAATACAAAAATGATTAAAGGACTGTTGTAGTTGGAAAAAAATCAAGCAATTGGGATAAGTTTACAAGTCAAAGAAGAAATCATTGACTTACAGATCCCAATCCAAGTAACGATTACACGATTAAAAGAATTATTAAAGGAATCTTTCATACAAAATGGTTCGTCCTTGCCAGATGCGTTCGACTTAGTGGTATTAAATAAACCGATCCGCTTAAAGGAAGAGGCATATGTGGCAGATTATCCATTAAGTGAAGGCGATCATTTACTGATCCATGAATCTCAACAAAAATCGGAGGAACGAACGTGACCCACATAAAAGATATTTCTGAAACGATCATGATTGAGACATCAACTGATGCTGTCAAAGTGACACTGAATGCTAAGCAATACCAACTCGATCGTTTAGAACAGTATCAACTATTCTTAACACAGAAAAAGCACTTACTCTCTGGACAGATCGTAGAATCTTCAGAGGAAAAACTCGTCATTCAATACCAGAAAAGTAAACAAATCTATTCTTTGCAAGAGTACCTTAAACGAACAGAACTTTTTCAACGATTATTACTTGCACAAAAAATCAATTTCTTATCCGAGTTTTTGAGTAGCCCAATCCAGCCTTTCATCCATCCAGCCAATCTATTTCTATTTGGAGAAGAAATCATCATAGCACATAGAGGGTTTGCGCATTCAATTATTCCTTATGAAATAACCGAAGAAGAATTTTTGAAGCAATATCGTGCATTGATCCTGACAATTTTACATCCTAAGTTCGATTATGAGCAACTGATTGAAGGAAATGGCACATTGAAGGACGAGTTTTCTAAACGAATCCAAAGAGCAAACAGTGTCGCAGAAATCGACCGCATGATTGGCGAACAAGTCGTACAGCAGAAAACGAAACGTGCATCAGAAATTCAAATGGTGAACAAAAAAAGCTATTTTATGTTTAAGTGGGGCACGCTTTTATTAAGCATTTCAACAATAGGTTTAGCGCTTACGACAGGCATCTATGCGTTTGATAAACTTCCCGCACAAGAACGGATCAGTTCTGCTGAAACGCAATATATTGCTAATAATTACGCTGGTGTTTTAACCACATTAAAAGATGATAAACCCGAAGATCTCCCTTCTGGCGCTCAATATGTTGCTGCAGTCAGCGCTGTACAGCTGGATAATTTGTCGAATGAGCAAAAGACAGCGATCTTAAATAATATTTCCCAAAAATCAAATGAGAATACGTTGCTTTACTGGATCTATATCGGACGGGGAAATTTTGATCGATCACTAGATATCGCACAAAACCTCGGCGATCATCAATACATTTTACATGCCTATACCAAACTATACGACGCGACGCGAGCAAACAACAAAATGAGTGGTCAGAAGAAGCAAGAGTTATTAACGAGTTATGAGGAAGAAATCAATAAGTACTTAGAAATCTTAGAAAGCGAGACGGATAGTAATGAAGCAAACTAAGCCAATTTCAATAACTGATCAAATCCAACATTCCGTTTCAGTTCTTTATGACCTTTTTTACTTTGGTTCGACGTTTATTCATAAACAAATAACAGAAAAAAACAATCAAGTAATACTGGACAATCAAACGCTTTACTGTGAAGACGGACAGCTTTTTTGTGGAGGAGAAGTAGTCAAGGATGAAAAGTTTCTCCTCGTTCATCATGAAAATTTGAAAACGGTGATCGTCAATAAGCCAAGGGAAAGCGTCTATCTATCAAATGCACAAGATTCGGCAATCCGTATTGATTCGGATGCCTTGATTTTTATTAATCGTAATAGTACTGATGACTATCAAGTAAAAATCTATCCTAGTAAAGCCAAGATTTATTACAATCACCAACGTGTAGAAAAAGGTGTATTTCCATTTTCTGTAGGCGATCAATTGATCATTGATTATCTCATGATTGAGATGCGCGAGAAACAATTAAAGATCTCAGATTTAAAAAATCAGCTACAGTTGGACCCTTGGCAGTTGCTCGAAGAACCCTACATTCCCGAGTATCCAGAAAATTTTCCAGCATTTAGGCGTAGTCCAAGAATCCATTTAAAAGAGCCAAAAGAAAAAATTGAGATCCAATCACCTAAGCAGAAATCTAATGAAGGAAAGAATGAGTGGTTGAAAACCATCGTTCCACCGTTAGGTATGGTTGTTTTGAGCGGTGCTACAAGTTTTTTGAGCGGAGGCAATCCAGTTATGTTGATCAGTATGGGAGGCGCTAGTTTACTTACAACCGGTTTTTCTGTATCGAGTTATTTTACAAACAAAAAAGAAATCAACAGAAAAAATCATATGAGAGAAGAGCATTTCCGTCAGTATATGATCAAAAAAAAGTCAGAGCTTACTGTCTTACAGCAAACACAAAAAACAGCATTAGAATATATGAATCCCGCACTGAATGAATTAGCATTGATGGCTAAAGATTATCATGCGAGGATTTATGAACGTATGACAGTGAACGAAGATTTTTTGACTGTCCGCTTAGGAATCGGCGAAATCAATGCTAGTTTTCAAACAAACTTCCAGCCGGTAGAAGAGGATGAACTGAGTAATGAAGCGTTTGAGCATCTTAATAGCCCCTACAAACAACTTGGAGATGCCCCGATCATCGTTTCACTTTTGGAACAGACGGTTGGCTTAGCAGGAACACCTAGTATTTTGCGAACAGCATTACAACTCCTATTATTTCAGTTATGTGTGTTGCATTCTTATCGAGACGTCGAATTCATTACACTGATCCCGTCGGAAGAGTACGAACAACATTGGCGAGAATGGCGTTGGTTACCTCATAATAAAATCCGTTCTTTAAATCTAAGAGGAATGGTGCATACCCCCCAAAGTCGAGACATGATCTTGAATTCTTTTTATCAAATAGTGGCAAAAAGAAAACAACAAGTACGTGAAGCGGGTAATGAAAAGGTACACTTTCAGCCACAGTATGTTTTTTCGATTTTGGATGAAAGTTGGTTGGCAGGTCATGGATTGAACGAGTTTTTAGCCGAAAATTTAGGAGACTATGGCATTACGGTCATTTGGGGAAAAGAAACGTTGAATATGTTGCCAGAAACAACGACTACTTTAATTGAATATCAAAGCAATGAGGCAGCAACGTTGATCAATCAGAACAATGAATATGTGAACCAGCGTTTTATTCCCAATCATTTGCCGACAACCTATCCAATCGAAAAAGCCATTCGGCGTTTGGCGAATCTCCATCATGTGGAAGTAGAGAAAAATGCGGTACCTGACAGCTTGAGTCTATTGGAACAATATGAGGTCAAGACAGTTGAAGAACTAGCGATTTCAAATCGCTGGGCTACTGCTGAACCTAATAAATCGATTCGCTCATTAATCGGTTGGCGTGGAAAAAAAGATTTGGTTTATTGGGATCTACATGAACGAGTCCATGGACCACACGCCTTAGTTGGTGGTACGACTGGTTCAGGGAAATCTGAATTTTTAACGACTTATTTGATCGGCTTAGCAATCAATTTTTCGCCCGAAGATATCGGTATGTTGATTATTGACTGGAAAGGTGGCGGAATAGCCAATACCTTAGATCATTTGCCCCATTTTATGGGTGCAATCACTAATTTGGATGGTGCTAGAACTGCGCGAGCCTTAGCAAGCATCAAAGCAGAGCTAGCGAAACGTCAAAGAGAGTTTGCCAAATATGGCGTAAATAATATCAACGGCTACATGACCTTGTATAAACAAAGAAAGACTCCAAAACCAGACGTTGTTTATCCGCAAAAACCTTTGCCTCATTTGATTTTAGTTTCGGATGAATTTGCGGAGCTTAAAGCCAATGTTCCAGAATTCTTAGATGAGCTCACTTCTGTTGCCCGAATCGGACGTTCATTAGGTGTCCATTTGATTTTAGCCACCCAAAAACCTTCTGGGGTAGTCAATGATCAGATCGAAGCCAATAGTACGAGTAAAATTGCCTTGAAAATGGCGAGTGTCCAAGACTCGAATGAGTTACTCAAAACGCCAGATGCCGCACAAATCACGAATCCTGGACGAGGCTATTTGAAAGTTGGCGAAAATGAGGTGTATGAATTATTTCAAAGTGGTTATGCGGGGGTTCCATATGATCCAGAACAATTGATCGAAGAAGTGATCGATGAACGGGTATTCAAAATCAATGAATTGGGCCAGTTAGAATTGCTTTATGATCCAGATATCGAAATCATTCAAGGAAAAGATACACGAGATTTGCCAACACAATTAGAAGCAGTGATTGATAAGATCAAGACAACCTTTGCCGATTCTACCTACAAATTGCCGGATAAGCCGTGGCTACCGAACTTAGATAAGCAGATTATGACGCCAAAAATAAAACAGTCAGAAGTTCGTAATCTAGCTATCCCATTTGGTTGTTTAGATATTCCTTCTGAACAAAAACAAATGAATTATACCTTCAATCTCGAAGAAGCGAGTCACACATTGATCGTAGCTAGTCCAGGCTATGGGAAGTCAACAGTGTTGCAAACCCTTGTAATGAACCTTGCCCGTCAAAATACTCCTGCAACGATACAGTTTCATTTAATCGATTTTGGGAATAATGGCTTATTAGTACTCAAGGAATTACCCCATATTGCGGATATAGCGACTTTGGAAGAAGATGAAAAACTGCAAAAAATGCTTGATCGCATCGAAAAATTATTGGCAGAGCGCAAAAATTTGTTCAAGCAAGCTGGTGTCGCGAATCTAACGCAATACGAAACAAGAACAAGAGAAAAATTGCCGATCTTAGGAATCATTCTTGATAGTTATGATGGCCTGAGCTTGGAAGATAAGCGCAAAGATAGAATCGACGAAGTGCTTCTTCAATTACTAAGAGATGGGGCCAGTTTGGGTATCTTTCTTGTGATGACCACGAATCGTGCAGGAAGTATTCGGACGAACATGATGAGCAATATTGCCACTAAGATCACGCTATATTTAAACGATGAAAATGAAATAAACATGGTCATGGGCAGAAATGCTTTGTCACCTGAAGCAATCAATGGGCGCGGACAAGTCTTACTTTCTACGCCAACTACCATTCAGTTTTATCTGCCGATTAATGGGAAAAATGATGCTGAATTACTCCAAAATCTGGAAGAAGAAATTATAGAAATCAATCAAGCTTGGACAGGCGAACGCCCAGATAAAATTCCAATGGTACCAGAAAACCTAACGCAAAAAAGTTTTGCTTCTTACCTTGAACAAGACGACCACACACTGTATTTGGGATTAAACAAAGCCACTTCTTCAGTAGAATCATTCGACTTGTTCCAGCGCATGAGATTAGGGATCTTTTTCAAATCCAATAAGCAACTTCGTGCGATGATGCCTTGGCTGCTTCAACAAATTTGTCAAGAAAGACAAGAAGAAGTGGTGTTGATCGATGCAAATGGAACACTCGAACCAGCAAAGCCGAAAGTTTCACTATACTTGGACCGTTCATGCCTCACGGAAGAACCAACAGCTCTAAAAACGGCTCTAGAAGCTCTCTTAACAAATGAAACTGGCAAGAGGATCATCATTATCAATGGTATTGCAGACTTGATCGATAAATTAACATTGAACCCTGAGGAAGTTACCGCTCTGCTAAGTGGCGGAAACGACCATTTACAATTTGTTTTTCTCGATCATATGACGAAAGTGGGCAATACCTTTGGCGGAATCACTATGTTCGTAAAAGAAAATATCGACTATATTTTATTTGGTGGAAGCTTACAAAATCAATTATTTATTGAAAATCTTTCTTATCAAGAAAAAAACGCAATAGTTGCTAAAAACGTCCTACACAGTTTCAAGGATGAACAATTGGAAGCTTTGGTGTTTCCTACGGAGGAAGAAGCATGAGAGAAGAAATGATCACACCGTTTTTGCCACTAGGCAGTATCTTAAGACTGGTAGGGACAGAGGATGACCAACTGCTCTATTTTGTTGTTGCTCGTGCCATCGCCAAAAATGAAGAAGAAAAAGTGATATCGAGATATCGAGTAGCCCCCCATCCGTTTGGCGATGTGCCAAGCCAAGAAGTCTTTTCTATCCATGCGGATCAAATCACAGAAGTGTTATTCGAAGGCTTCCAAAACCAAGCTGATGAAGAATTTTTAGACGATTTGTTAAGACAAGTTAAGGATGCGCCAACTAGACCACTACTCGTGCAAGAGGAGCAACCTGTACCGATTGTAGAAACCATAAAAATTAATGAAGAAGAGAGATTAAAAGAAGACCCATTCTATCAATTCAGATAAGGAGAAAATAGATGACGAAAATCGCTTCTCAGGAATCAACTGCAACAGCAGCCGTATCAGGAATAAAAAATGTTTCTGTTAGTAGCAGCAAAACAAGTTCTTTAAGCAAGAGCACGATCAGCAGTATGAAAACAGGCGTAGAGGTCAGTAACAACCTACTCACCGATATTTCAAATCTAGTTACTTGTGTCAATGAACAGGCAAACAAATTTCCCCAGCTTGCTCAAGCAATCGCAGTCAGAGACAGTCAAACAAGATTCAAGTAAGGAGTCAGTATGGAAAAGGAAGAGTTGCTCGCTGAATATGATCGTAAAATCAGCAACAATGAACAACGATTGGAGCGTCTGAGTAAAGAAAAACAGCAGTTAAAACAATGTATGCATTATTTAGAGATGGATATGCGAAAAAGCTTTCGAGAAATCCAACAATTCACAGAAGAATTAGTATCTCAAGGAAGCCAAGTTGCTCGTTGGGAGCAAAATGAGAATGAAGGGAAATCAACTTACTTCACGCAGTTGGTAGAAACCCAACAGCATCAACTAGATCAAGAATACTTAAAAGGTTTGATAAAACTTGAAGAAGAACGTACGGAACTTCAGAAATAAAGGAATAAACGATGGGACTAATCTATTCAGCCACAGAGTCTTCTAATTTAATGAGCAATCTGACCACTAATTTATCGCTTACTCGTACAACGATCACCCAACTACGAACAGGTAGTCAACAGGTAGTCAACAAGTTGTTCAAGCGGTTGATGGCAAAAAACTCTCCGGAGCTGCTTATCAAGCTGGAAAAGGGCTGTTTTCTGAGTTGATCATTCCTACGATCAATCGGGTAAACACTGCAGTACAAGGGATTCAGTCAGACTTGAATCTTTACTCTTCCGCACATCAAATGATTGCCAGTGAAGGATACTTGGACGAAGAGAATTTAAGCGGACAGATTCGTGCCAAAACATTCGCTAAACAATCGATCGATAACCACGCGCAGACGATTAGGCAGATCGCCAATACAAGCATATTACCAGGTATTACAGAAATGCTCAGTGATTTTCATCGAAACTTGATGCGAATGGCGGACAGCCTGCAAGAAGATATCTACAAGTTGCAACGCAAACAACAAAAACTTCATGCCTTTAACTCCCAAACCAGTGGACTGTTCAATAACAGTCTGCTGGAATTGAAACTCGCCATGCAAAGCGTATTAGTCTTGAATCAAACAACCATCAAGACAGACGGTAGTTATGTATTGCCGAAAGGAGTGGATGGGAGTTGGTTTGAGAAGTACAAACCAAACGGACAAGCATTGTTAGAAGAATCTTCAAACAATGCTTACTTAGAACTGTATGCGGAGATCGAAAAATTGGTCCAACCCCTGAAAGATGGGAAAACCGATACAATCAGACGACTTGAAATGTTGCTCAGCAATTATCCTGATGCATTGGTAAACAAGTTGGCATCCAACGATGAATTTTTGATGCTTGCTAAGCATCTACCATCAGGTATGAAAAATAAATTATTTAGCGGTCTTGCAAAATATGAAATGTTCGGTAAAGCTGTTGCTCAAGGAAAGTGGATTCCTAAAATCGATACGATAGGCAAGGCATATCAACATTTCACTAAATTTACGTCCCCTGTAAAAACCTACGTCAGCGAAGCCTTGAAGAAATCTCAATTTGTGCAAGGAGCAAAAAATTGGGGTGTTGCCAAAGGATTAGGAACGGCAGGACAAGTAGCTACTTACGCGCAATTAGGAGTCACTTTCGCCGCCAATGCTGTGAATGAATATGGAAAAACAGGAAGTGTTGGCAAAGGAATAATAGGTGGTGGAATAGAGATGGTGAAGAGTATTGGACCGTTAGAGGGAATGACGATTGGTAGTGCAATAGGAGGGGCTATTGGTACCGCAATTCCTATTCCGTTTTTGGGAACAGTTTCGGGAGCTGTAGGAGGTGCACTAATTGGTGGAGCTATAGGTGGAATAAACAAGTTAGTGCAATTTGTTAAACCAGATATCTATGATAGTGCAAAAGATGGAGCTTATAGTTTGCACGATAAGGCGTCTGAAGCTATAAGTGATGTCACAAAAAAGATGGGGAAATCAGTGACACAAAATATAAGCACAGTAAAACGTGTGTTCAGTAATATTCAGGTAGTGGGAAAATCAATAGGAAAGGTGCTATCTTCAGTAAAACTATTAGAGGTTAGCGTTAATGGATAAAAATAATGAAGCAGCTATTCAATGCAACATTCGAGGAAAGTTTAAATTTATGTGATGATACATTTGTTACTTTTATGAATAAAGATGTTAATCAATTGCCGGATCCAACAGGCGGTAAGGTAGTTGCTAGAGTGATAGGAGTACTATTGCTTGTCTTTTTAATCGGAATCAATTATTTGATCGCCGTAATATCCACGAAAATTAGTAAAGGAGAACTAGGACCCAGTACAGTTCCTACACCAGAGATCAATTTTTTACCAATGTGGTCGTTTTATTTATTATTTTGTATCTGGCTAATTTTAGTTTTCATTTTTAGGGATAGAGGGGAGTATTACCTTACAAGAATAAGAGGTCAATTCAACTTAAACTTATATATCATTTGGTTAGTGATAGAGATGAATCTTTTATTCATAACTGTATTTTTTAAACCCCTTACCATTTTAGGTATGTTGTTCGTGCTAGGCTCAATCGGGCTAGTAGGCTATGTCGTGTTTAGGAGTAAAAAACGTACGATTGAATATGTGTTATATGAAGTTGAGAGAAAAAAAGACAGGGTAGATATACTGGTAGATAACGTAATGAAATTAGCAATGAAATATGGCTGGATGGTTGTGATTATCGTCATGATATGGAAGTTCGTATTTCCAAATAGTGATGAAGTACGAACAGATTTTGTTGGATTCATAGGTATGTTAGGTATGTGGATAGCTATGGATATTGCAATAATTTTTGCAGAAGCCTATCTATATTTCCCCTATCTATTACAGGGGTATTATAAGCAAAAATACACAGAACAATACCGCAATTGGGAAAAGAAGAGTCAGCTAGAATGGTACGGAGAGAAGCATTTTAATAAGCACATCAAAGGAACTGATAGAGAAGAAACAACAAAAACACAAGGAGTAGATATTTAAAAATTAGAAGAGATTAACTCTAATTGGTGAAGAATATGAAAAAATTATTCAATGCGACGTTTGAACAAAGCTTAAACTTGTTGGATGATCGTTTAGTCGATTATATGATAAAAGATACTGAAAAAAGAGGATTATATAATGGGAAAAAGCGTTTTTTATTAATATCTATATCAATAATTTTAATAATGGTACAATATGGTTTTGTTAAATTTACTGAATTAGGGATGAAAGATCCTGATAGAAATAGCCTTGTTCCTGAACCAGATATAAATTTTTTGACAGAAAGTTTTTTTTGGATATTTCTTTTTATGTATTTATTTATCTGGTTATATACAAGATATAAAAATAAGAATAATAGTAGTACAAGAATTTTTATTACAATGAACACCTGTAACAATTACCTTATTTGGTTAATACTGACAGTAAATTTATTTTTTATTACTATGTTTCTGAAACTATTAACTTCTATTGGGATGATAATCGTTTTGATTTTATTAACCATAGTAGGTTATATCGTTATTAGAAGTAAATGTAATTCCTTAAATATAAAAATGCTTAATATAAAAGATAAAGAAAAAAATAAAGTCGATGATTTTATAGAAAAAATCATTCAAATGGTACTGAATTACGGCTGGATAGTGGTCATAATAGTTATAATTTGGAATTTTATTTTTCCAGATGGAGATACACCTCGAACAGATATGGTAGGTTTTATAAATATTTTAGCGATGTGGTTAGCGTTTGATATAGGATTTATCATCGCCGAAGCCTATCTATTCTTCCCGTATCTATTACACGGTTATTATAAACACAAATATTCAGAAGAATACCGTAATTTAGAAGGGAAAACACAATTAGAATGGTACGGTGAGAAATATTTTAACAAACATATCAAAGGAACTGACAAGGAGGAAATATATAATGAATGAGGGGAAAAAGTTATTACCATTAGGAAGTGTCGTGTTGCTTGAGGAAGGGTTACAAAAATTAGTCATCGTTGGAAGAGGTGCTGTATATACAGATCAACAGTCGAAAAAAGATACGTTTGCAGACTATATGGCAGTGCTTTACCCCTCAGGATTAAATCCTGAAACAACGATTTTTTTTGATCATGGAAATATCGATAAAGTTGTTTTTGAAGGATATAGTGATGAAGAAGAAGTGAGATTTTTAGATATCTATAGCAAGTGGGAGACTGACGTGAAGCAAGCAACCAGTAAACCAGCCCAATCAATTCCGGTTGGATTTGATTGACAGATGAATCGGCATGTTATTTAAAAGTGGTTGAAATGCTTTTTCTTTTTTAGGAAAATATAGGAAATCAACGAATTTATTTATAAGCGTCTATACAAAAAGCCGAATCAACAAGCAATGCTGTTGATTCGGCTTTTCGAAATAATGACTGTGAATAGGGTCGCTATCGCTAGATTATTTATATGTTTTTTCTAACTTTTTTAGTTCTTCTAGCATTGCTTTTCTGCGCGGGTACTTTTCTTTTAGTTCTTTGATCAGTAATTGAACAGAGATCGTGCTACTAGGGAGGGTGGCCATTTCGGCGATCAGCAAAGCCATTTTATGATACCGTAAACGTGTAGTCGTCTCAGCAGCCATCCGGCGTAATTCATATTCATATTTTTGAAGGAGTGCTTCTGGGAACTGCTTTCTTAAGAAAGAAAAATAGCGGCTGGCTTCTTCCAGTCCAGGTGACTTGAGAACATAATCCAACAATAGATCGTATCGTCTTTCTTTCGAATAGAACAATCCAACGTCTGTACGATACTTTAATTTTTCAAATAAGTTTTCTCGTACTTCTTCCCACTGATCAATCGAATATGTTTTTTTCAATTGATGAATCAAATTCATATCGACGGTCTCTCCTTCTAATAGGAGATGTAAAATTTGTTCCGCATAAAGCTCTTTTTTTCCTAACTTATGATAGAGGTTTTTTAATGCATAGCGATGCAAGGTGACCATATCAGAAGAGTGTTGATCTAATACAATACTTTCATTCAAAACAGTAATTGCTTCTTCATAAGCTCTCTTTTGCATCAGATAGTCGATATATTGTGAACGTATAGTTGGAGATTGCCAGCTTTCACGTGCACGTTGATGAATTTGGTTGTCTGTATAATTCAAATTTTCCATTTGGCGAATGGATAGAAGTCGTTTGTTTTTATAGTTGAAGTGTCCGCCATTTTCAGATGTTTGATCAAGTTTTTGCTGATCCTGATCAAAGTACTGTTCGGGGAATTCTTCATGTAAAATTTGTTGGATATAAAAGCTAGATTGGCCTGCACTACTTATTTTGGTCGAAAGTTTAGAATATATTCGTTGTTTTTCTGGCTCGGATGCATGTCTCAGTAACTTTTTCCATAGAGAATAACAGTGATGCATGATAAGACTGATATCATTTTCTACATTATGTACTTTTGATAAATCAAAGTGTTCCACTATTCTGTTCATTAATTCGAATGCATGAAGGATTTGCTTTTTTTCGATTGATGTATCAATAAGACTGTTTAAAAATTCAGACAGTTCTTTATTGATGTTTTGAAGTGTACGATCATGAATGTTGCTCCCAGAATAATGGGTATGTTTTTCTAAAATAGCAATCATTTTATCGTAATCGTCAATATTTTTGATTGCAGTATGTTCTTGGAATCGTTGAGTTAGTTCTTGATTCTCTTTTAAAATATTTAATAGAAAGTCTTGAATATCTTGTTCATTTGCATAAGAGATCAACTTGACCAGTTCATTTGCTTTTTCCTGCTCTTTTTCTTGTTCATGTTTGAACAAGGTAGCTACGACATGAGGACAATGACCTGTGTCTTCGTGGGAGCAACTGCAAGACAGACCATAGAATTGGTCGTCATCTGTTAACTGGACAAGTACGTCATACTCCTTGTTGTTTTCTTCTGTGACTTTTGCGATGATTTTTTCTTTTGTAAACAAATATCCATGAACACGTTTTTCAATAAACAATTCATAGCCATGATCTAAATCAGATTCCCAAAAACCGTTTTTCCAATCTTTCATAATATTTCCTCCTTTAGTTATCTTCATAGTTTAATTTTACCGAATAAATAAAAAGAAAACAGCAATTTTTTTCCAGTACGAAGATTATTTAATCTATTATAAAAGTAATAATAATATAAAACTGTTATTTTAATTTTTAGATAACTAAAAGTAACTCCGATTTACTTAAAAACTAAAGGAATTTTTCCACGAGTGGCTGATTTTCTGGACGTTTCTCTTTTTCTGATAATGCAATCTGTTTAATGAGTCCATCTAAAGTGATTACTGCCATTTCTTCTTCCACTTTTTTTTGTAATTGAGAATAAGTTGCAGCTAAGACTTCTTGGATATTAGCGCCTACCACGCAATTCGGATTTGTTTTTGGGTCTACTTGGATCAAATTCGTGTTACCTTCAATACTTTGATAAATTTCCAATAAATTGATATTTTCGGGAGCTTTCGCAAGTACGGGTGTTGGTTTCCCACTTGTTGTATGGATAAGGTCTGCTTTTTTTAATTGACTCATGATTTTTCGAACATTTGTTGGATTCGTTTCAATGCTACTTGCAATCATGTCACTTGAAAGTAAATCAGTTCCTTGAAATATGTGGATATAAGCTAGGATATGAATTGCATCGCTTAATTGTAGAGAATATTTCATTAAAATCCATCCTTTCAACTTGATTTCTTGACTTATCTTAGCATACTCTTTATGATAATGGTGTATTTTAAAAATGTACAGCTATGTGAACAAAAATAATTAATCAATAGGGAGTGGGAATATGACTTATTTAGTAACAGGAGCAACTGGAGGATTTGGACGCTACGCTTTAGAAGAATTAAAGAAACTGGTTCCTTTGGAGGAAATCTATGTCCTTGCTCGTAATGAAGAAAAAGCCCAGAAATTAATTGAAGCAGGTCTTCAAGTTCGCATCGGTGATTATGCTGATCGCGAGACGATGGTACAGGCGCTACAAGGAATCGATCGTCTATTATTTGTATCAGGTGTACCGGGAAACCGACAAGCTGAACATCAACATGTTGTAGAAGCAGCAAAACAAACAGGGGTTTCTTTCATTGCCTATACTAGTTTTGCGGATGCAGATCATTCGACTAGTATCTTGGCTCCAGACCATCAATTTACAGAAAAAATCATCAAAGAATCTGGTATCAAACATACCTTTTTAAGAAATAACTGGTACCTAGAAAATGAGATGCCATTGATTGAAGTAGCATTGAAAACTGGTCAGTTTGTTTATGCAGCTGGCGAAGGCAAGACCGGTTGGGCGTTAAAGAGAGAGTATGCAGAAGTAGCTGCAAAAGTATTAGCAGGAATGGATTATCCTGAGGTCTTAGAATTATCTGGAAAACCAATCACCTATCAAGCCTTGGCAGAACAAGTTGCTAGAGTAAGCGGGAAATCTTTAGAAATCCTTTCGTTGGATGCAGATGAATTCACAGCTAAACTAACAACGTCGGGATTTTCTCAAGGTGGTGCAGAAATGACGACTGCAATCCAAAATGATATTCGCAACAATCAGTTAGATGTAACTTCTGATGATTTTGAAAAAGTATTAGGTCGCAAATTGACTTCGATAGAAGATGGGTTAAGGGAGTTAGGTATCTAAATTAAGGACTAGTTTTTTCTACCAAATTTAATAGGAATGTTACTCTTAGAGCGCGCGTTTGGGTTTGGAAATAGCAGATGTATTTCTAAACTATGCCGGCAAGCCTCTAAGAGTTTTTTATTTTTTGATTTGAGCCAATAATCATCGACTTCAAAAATAGAAAGTTACAAAATGACATAAAGACTCCTCTAAATCTTAAGAATTTATATACTGAAAAATGTTGAAATCTATGTATAATTAAAAAGTGTATGATGTTTAATGAAAGTGTTTATTTCTGTTATCATATGCAACACATTAAATTATTTTATTTTTAAGAATAAAGGAGAAGTAATGAAAGCAAAAAATTTATTATTTAGTGCAATTGTTCTGAGTAGTCTTGTGACTACCAACCTTACTGTACTTGCAGAAGAAGTAGGAACAAATAATTCTGTTGAAACCACTGTTTCGACACAAGCAGATGACGTGACAGAACAGCCTACGGAAAATGTGGAAAAAACTGAATCTGTTACGAATCCTCTAACTAATGGAGAGGAACTAACCCACACACACCAAGCTGATTTATCACAATTTGAAAATCCTGGCATAGCAGCATTTTCAGCACGTTCATCTTCTAATGCACAACAAGCATTTATTGACAGTATTGCCGCAAGTGCGCAAACATTAGCAAATGCAAATGACCTATACGCTTCAGTGATGATCGCACAAGCAATTGTTGAAAGCGGCTGGGGTAAAAGCACGTTAGCTTCGGCACCTAACTACAACTTGTTTGGAATTAAAGGAAGCTATAACGGACAATCTGTCACAATGCCGACGTCTGAATATATCAATGGACAATGGGTCACAGTGAACGCTGCGTTTCGTAAATATCCATCTTATGCAGAATCTTTACAAGATAATGTAACAGTTTTAAAAACAACTTCGTTCCAATCTGGTGTGTATTATTATTCAGGTGCATGGAAAAGTAACACTTCTTCCTATAAAGACGCCACAGCATGGTTAACGGGGCGTTATGCAACAGCTCCAAACTATGGTTCAACATTGAATAATATAATTGAAACCTACAATCTGACACAGTATGATACACCCAATGCGAATACTTCACCAATGTATCGCCTATATAATAAAAGTACAGGACAACATTTGTACACATTAAATGCGGGAGAGAAAAACTATTTATCAACAGTTGGTTGGAAATACGAAGGAATTGCATGGCAAGCACCAAATAGTGGTCAACCGGTGTATCGTCTGTATAATCCAAATAATGGGGATCATCATTATACAATGGCTCAGTCAGAAATCAACTTCCTTACACCACTAGGCTGGAGATATGAAGGGCTAAGTTTTTATTCTGGAGGTTCTAAACCAATTTATCGACTATTTAACCCAAATGAAACTATAGGGACGCACCATTATACATTAAGTTCAGTAGAAAGAGATTCTTTGACACCACTAGGCTGGAGATATGAAGGAATTGGTTTTTACGCAAATTAATCAATAAAAAATATCTACCTGGCATTGTTTGACAGTGCCAAGTAGATATTTTTTTGTAAAAATCAAGATCAATCAAACTGATCCAAACGCCAACGTTCAATGATGTTGTTTAATTTTGTTCCATAAGTTGGATCAGTTGCATATGTCCCAGTTAAAGCTTGGGTGGCATCTCGATAAGAACGTGTATTAACTTTCCAAGTTCCACGATAGCGAACAGGATCCCAAGGTACGCCGTATTTCAATTTCACAGCGTTGTCGACGAAAGATTCATCGGTACTTTGATAGACACGGAATTTCGAATTAACAGGTATAGTGATACCATTGATAACTTCATTTGAGACATGCCAAACGTAATCATATTTCCCTTCATCTTCCCCATCCTTGAACTTCATTCCAAAGAAATTGTTCGCATTGCGTGCCAAGAAGCTAGTGCCATAGCCAGTCTCTAGAATTGCTTGAGCAAGCATGACAGAAGTGTACAATCCGTATGCTGGAGCAACTCGATTTGCACTTTGTGTAATAGAATTGACAAATCTTCCTTCTGGTGTTGAAGTGTCAATTTGACCTAATATGGTCAATTGATTTGCTTGGTAACCCGCTGGTTTTCGATCATTTTCTACAATTGCGACTTCAATTGCTTCGACAGGTAAATTCATTCCAACTGATCCTGCTTTTTGACCATTTGAAGCCCAACCTAACCATCCTCGTGAACGGACGAATGAACGATAGTAAATATCGTATTTTTCAGATAATTCACCTGTTAGTTGAAAAGAGAAGGCCTGGAGTGCACGACTATGTCCGACCGAACCTGATATTGCTCCATTCTCAACAGGATTTGTCCATCCATTTGATGAAATATGTGAATCATATCTAATTCCACCAGAGTAATCACTTTGTTCTAATTGTGCACGAATTGCTTCAAATTGACGCCCTTGATTCGAATGATTGATTGAATTACTTAGACCATTGCGATTGACCCAACCAATACCAGAGACATGACCATCAAAGGAAACCTTAGGTGGTGCAATTCGAAAGGCACGAGCAGTTTCACCTGGGGGAGCTTGCCCTTTTTCGACTAGTTTTATTTGTAAGCCCTCTGCGCGATATGAGTAACCTTGCGTGCCAGCTGATTCTCCATTTTTTGCCCAGTCTAACCAGCCGAAGTGTTGGGAATGGACACGGTAATAAATATCATAGTGGTGACTGATATCACCGGTCAAATTAATTCGGACAGCTTGTAATGCTAAGCTTTGTCCAACGGTCCCTGAAGTTTGCCCTTCCTGAATCCATGAAGTTTCCCAACCACGATGTGCCAGGTGAGATTGGTAAACGATACCACCTTCATGACTGTTTTCCGTTAATTTTAATTGAAGTGCCTGTAAGCTAAGTCCTTGTCCGACCGTTCCAACTTGTGTCTCGGCTGTTTGTTCTGGTAGCCATCCTCTAGAAGCTACGTGAGCGTTTGCTAAGACAGAAGGGGCTTTTTCGACATAAGAGTCACCCGTTGGTGGCCCAATTTGCTCTTTGGGTAGTAGACGTATTTCAATTGCTTCAATACGATAACCGTACCCCAATGTACCAGCACTATTTCCATTTTCTGCCCAAGGTAACCAGCCTAGATTTTGAGCATGGATTCGGTAATAAATATTGTAATGTGTTGCAAGTTCGTCTGTCAGTCGTATCCTGATCCCTTCAATCTGACGACCTTGTCCTTCTGTTCCCGATATCCCTCCATTTGATACCCAATTTTGCCAACCATGATTTTCAATATAGGAAGTATATTCGATTGATCCAGAAAAGGCAGAAGAGAGATGGACACGTAACGCTTCAATACGTAACCCTTGTCCTTCTGTTCCAGAAATTTCCCCATTCGAAGATTCAGGAAGCCAACCTTGCCCGCGTACATGTGTGGAATAATTTATAGATGCTCTTTGGACGTAAGAATCTCCAAGTTCAGGACCTTGTTGGGAGCGGCTAATTAATTGAACTTCGATGGCTTCGATTCGGAAACCAAAACTGGATGTTCCAGAAGGATTTCCATTTTTTGCCCAAGGTAGCCAACCAAGTTTTTGAACATGAACTCGGTAATAAAGGTTATAATTTTCAGCCAATTCTCCTGTGAGTCGCATATTGATTCCTTCTATTTGAAGACCTTGACCCTCCGTTCCTGATATTGCACCATTTGATACCCAGTCTTGCCAGCCAGTTCCTTCAACATAGGAACTATACTCAATCGAGCCAGAAAGCGAGGAAGTAAGATTGGCACGTATTGCTTCAATGCGTAGCCCTTGTCCTTCTGTTCCAGACAACTCACCATTTTTTGAGGTGGGCATCCATCCATGTCCACGTACATGTGTTGAGTAACTAATTGAAGTTTCTGTTCTTCTTTCGCTAGGTGAATGATTTGTATCATTAACACTACTACTCGAAGGTACATTAGGTGTAATATTTTCTGTTTCAGTTTTGTCTGGGTCACCTTGTCCTAATTTGTTGAAGTCATTCTGATCAACATACCCCACCACAACATTGTCATGGGATATTTTATAAAATAAACGGTTATTGATTTGTATTTGTTGATTTACTTCATAAAGTGTTTCAAGATTAGCTTGCATTGCAGATTTTTCAAGCCATGCATCATCTAAAGTGGAATAAATTTTTGCATGATTTTCTGTTACTTTTCCTTTTTCAGAAAGGTTTATTATTTTAGAAGCATGATAAGTTAAATTTTCTGCAAAAATCCAACCGGACTGGGTAGCGCTTTCGACAAAAAAGAATATTTCCTGATTGGATAATACGATTTTTCGAGTCAAAAGAATGTTTCCAGAGAATACTTTTCCATTAGGTTGCTGATTAAATGTATCAGTTAGTGATTTTTGGTGCACACTCCCATATTGATCAGTTAAATCTTCTATTTCTCGAATAGTGATTTTTTCTGTAATTTGTGGATAATACTCTTGAATCAAAGCAAATAAACTATCTTCATTGATTGATAAAGCTGGATCAATTGAAAGAATATCTTTGAGGTTCTCGAGTGAGAGTTGATAGGTTTTAAACTGTTGTGCAAGATAATAAGCTAAAGTTTGTTTGGTTTGTGAGGCATCTCCAGTGTAGACAGCTAACTGGATCGTGGATGAATCAGTAGTTCGGGGGTTAGGGACTTGAACATCCGTGGAATTGATTTCATAGATTGTGTTTCCACCAATGTAGCTGTGTGTTGTTTTTTTGTTTTCCTCATCTTCAATAAATGTTTGTTGAATGGCTTCAGTTGCTGATAAGTTGATTCTTTTCGGTTTACTAATCCCATCCTTATAGCTCTCACCTATTAATTTGGGCGTTCCTATTATAGTTGGTGTGTCAGTACTGGGTGGGGGTATCTCTTCATTTGTGCTTGAAATGGTAGTTGGAGATATTACATTCGTTGTTTTTTCGTCGGTGAGTGAACTTGAAGTGGTCTCGGTTTGCTGATTATTGGTTGTTACTGTTTCTGCTAAAGCAATACATGGCGACAATGATGCGTTTAATAACATTATCGATGCAAGCAATATCCTTACTTTCATCAAATATCCTCCTAATTATAATCTTTTCTTTATTTGATTGATAAGAAAATGTTATTTTTGTTTCGGTGTTACTAATATTATTCTATCGTAAATTTAATTATTTTCCAATATATTTTCTAAATTAAGTCAAGAAATGTAGCTCAATATAAAAAAATAAAATAAAAACTTACGAAAAATTTTCATTTATGCTATGCTGTTTTTCATGAAAAGGAGTGATTGAAGTGCCAACAAACAAAAAAGAAGGAATTATTTTTACAACGATGATGTGTTTTCTGATGGTTTTAGGGATGAGTATCTATAATCTATGGTTACATAATGCGTTGCATGTATCAAACTTATTCATAGGCCTTATACCAGGATTTATCGTGGCATTTATCTTAGATGTTTTTATCGTAGGAGTAGTCGCAAAAAAGATTGCTTTCAAATTACCTATAAATAAACAAAATAAAATGCAAATGATCCTCACGATTTCATGCCTCATGGTTTTAGGTATGGTGACATGTATGTCATTATTCGGTATTGTTATTGAACAAGGGATTCCAGAACAATTTCTTTCTGCCTATCTTACAGCTTGGAAAATGAATGTGATCATGGCGTTGCCGTTACAATTATTATTTGTCGGTCCAGTTTCACGTGCAGTTTTGGCGACGATCCAAAAATAAATAAAGAAGTCTCTATGTTGTCGCTAGCAACTTTCTGGGAGATAAGCTAAAATGCAAGCAAGACATAAATGTGAGGCTTAGATGATGATCGAAGAATATTTTAAAGAGGTAGGCTTGACGATGGTCGAACTACCTGTTGAATGGGTAGATGAACAGTTGATTTATCGAGGGTTGATCAAGGAGCTTCCGACGATCAATGCGGAGGCTAATTCAAGGGCAAAAATGCAGCAACAATTAGCAGAGACCTACCGAATCTATCGTGAACAACTTCTTCTTGAATCAGAAGAGGAAAAAGAAACTACCACGAATCTGACGAGTGAACAATTATTGCGCTATTATGATGGAGAAACGTTTGATGGCTTTTCTTTATTTGATCAATTACCGGAAGAATAGTCTATCAAGGGAGAATGTGCTAGTAGTGTTCACTATTTAGCAATAAGACGACATCCACGAAATTTGTTTTCAAATTTTTGTGAATGTCGTCTTATTTTTTAATAAAGAATATTCTGGTTTTTACGTAACTTTATTATGAAAGACAACTCGCACATAAAATGTTTCCCGTGAAACATTATTTACGAATTTGTCCATCTCCATAGATGATGTATTTCGTCGTTGTTAACTCATTTAGCCCCATTGGACCTCTAGCATGAAGTTTTTGTGTAGAAATACCGATTTCTGCACCGAAGCCAAATACTGAACCATCCGTGAAGCGAGTGGAAGCATTGACGTAAACAGCAGCTGCATCAACTTCATTTAAAAAGCGTTGGCTTGCTGTGTAACTGTCCGTCACGATAGCTTCGGAATGTTGTGTATTGTGACGGTTGATATGTTCGATTGCTTCGTCCAAAGAATCAACGATCTTAACTGCTAAAATATAATCCAAATATTCTGTATCCCAATCAGTTTCGTCTGCTAAGGTTGCGGTCTCTAAATAATCCAACGCGCGAGCATCTGCATGTAGAGAGACACCGTGTTCAACCAGTGCTTGCTCAATAGATGGCAAGAAGAAAGGCGCGATCTCTGAATGGATCAGCAAAGTCTCGGCAGCGTTACAGACAGAAGGGCGAGATGTTTTGGCGTTCACAATGATATCCACTGCCATGGCTAATTGTGCTTCTTTATCGATATAGATATGGTTGTTGCCGGTGCCTGTTTCAATGATTGGGACAGTGGCTTGCTCTTTCACACGTTTGATCAACGAAGCGCCACCTCGAGGGATCAATACGTCTAAATAATCTGTTAAACGCATCAATTCCGCAGCGGTCTCATGAGAGGTATCATCCACGAATTGGATCGCGTAAGGCGAAACTTCAGCATTTCCCAATGTTTCTTGAAGTAATTCAACCAACAGTTGATTGGAATGGAAGGCTTCTTTTCCACCACGTAAAATCACTGCATTTCCTGATTTAAATGCGAGACTTGCCGCATCAGTTGTTACATTCGGACGTGATTCGTAGATCATGCCGATGACACCTAGAGGGACACGTTTCTTGCCAATCAATAAACCATCTTCGTTTTGCCACATGTGATCGACTTTTCCGATTGGGTCGTCTAGTTGCGCCACTTTAATGATTTCTTCCGCCATTGTATGGATGCGTTCTGGTGTTAGCCGTAAACGATCTTGCATTGTTTCGCTAATATTATTTTCTGTCGCTTGATCTAAGTCTTTTTGATTGGCTTCAAGAATGGCTAGTTGATTTCTCTTGATTGTTTGTGCCATTTGCAACAATAAGTCATTTTTTTGTTTAGTCGGCATCAAAGCAAGTTCGCGTGCGCCTTTTTTTGCTTGTTTCCCAAGTTGGATAAGATCAGTCATTATAAAACCTCCTTAAATAATGTTCCGATTTCTTTTCCAGCTAAAATATCAAAAATGATTGCTGGATTTTTTCCATTTGCTAAGATCATTGGGCGATTTGCTTCAAAGATCCTTAAAGCTGCTTTTAGTTTGCTTGCCATCCCACCAGTTCCGTAGGTGCTACCAGCACCACCTGCTTGGGCCATCAGTTTATCATCGATTGCGGTAACTGTTTGATACATTTCAGCGTCAGGATTGATGGTTGGATTATCCGAATAAAAACCGTCGATATCTGAAAGAATGATGAGTAGATCAGCGGCAATCAGTTTGGTAACGATCGCAGATAACTGATCGTTGTCGCCAAATTTGGTGGAGTGATCTAATTCATCAACTGCGACGGTGTCATTTTCATTGACGATCGGAATGGTTCTCATTGCTAGTAGCTGTTCTAACGTATTGACAACATTTTTTCGGCTTTCAGGGTAATCGATAACATCTCGCGTCACTAAGATTTGGGCAGTTTGTTGACCATACGCACTGAACCGTTGATTATAGATATTCATCAATTCAGCTTGTCCAATTGCTGCAATCGCCTGTTGTTCTGGGATCGTATTAGGACGCTTTGCTAAATTCATCTTGTGCATCCCAACACCTACTGCACCGGAAGAGACTAAGACGATTTCTTTGCCTTGATTACGAAGGTCAGAGAGAACAAAAGCGAGTTGATCAATCGCGCCCAAATTGATGTTGCCATTTGGATAGATCAACGTACTTGTTCCTACTTTTATAATGATTCGTTTTGCTTCTATTATTTCTTTTCGCATGGAGCACCTCAACTAATCTTTTTTACACAGAAATGATTTTGCTCTATTCTACTTGTTTTCAATCATAAAGTCATGTTTTAATAAACTTTTTTTCAAAAAATCAATAAATTTGTTTCTTAAGCAGAGAAAGGAATTTCATGAAGAATTCGTTAACTTTGGGTATTCAGTCGCTTGGTATGTTAAAATAGAACTAGTTTACTCTGGGAGGGATTCGGTGAATAAAAGAGGTTTTGAAGTAATTACACGTTATCAGGATCAACAGATCCAATTGCCGCAAAGAGCGACTCATCACGCTGCCGGTTATGATTTTGAAGCAGCAGAAGATGTGGTGATTCCAAGTGTTTGGAAAGCCGGGTTCAAGCAAGGACTAACAGCTGTATCAGATGCGCTGATCTCTGAAATGTCAGCAGAGGAAAAGAAAATCAAACCCGTTTTAGTGCCTACAGGAATCAAAGCGTATATGGGTGAGGATGAATTCTTACAATTAGCCAATCGTTCAAGCAATCCATTAAAACGTTTTTTGATTTTGACGAATGGTGTCGGCGTGATCGACAGTGACTATTATAATAACGAAGCAAATGAAGGGCATATCATGTTCCAATTCACGAATTTTGGTTTCAAAGATGTAGTGATCAAAAAAGGGGAAAGAATTGGGCAAGGAATCTTCCTACCGTTCTTAAAAGCGGACCAAGATCAAACCGCTAATGCTCGTCAAGGTGGATTTGGTTCATCCAACCAATAAGCAAAGTAGATTTAAGTTATCTTTAACTCAAGAAAAGTAAAATGAAAGACAGGTGGTACACCGAAATGGCCAAAAAAGCAAAAGTTCAATTTGTTTGTCAAAATTGTGGCTATGTGTCGCCTAAATTTTTAGGACGTTGCCCAAATTGTGGCAAATGGAATACCATGGTTGAAGAAATCGAACAAGATACAACGGACCGCAGAGTACGAACGAGTTTGACCGGAGAAAAAGCCAAGCCAACAAAAATCGCTGAGGTGGTTCCTAAGAAAGAACCACGAGTAAAGACGAAGCTAGAAGAATTGAACCGTGTTTTAGGCGGTGGTGTGGTTCCTGGCTCGATGGTTTTGATCGGTGGCGATCCTGGTATCGGAAAATCCACCCTACTCTTGCAAGTATCACAGCAACTGGCTGCTATTGGTGGAAAAGTCCTTTACGTATCGGGAGAAGAGAGTGCGGACCAAATCAAGTTGCGTGCAGAACGATTAGGTTCGATCGACACAGAGTTTTACTTGTATGCAGAGACAGATATGAATGAAATCAGTCGAGCCATCGAACAAATTTCACCTGATTATGTCATTATCGATTCGATCCAAACAATGACTCAACCTGATATTACGAGTGTCGCTGGTAGTGTTAGTCAAGTGCGAGAAACCACAGCTGAGCTATTGAAAATCGCAAAAACAAACGGTATTGCCATTTTTATAGTAGGTCATGTCACGAAAGAAGGCTCGATTGCAGGTCCGCGCATGTTAGAGCACATGGTTGATACGGTCTTGTATTTTGAAGGTGAGCAACATCATAGTTTTCGTATTTTACGTGCCGTCAAAAATCGTTTTGGTTCCACCAATGAGATCGGTATTTTTGAGATGCACGCCCATGGGCTTGAAGAAGTAGCGAATCCTTCACAGATTTTCTTAGAAGAACGATTGGATGGAGCGACAGGTTCAGCGATCGTTGTCGCCATGGAAGGAACACGTCCGATCTTAGTAGAGATCCAAGCTTTAGTCACACCCACGATGTTCGGAAATGCCAAACGAACAACGACTGGTTTAGACTTTAATCGGGTGTCATTGATCATGGCAGTCTTAGAAAAACGGGCAGGATTATTGTTGCAAAATCAAGATGCTTACTTAAAAGCAGCTGGTGGGGTAAAATTAAATGAACCTGCGATCGATTTAGCAATTGCAGTCAGTATTGCGTCTAGTTACAAAGAAAAAGGAACACAACCAACGGAGTGTTTTATTGGAGAAATCGGTCTGACTGGTGAAATCAGAAGAGTTAACCAAATTGAACAACGAGTAAAAGAAGTACAAAAATTAGGTTTTACAAAAGTATATTTACCTAAAAATAATTTAGGTGGTTGGAATATTCCAGAGGGTATCGAAGTCGTAGGTGTTGCTACACTTGATGAAACTCTTAGACGAGTATTTCGTTAAAATCAAAATGAAATGGAGGAAACAGGATGCAAAAACGTGTCATCACCTTACTGATGATCATCGTTGGTGCCAGCTTAGGGATTTCTTTTTTACCTACAGCTTGGCAGGCGATCGGTCAACAGACGAATGGATGGCTGAATAACACCTTTACCAATAGCTTGTTAGGTGCACTTATTTTCTTTCTATTATCTTTGCTATTGGCAAAACATATAACAGCAGTCATCAAGCAAATTGAAGAAAAATTAAGTGAGGTCAGCTTGACGTATCTCTTATTTGGCGCAATCGGAGCAATTATTGGCCTAACGTTGGGGGTTGTGATTTCAACACCGCTTTACAATATTGAAATACCTTTTGTAAACAGTGTTTTACCCATCTTATTGATGGTGATCCTTGGCTATTTGGGCTTGCGAATGGGAACGACCCGCATCGAAGAATGGAAGAAAATATTTGGACCAAGAAGTAAAAAGGTCGAACAAGAAACACCTAGTCAGGTGGAAAGCCAGTTATTAGAACGCAAACTAGATGATCATTTTCATAAATATAAAATTTTAGATACAAGCGTCATTATTGATGGACGTATTTACGACATCACAAAAACAGGATTTCTAGAAGGAACGTTGATGATCCCAAATTTCGTTCTATATGAATTACAATATATCGCTGATTCTGGCGATAGCTTGAAACGGGTACGTGGGCGTCGCGGACTAGATATTTTGAACGCGTTACAAAAAGAAGAAGGTATTTCAGTTGAGATGTATGATGGCGATTTTGAAGACATCAGTGAAGTAGATAGTAAGCTGATCAAATTGGCAAAACTATTAGATGGTGTCATCGTGACCAATGATTATAATCTTAACAAAGTTTCTGAATTTCAAAATGTACCAGTTCTCAACATCAATGCACTTGCTAACGCAGTGAAGCCAGTCGTTATTCCCGGTGAGAATATGAATGTACTAGTGGTCAAAGCAGGTACAGAACGTCAACAAGGGGTTGCTTATCTAGATGACGGCACAATGGTGGTTGTTGAAGATGGACAACATTACATGAATGAACGGATCGAAGTTGTAGTAACGAGTGCACTACAAACAGCTGCCGGCCGAATGATCTTTGCAAAACCTGCTCATGCGGGTAGAGGAATCGATAACAAGCGTGAAAATGAGAAAAAAGCGAAATAAAAACGTAATATGGTAAATATGAGGCAGTTAGACATCGTAAGATTTTTTTGAGAGATGGTTTTTGCTTCCTCAGTTTAGCTAGAGCAGGCGAGGATTGAAAAGTAGGGCAAACTATTTTTTCGATTCCCGCCTTCTTACGTAGATTTGAATGACTTTTTCATAATCTCTTTACTATTTAACGTATAAAAGGTAAAATTTGTGCTGAGTAGCTTTAAATTTCAACATTTATCGCTAAAGGAGATCCAACCCAAAAAAATCTGATCAGATGTTGTATTGTCAGTTGTTTTGGGCGTCTCAAAGTCTAGTTTGAAAGAAGAGGAAGAAAATGACGAAAGTACGCGTACGTTATGCACCAAGTCCAACAGGGCATTTGCATATTGGGAATGCACGAACTGCATTATTCAATTATTTATTTGCCCGTCACAATGATGGAGATTTCATTATCCGCATTGAGGACACTGACCAAAAACGAAACATTGAAGATGGCGAAAAAAGCCAATTAGAGAATCTTGCATGGTTAGGGATGGAATGGGATGAATCACCTGAAAATCCAGGTGAATACGGTCCTTACCGTCAATCTGAAAGAAAAGAAATCTACCAACCATGGATCGATCAGTTATTAGCAAGTAATCGTGCTTACAAATGCTATTGTTCAGAAGAAGAATTAGAAGCAGAACGTGAAGCGCAACGTGCCCGTGGCGAAATGCCTCACTACGCTGGGACTTGTGCGAACTTGTCACCTGAAGAACAAGCGAAAAAAGAAGCAGAAGGCATTGTACCGGTGATTCGTTTCCGTGTGCCTCGCAATACAGAATATGCGTTTACCGACATGGTCAAAGGAGACATCACCTTTGAATCAGACAATATCGGTGGGGATTATGTCATCCAAAAACGTGATGGTATGCCAACCTATAACTTTGCGGTAGCTGTTGACGATCATTTAATGAAGATCACTCACGTGTTACGTGGGGATGACCATATTGCGAATACGCCAAAACAATTAATGATCTATGAAGCGTTTGGTTGGACTGCGCCAACATTTGGGCATATGACCTTGATCATCAATTCTGAAACGGGCAAAAAATTAAGTAAACGTGATGAATCGATTTTACAATTTATCGAACAATACCGTGAATTAGGCTACCTACCAGAAGCGATGTTCAATTTTATTGCTTTACTAGGCTGGTCTCCTGTCGGTGAAGATGAATTGTTCAGTCAAGAAGAATTGATCAAAATGTTTGATCCACAGCGCTTGAGCAAATCACCAGCTGCATTTGACGCGAAAAAATTACAATGGGTGAACAACCATTACATCAAAGAAATGGATCTAGATGCATTGACAGAAATGTGTTTACCTTATTTGATCGCTGATGGTCGTGTGCAAGAAAATCCAGATGCACAAACAATCGAATGGGTGAAAAAAATCGTTCGTCTGTATCAACCACAAATGAGTTATGCAGCGGAAATCGTTGAGGTATCAACATTATTCTTTAACGAACATCCTGTATTAGATGAAGCAGCCAAAGAAGTATTAGCGGGTGAAACGGTTCCGACTGTGTTGAAAGCTTTCAAAGAACAACTTACTCAAATGGAAGTTGTAGATGCACCCACAGTCAAAGCAGCAATCAAAGCAGTACAAAAAGAAACAGGGGTAAAAGGAAAGAACCTATTTATGCCGATCCGTGTCGCTGTTTCAGGACAAATGCATGGACCTGAATTACCAGAAACAATCGAATTGTTAGGGAAAGAAAAATCTTTAGCACATTTAAATCAAGTATTGAACTAAACACGATGAACAGAAAGAAGTAAAAAAAGAATGGTTTCAAGAGAGTCAACGGGTGGTGTAAGTTGTCAAATGTTCTTTTTTGAAATGCCTCTGGGAGTGGTCTTTGCGAAGAGGGGTTGATCAATATCAATCCTTGAAAGTAGCGAAGAACGAATAGCAGACGTTACCTGTTAGAGATAATCATTTGATTATGAAAAAAAGTGGAACCACGCCTCATAGCGTCTTTTAATAAGGAAACTTATTAAAAGACGTTTTTTAGTTGTCTTTCGTTGTTCATACATACAGTCGAAAAAAGAAAGGAGAGGAAGTTGATGGAATGGTTCAAACGAGCTGTCATTGCCGTAAAGAAAAATGATCCAGCAGCGCGTACTACAGCAGAGGTCATTTTGACCTATCCTGGGCTACATGCGTTATTTTGGCATCGTTTCTCCCATTATTTATATCGCCATCGTCTCTATTTGATTGCCAAAATGAATGCCCAATTTTGGCGATTCATTACGGGAATAGAGATACATCCAGGAGCGACGATCGGAACGGGTGTGTTTATCGATCATGGTATGGGGATCGTCATTGGAGAAACAGCAGAAATCGAAGATGATGTGGTCTTGTTTCATGGTGTCACTTTAGGTGGTACGGGAAAAGAAACGGGGAAAAGACATCCAACAGTCAAAAAAGGTGCAATGTTGTCCGCCAATGCCCAAATCCTAGGACCGATCACCATAGGAAAAGATGCGAAAATCGGTGCAGGCGCAGTCGTCTTAAAAGATATACCTGATGGGGCAACAGCAGTAGGGATACCAGCAAAAGTTGTCCGAATCAATGGAGAGAAAGTAGGGGATGAGAATGATAAAAATCTATAATACGCTATCAAGAGAAAAAGAGACTTTTATTCCTTTAAAAGAAGGACAAGTTTCAATGTATGTTTGCGGACCAACTGTTTATAATTATATCCACATTGGCAATGCACGAAGTACGATTGCGTTTGACACGATTCGACGTTATTTGGAATACCGTGGATACCAAGTGAACTACGTATCGAACTTTACAGATGTGGACGATAAAATCATCAAGGCTGCCAATGAGCTTGGGATCACAGCGCCTGAAGTTGCTGATCGTTTTATCAAAGCTTTTGAAGAAGATACGAAAGCATTGAATGTGCAGCCAGCAACGAGCCATCCAAGAGTAATGGACCATATGGAAGATATTCGCGTATTCATCCAAACATTGATCGACAAAGGTTTTGCTTATGAATCGAATGGCGATGTTTATTATCGTACGCGAAAATTTACTGATTATGGTCAATTGAGTGATCAATCGATAGACGAGTTAGAGATTGGTGCAAGTCAACGTACTGGCGCAGAACAGCAACAAAAAGAAGATCCTTTAGACTTTGCCTTGTGGAAAAAAGCAAAACCAGGAGAGATTTCATGGGAATCGCCATGGGGAGAAGGACGTCCAGGGTGGCATATCGAATGTTCCGTGATGGCAACGAAACATTTAGGTGAGACTATTGATATCCACGGCGGTGGCCAAGATTTGGAGTTTCCTCATCATGAGAACGAGATTGCCCAAAGTGAAGCGAAAACAGGCAAAAAATTTGCGAACTATTGGATGCACAATGGCTATGTGACGATTGGTGAAGACGATCAAAAAATGAGTAAATCTTTAGGGAACTTTATCACTGTCCACGAAATGATCCAAGAGGTAGACCCACAAGTGTTACGCTTCTTTATGGCAACCACACAATATCGTCGACCGATCCGCTATAGTGAAGCAACGATGAAAGAAGCAGCGACAAATTTACAACGCTTGAAAAATACGTTTGATAATCTAAACTTCCGTTTTGAAAATGCGGTAGAAGCCCAGTCGGAAGATGAGAGACAGGTAACAGAACTGGAACAATTAGAAACACGATTCATCAAAGAAATGGACGATGATTTCAATGCGGCTAACGGCATCACAGTTGTCTATGAATTAGCAAAATGGATCAATACGTATTTGGAACAACCGACTGTCTCCCAAACGATCCTATCCAAAAGTGAGGCACTATTTACCCAATGGTTGTCGATCTTTGGTATCTTATTTACGACAGCAGAAATGTTGGATGAAGAAATCGAGCAACTGATCGAAGAACGAACACAAGCCAGAAAAAACCGAGATTTCGCCCGTAGTGATGAAATTCGGGACCAATTAAAAGAAAAAGGTATCTTGTTAGATGACACCCCACAAGGTACTCGTTGGAGAAGAGAAGCATGAGAGATCATACACAATTAAATGGTTTAGCGCTTGCTTATGTTGGAGATGCTATCTACGAAATCTATATTCGAGATTACTTGATTGAAAAAGGTGAAACAAAGCCGAATAAACTGCACCGAGCAGCGACACACTATGTTTCGGCAAAGGCACAAGCTTTTTTGATCCAACAAATGTTGCAAGAAAACCTCTTAACAGAAAATGAAGAGCTTTACTATCGCAGGGGTAGAAATGCCAAAAGTCATACGAGTGCAAAAAATGCGGATATTACAACTTATCGTGTTGCAACAGGGTTTGAAGCCTTGATGGGCTACTTACATCTAACAAAACAAACCGAACGTATGGAAGAATTGATTAATTGGTGTATTGAGAAAGTAGGTGAAACCCATGAGGAAAGAAAATAAAGAACGTAACTATCAAAAACGAAACAAAAAAGATTCTCAACGTTTTACAAAAGGCAATGAGAAACGTAGTGCAAAGAAGGAAACAGTTTATGTTGGTCAAGAGGACACAACGAGTGAAGACAATTTTGTATTTGGTCATCATGCGACAGTCGAAGCTTTGCAACAAGGTCGTGGAAATAAATTGTTCCTTCAAGAAGATTCACGGGGAGACAAGGTTGAAGAGTTGAAAAATATTGCTCGAGAACAATCAGTGCCAGTCAAGTGGGTCCCTAAGCAGAAATTAGACCTACTCAGTGATCGTGGCGTTCATCAAGGGGTAGTATTGGCCATCACGCCTTATGAATATCTGACGTTGGATCAACTATTGGAACAGGCGAAGAGCAAAACGGAAACACCCTTTTTCTTGATCTTGGACAGTATCGAAGATCCTCACAATTTTGGCTCGATTTTACGAACGGCAGATGCCAGTGGGGTAGATGGTGTCATCATTCCTAAACATCGTGCAGTCGGAATCACACCAATCGTGACGAAAACATCGACAGGCGCCGTTGAATACGTGCCAGTGGCTCGTGTGACAAACTTAGTTCAAACTGTCCAGCAGCTAAAAGAGCAGCAATTTTGGGTATTCGGAACAGATATGGAAGGAACGAATTTCCAATCATGGAATGCAAAAGGCTCGATAGCGTTAGTGATCGGTAATGAAGGTCGTGGCATGAGTGCAGGCTTGAAGAAAGAAATGGATGAGTTGTTAACGATCCCTATGGTCGGTCATGTTCAAAGCTTGAATGCAAGTGTTGCGGCTGGACTACTGATGTATCAGGCTTTTTCTCAGCGTCAGGGGGGATAAGGCATGAAGAAGCAGCTGTTGATCGTCGATGGCTATAATATGATCGGTTCTTGGCCAGAGTTAGTGGCACTGAAAAAGCAAGATAAAATGGCGGATGCCAGAGAAGCCTTGTTGCATCGTTTATCGAATTATGCAAAATATGAAGGCCTAGAAGTAATCGTTGTCTTTGATGCGCAATTAGTGCCGGGTATCCAACAAAATTATCGAAAATACCAATTAGAAGTTGTTTTCACAAAAGAGGATGAAACGGCAGATACGTATATCGAGCGCATCGCGGGAGAGTTGAATACTCGCTTGACGCAAGTGACTGTCGCAACGAGTGACTTAGCAGAACAATGGGTGATTTTTTCACAAGGTGCCTTACGAACTTCCGCGTACGAATTATATAAAACAATCAAAAAAACAGAAAAAAATATTACCCAAGATAATATAAATATGCGTTTTATTGATTTTCGACGAAATTCTCCGTGGAATGAAGAACAATTAGAAAAATTGTCCCAAAAATTGGACGATTTAATGAGAAAAGAAAAATAACAGCCAGATATGATTAGTTATTCAATGAATTGATGGTAAGATTCCTCCATAATCGAAAGTTATGGAGGAATTATTTTATGTCCGAGGAGTTATTGTGCGCCGCCCGTAATGGAGATGAAGAAGCATTTTCTATGCTGTATCAAAAATATTTCCCGTTATTATTACGGTTGAAAAATATTTATTATCTAAGGAATTATGTAAGTGAAGATTGGGAACAAGAAGCAAGGATTGCTCTATATCAAGCACTTAAAACGTACGAAAATAATAAAGGTGTCAGTTTTGGGAGTTATTACAAAAGTATTATCAGTAACCAAATCTACTCTTTATTGCGTAAGCAAAACGCGCTAAAACGTCGAGACCAAAAAAATGAAATTTCTATTGAACAAAAAATAGCTACAGAAGGACCAGATTTTTTAGCCGAGATCACCATCCAAGAACCTGTTGCGATGCAACAATTACTATTAAAAGAAGCTTTCGAGGACTGCGATATCAAATTCTCAACAAAAGAGGCAAAAATCTTTCAACATTACATGCAAGGCAATGATTTTAGCGAGATGGAGAGAGAATTATCAATGGATCTGAAGCAAATAAAAAGCGCTTACGGTCGAGTGAAATATAAGATAAAAAAACATCTGAAAGATTATAATGAGTGATTTTTTATAGCATTACTAATGTTTTTCTTACTTATTTCTATTGCATTTCTTTTTTTGATATGGTAAACTTGAAAAATTTTACTATATATGGTATGATAGTAATTGAGGTGAATTGTATGCCACTAACTTTAGCTACAATCAAAAAAGATTTAGAAGGTCGTATCGGCAGCCAAATCATGTTGGTTGCACAGACCGGAAGAAAGCGTCAAACGGAACGCCGAGGCGTTTTAACAGAAACCTATCCTTCAGTATTTGTCGTAGACTTAGATCCTGAAGAAAATTCATTTGAACGAGTGTCTTACAGTTATTCAGATGTACTTACTCGAACAGTTGAGATCGAATTTTTAACTGAAGCAGTTTAAAAAGCAAGCGGACCTAGATTATATATGAGGTTCGTTTGCTTTTTTGTATCTAACTCGTTATGCTATTAGCAAGAAAGAATGGAGGTCCTGATGATGAAGCATTATGTAAAAAAATTTGCAGAACTAACAACAGCAGAATTTTATGCAATCGTGAAAGAGCGAATCGCCGTATTTGTTGTTGAACAAAATTGTCCTTACCAAGAAGTCGATGAGATCGATGAAATCGCATGGCATACTTATTTTAAAGATGAAGATGGTACGATTTTGGCATATACACGTATTTATGCAGAAGAAGACACGGTTCATTTTGGACGAGTCTTGGTCAATCAGGCGCATCGCAAATCAGGTTTAGGACAAAAAATCGTGGCACAAACATTAGCGGCGATCGAAGCCAATGCACCTGGACGTCCGATCGTGATCGGGGCACAAGAGTATCTACAATCATTTTATGAATCCTTTGGTTTTCAGGCAATCTCAGAAGTATATTTAGAAGATGGAATCCCCCACTTAGACATGAGAAAACAAGCATAAAAAAAACAGAAGAATTTCCTTCTGTTTTTTTTATCTCACGCTTTAGGATCCGTGCTCTCAGAAGTTGCTTGGGCAGTTGGGCGTGCATTATTTTCAGCTGTTTGTTGTGCCAATAGATCGCGGATATCACTAAGATAATCTTCCGCAGTGGGTTTGTCTTCCACCACTTCTTCTTCTTTTGGTCGTAAGTTTTTCGCATGATTGGCTGCTTTGACCACTAGGAATAGAACAAAACCAGTAATGACAAATGTAATAATTGCGCTAATAACATTCCCAAAAGAAAAGGTGACCCCTTTCGCAGGTGACCAATCAAGAACAGACAATGCACCATCCAAATCAGAGGTACCTGTGATCATTGCAACGACCCAACCAATTAAGGGAGTAATCAGGCCTTGAACGATTTGATTCACAATGCCCGTAAAAGCACTACCGATCACTACACCGACAGCTAGATCTAGCACATCGCCTCGCATGATAAATTCTTTAAATTCTTTGATCATTGTTTTTCTCCTTTCTTGTTAATCCTAGTATATCGAAGAATAAAAAAATGTAAAAACAACACGCTTAATAATATCCCCACACGTTCGTTCAATCACTTGTATGCTATACTAGAAAGTGACTTTTAAAAAAATTGGACAAAAAAAGAGAACTTTCATGTCGTTGAAACAACAACGATCATCGCTAAGAGTTCCAAGGATCATGACAAAAAGGAGTAGTTATTTATGGCTTATCAATTGACAGAAGGTGTCAACCTTCATGTGCTACCAACCAAACAATTTAAAACGATCCGTATTTTTGTACGGTTCACCACAGCCTTAGAAAAAGACATCGTCACCAAACGTTCACTACTGAGTAGTTTATTAGAGACGAATAGCTTGAACTATCCGGATCAGACACAATTAAGTGCAAAATTAGCTGATTTGTATGGAGCTGGTTTTGGTTTTTCTGTCCGGAAAAAAGGTAATCTACATTGGATGAATGCAGGAATCAGTTTCGTCAATGGTGCGTATGTCAATGACAGCAAGATTTTGACGAATGCCGTTTCCTTTTTAAAAGAGGTATTATTCTTTCCTAACATCAAAAATCAAACATTTGATCAAGCAACATTTGATTTAGAGAAAAATAACTTAAAGCAATATTTGGAAAGCTTAAATGAAGATAAGCAAACAATGGCTTCATTAGCATTACAAGAATTATATTTTGAACAGTCAGATGCACAAAAAATCCCAAGTATGGGGTCCGTTGAAGAACTAGAAAATATCACATCAAGTGCCTTAGCCGGATATTATGCACGTATGATCAAAGAAGACCAAGTGGATATTTTTGTAGTGGGTGATATCGAAGAAACAATGGCAATCGAAGCGTTAAAAGAGCTTCCTTTCACTGAGCGAAAAGTGGTACGACCAGAAATCTTTTATCAACAAACACAAAACAACGTGATCAAGGAACGACAAATCCAAGAACCAGTGGTGCAAGCTAAACTGAACCTAGCCTATCAAACCAGTATTTATTACGATCAGCCAGAACGTTTTTCATTGATGGTCTTTAATGGCTTATTCGGAGGCTTCCCTCACTCCAAACTTTTCATGAATGTACGTGAAAAAGAAAGCTTAGCTTATTATGCGTCTAGTAACGTTGATACTTTTCGTGGGTTATTGACTGTACAAACAGGTATTGAGACAAAAAATCGTAATCAAGTCTTGCACTTGATCCATCAACAACTGGCAAGTTTACAAAATGGCGAAGTCACTGAATTGGAGCTCGAACAAACCAAGGCAATGTTACGTAATCACTATTTGTTGTCTTTGGATTCACCACAAGCTGCCATCGAATCCGCTTATTTAGCACACTGGCTTCCTGATACTGAACTATCGGACGAGGAATGGTTAGCTCGCATGGAACGTGTAACGATCGAAGATATTCAAGAAGTAGCAAACCAAATCGAATTACAAGCAATTTTCTTTTTAGCTGGGGGTGAAGAAAATGAATAAAGCAGAGTATAGTCAAATCAACGAAACACTGTATCACGAAGTCTTACCGAATGGTTTGACGGTCTATCTGTTACCAAAAAACGATTATCACAAAACATACGGTTTATTCAGTACGAACTATGGGTCGATCGACAATGAATTTATTCCCTATGGTGCAACGGAAAAAGTGAAAGTTCCTGACGGTATCGCACATTTCTTGGAGCACAAGTTATTTGAAAAAGAAGAAGGCGATGTTTTCCAGTTGTTCGGTCAACAAGGAGCATCAGCGAATGCGTTCACGAGCTTTACAAAAACCAGCTATTTGTTTTCAACGACAGATCAAGTAGAAAAAAATCTTTTGACGCTTCTTGATTTTGTTCAAGCACCTTATTTTACTGAAGAAACAGTAAATAAAGAAAAAGGAATCATTGGCCAAGAAATCCAGATGTATGAAGATGATCCGAATTGGCGCTTATTCTTTGGTATCTTAAACAATCTATATCCCAATCATCCATTACACATCGATATTGCAGGAACGGTGGAAAGTATTGCTGACATCACAGCAGAGGATCTATATACTTGCTATCGCACTTTTTATCAACCAAGCAATATGGTGTTATTTGTAGTTGGCAATTTGGAACCAGAACAGTTGATGGAGCAAATTCGCCACAATCAAGCTACCAAAGAATTTCCACCCGCTCAAAAAATCGAACGATTCTTTCCCGAAAATCAAGCGGATGTTCTGCCGATAAGCACCTTAGAAGCAGCGATCACACGAGAAAAATTTGTATTAGGGATCAAAGGAATCGATGTGTTACCTGAAAATGGGAGAGAATTACTCAGATATAAAACAGCGATTCGTTTGTTACTACAATTACTTTTAGGCCCAACTGCACAAAACTATTTAGCCCTTTACAACGAAGGAATTATTGATGATAGTTTTGGCTTTGAGTTTAGTTTAGATCGTGAATTTCATTTTGCTGACTTCAGTGGCGATTCGGACCAACCAAAACTAGCAGTACAAAAAATAAAAGAGATTCTTTTGAACTTTGAACATGACGAAGGAATCACAGAAGAAAACTTGAACTTATTGAAAAAGAAAATGTTAGGGCAGTATTTCCAATCATTGAACTCCATCGAATACATCGCCAATCAATTTACACAAAGTCTATTTGGTGACCAAACATTATTTGATCTGCCAGAAATCATTGAATCAATCCAGATGACGGATCTTCTTCAAGTAGGACGCTCTTTTATCAATGCTGACGTGTTTAGTGAATTTTATATGCAGCCAAAAAAGTGAAACAGTAAAAAATTCTGATTTTTTTGGACATACTCGCTGATTCGTCATACTTTTTGTAAGAATAAAAGAAAGTCTTAAATTTCAGTTTAAAACAGATGAAATGTTATCCAAAGTAAGTTCGCTTTGTGGTATTCTTAAGTAGATTGAGTGCAAGATTGATCAATATAGAGGAAACACTATACATTGAGCATGAATAAAGCAAAAATTCAATGAGAAGCAGTCAGAATAAATGGTCGATCCTCAGTAGAGAAAACACCTTCTGACTAGAATACACAGACTGGAGAAGATGAACGAGTGGCTTTTGAAACCATCGGGGAAAAATTACGGCAAGCCCGTTTAAACAAAAAAATATCATTAGATGAATTACAACAAATGACGAAGATCCAAAAACGTTACTTGGAATCAATCGATCAAAACGAATTTGATCAATTGCCAGGTAAATTTTATGTTCGTGCATTTATTCGTCAATATGCAGAAGCTGTTGGTGAAGATGGTGATTATTTAGTGGATGTTTTTGATGGAAAAAAATCTTTCGCAGATGAAACCATCAAAAAACGACCAGAACCAGAAACAGTGAGTGGTTCAAGAAAAGCTATGCACGAAGAAGAAAAGAATCTAACAAAATTCTGGACAAGTCTGCCAGTAATTTTATTAGGATTAGTCGCTGTAGCAATCATCACAGTAGTGGCCTATATGTCATGGCAAGACTGTCAATCTGAGCCGATCATTGGTGGAACAGCTTCAACGGTATCTGTCGATGGTTCGATCACGGAAGAAGAACCGGAGACAAGTGAATCGACGGTTGAATCGACCGTGGAATCGACAACAAAATCAACAGAAGAAGAGAAAAAAATGACCATCACACCGGGGCAAGACACAGGAAGTGCGCTTTCGATCGAGGTGAAAGATGCGAAAAAACCGATCACATTGGAATTCACAGCAAGTGAACGTGTCTGGATCGGTGTCCAATTGAACAATACGTTTGACTATCATTATCAAGAAACCTTGGTTGCCAATGATACAAAAACAACAGAGCTTCCAGAAAATACGACAAATGCGATGATCACACTTGGGGCAGCGAGTAATGCAACGGTCAAATTAAATGGCGAAGAACTGCCTATCAACGCAGGACCAAACAATACAAGTCTGAAGAATATTTCGCTTTCCTTGCAGTATGCAGAATAATTAGTTTAAAAAACAACCGTGTAAAAGAGGGCCGGAATCTCGTCTTGGGCTCTCTTTTCTTGTTTGGATAGTAGGTTATAAAGTAGTGAAAGATTTGTTGAGCAATTGAGAGACTATTGGTGGAAACTTTTGCTGGACTGACGTAAAATAGGAAAGAAAGGAGTCGTTCTTGTGAATTTACCAAATCAATTAACTGTACTTAGAATCTGTATGATTCCGGTGTTTATTTTAGTAGTCGGTCTCCCGTTAGATTGGGGGCAATTAACGGTAGGAACAACGTCATTAGCGATCACGCAACTAGTAGGAGCCATCATTTTTGCTTTAGCAAGTGTGACGGATTGGCTAGATGGGAAAATTGCTCGTTCTAGAGGATTAGTGACGAACTTCGGAAAATTTGCTGATCCATTAGCAGACAAAATGTTAGTTATGACAGCCTTTATCATGTTGGTAGGTCAAGGAAAAGCGCCAGCATGGGTGATTGCGATCATCGTTTGTCGTGAGTTGGCTGTAACAGGGTTACGATTATTGCTTGTCGAGGATGGGGAAGTCATGGCAGCTGCTTGGCCTGGAAAAGTAAAAACAGCTACGCAAATGATTGCGATTATTTTATTATTTATCAATAATATCCCATTCAACTTGATCAATGTACCCCTCGATCAAATCATGTTATACGCTTGTCTGATTTTTACCATCTATTCAGGTGTCGATTACTTCATCAAAAATCGTGGCGTATTCAAAGGATCCATGTAAAATCATAGAGTCACTTAATTACCCTTGCAATCAGATCGGTCATTCCCGGTCTGATTTTTATTTTTTTGACATAGACGCAATCACAAGAACAAATTGAGCAAGGAGAAATGATTCTATCAGCAAATAGCGTATACTATTTGGTAGAGACAATTAGTCGAACAAAGACTGATTTACAGATAAATAGAGATGTTGCAAAAGCAACCTCAACTAAAGGAAGCGATCAAATATGAAATCTGAAATCATAGCAGTAGGAACAGAATTATTACTTGGACAAGTCGTGAATACGAATGCGACATTTTTATCAGAACAGTTAGCAGATCTAGGAATCGATGTCTATTATCACACAGTTGTCGGGGATAATCCGACTCGTTTGGAGGAGTTACTCCAGTTAGCTGAATCGAGAAGTGAACTAATCATTTTATGTGGTGGACTAGGACCAACAGAAGATGACTTAACAAAAGAAGTTGTCGCTCAACACCTCGGCAAAGAGCTGATCCAAAACACAGAAGGGTACAAGAAACTGCTGGCATTTTTCGAAACGACAAAAAGAAAAATGACGGAGAACAATTTACAACAATCTCAGATCATTGAAGGGGGCACACCATTACCTAATCGAACTGGCTTAGCGTTAGGCACGTTTTATCAAACGAAAAGCAATGCTTATCTTTTACTTCCTGGGCCACCAAGTGAGTTGAAGCCGATGTTTGTAGAACAAGTGCGACCACTGTTAGAACAACAATTCCCTTCAGAAGAAAAACTGATTTCAAAAGTGTTGCGCTTCTATGGCATCGGTGAATCACAATTAGTAACCGATCTAAAAGACTTGATTGCTACCCAAATCAATCCCACGATTGCTCCTTATGCCAAACCAAATGAAGTCACACTGAGATTGACAGTCAAAACGTCAGATATCCATGCAGGGAATCAAGCATTGCACGCACTAGAAGAAAAAATCCAAGCCCGTGTCGGTGCATATTTTTATGGCTATGGGGATGACTATTCGTTGCCACAAGCCGTCGTGGATCTGCTAAAAGAACAGGGGAAGACAGTCACAGCAGCTGAAAGTTTGACAGCGGGAGGCTTTCAATCCGCGTTAGGAGCAATTCCTGGCGTCTCTCAAGTCTTTTCTGGGGGCTTTGTGACTTATTCAGCAGAGACCAAAGCAAAGCTCTTAGGCATCGATCCAGAACTATTAGAGCAGTTTGGCACAGTCAGTAAAGAATGTGCCGAACAAATGGCGATTCGAGCACGCCAACTCGTTGGTACAGATTATGCCGTAGCGTTTACCGGTGTGGCGGGACCCGACACATTAGAAGGACATCCTGCGGGTACAGTTTGGCTTGCCGTTGCATCAAAAGAAGGCGTAGAAACAAAAGAATGTCACTTTACGAGAGACCGTTCGGCAATCAG
This sequence comes from Enterococcus sp. 1001283B150225_161107_E12, assembly GCF_015556925.1. Classification (NCBI taxonomy): domain Bacteria; kingdom Bacillati; phylum Bacillota; class Bacilli; order Lactobacillales; family Enterococcaceae; genus Enterococcus; species Enterococcus sp. 1001283B150225_161107_E12. Next base: position 1,314 of record NZ_JADNNI010000022.1, on the reverse strand, counting down.
AAATAGTGCGATTATGCAAGGATTTGATCTGCTAAGAAAGCAACTATTAAGAAAAAAATAAATGCGAATATTTGTTCGGTTTTTGCTTGCTTTTTATAAATAAAAAAGATATTATAAACGTAATGAAATGTTACTTTGAGTCGTAAAAATAAGGAGGATTATCGTATTGGCAGATGATCGTAAAGCAGCCTTAGATGCTGCATTGAAAAAAATTGAAAAGAACTATGGGAAAGGTTCGATCATGAAACTGGGCGAAAAAATCGACCAACAAATCTCGACAATTCCAAGTGGTTCTCTTGCACTAGATGTTGCTTTAGGGATAGGTGGCTATCCTCGTGGACGGATCATTGAAGTCTACGGTCCAGAAAGTTCAGGTAAAACAACGGTTGCACTCCATGCAATCGCAGAAGTCCAAAAAAATGGTGGGACTGCCGCCTTTATTGATGCGGAACATGCCTTAGATCCACAATATGCCCAAAAATTAGGGGTAAATATCGATGAATTACTCCTTTCTCAACCAGATACCGGAGAACAAGGATTAGAGATCGCTGATGCTTTAGTATCAAGTGGTGCAGTAGATATTGTCGTTATCGACTCAGTAGCAGCTTTAGTACCACGTGCAGAGATTGACGGGGAGATGGGTGACTCACACGTAGGGTTACAAGCTCGTTTGATGTCTCAAGCCTTACGTAAACTCTCAGGATCGATCAACAAAACAAAAACGATCGCGATTTTCATCAACCAAATTCGTGAAAAAGTTGGCGTGATGTTCGGTAATCCAGAAATCACACCAGGAGGACGTGCGTTGAAGTTCTACGCAACGATCCGTTTGGAAGTACGTCGTGCGGAACAATTGAAACAAGGAACGGACATTGTCGGTAACCGTACAAAGATCAAAGTCGTAAAAAATAAAGTAGCACCACCATTCAAAATCGCTGAAGTCGATGTGATGTATGGCTTAGGTATCTCTCAAGAAGGCGAGCTATTGGATATGGCAGTTGAAAAAGATATCGTTGATAAGAGTGGTGCATGGTATTCTTACAAAGAAGATCGCATCGGTCAAGGTCGTGAAAACGCGAAAATCTATATGTCAAATCATCCAGAGATGATGGCTGAAGTATCTACATTAGTGCGTGCAGCTTATGGCATCGGTGAACCAGTTGATGTACCAGAAGAAGCACAAGAAGAATTACCACTAGATGAATAAAGAAATAAGCGGGTATCCGGTAGTCTAATATGATATGCTCCCTATAAAGTAGACAAGGAAAAAAACAAAATTCCAAATCTACTTTATAAGGAGTTTTTTGTATGTCT